>CAZTLW010000044.1:0-16043 GCA_964614585.1 uncultured Acidimicrobiia bacterium | reverse complement strand
ATGCCACCACGGGGTCCACGACCTGGACCAGCCCGCTCGGCCGCCGGTACGTCTCCAGGCCCCCATGACCGAATCGCGGGTTCGGCGCCGGTGACATCGGGAATCATCGGCGCGATGCCATCGTTCCTCCCACCATGCGACGCTCCGCCCGGCGATCCTCATGAGTGACGGCCCCAACCTGGCCGCCTTCGGCTGGTCGATCGGTCGCTCGTTGCTGTCGATCCGGACGCCTCGACCTTCCGGCGTCGGCGAGTGGGATCACGGACGGCTCGCCCCAATCCTCCGGCGCCTGGGCGAGCAGGGCACGAGCGCACTGACCGACCTGGTGCCCGAGATCCGGGCGTACCTCGACGCAGCTGCGACGGCCCAACCAGACGCACTGCGTCGCGACGAGGCGCTCGCCTACTGGATCAACGTCTACAACGCCGGGGCCCTGTCGTTGGCCGCCGAGGTGTTGGCGACCGACTCGGGGTCGGTGCTGCGCATCCCCGGCGGGTTCAGCCGGCCGTTCCTCCGCGTCGATGGTGAGCACCTCTCGTTGGACGCCGTGGAGCACGCCAAGGTGCGGCGGTTCGGTGACCCCCGCATCCACGCCGCCCTCGTCTGTGGCTCCGTGTCCTGCCCGACGCTGCGTGCCGAGCCCTATCGGGGCTCCGACCTCGACGACACCCTCGACGACCAACTCCGCACGCTGCTGGCCGACGGCGCCGTGGTGGTGGACCGGTCCGCCGGCCGGGTCTCGCTGTCGAAGATCTTCCAGTGGTACGGCGCCGACTTCACCCGCCCGCATCGCATGCCGACGCTGCTCCCCGCCGGCGGCCGAGCCGTGCTCACTTCCCTCATGCCCTGGCTGGACGATGCCACCGCCGACTGGGTCGCCGACACCTCCCCGGAGGTCGACTTCCTGCCCTACGACTGGGGCGTCGCCTGCACCGTCCGCTGACCTACCCGAAACAGGCCACGCCGCTCGGACGAGTCTCCACGAGGCGGACGTCATCGACCTCGAACCACTCGCCGGGCGACCCCTCGTGGACCAGATACGGGAGGAGCGAGTTGGCGCCACCGTCGAGGGCCTCCGATGGGACCGCCACCCGGGCCTCCGACCACTCGCCGGACACGGCAACGGGCACCTCGACCGAGCCGAGCATCGTCGACGTCGGCGCCCGGGTGGGATCCCGGTCGTCGAACCGGTAGGTGTCGAATCGCACCATTGCCCCGCCCGATCGTCCCCGAACGACCAGGCGGAGTTCCAGGGAACGGGCGTCGTCCATCGCCGCCCCGTCGGCGTCGTGGACACGGTGCGACGGCACCGGGATGCGACTGATCGGCCGAGCCAGCGCCGAGTCCTCGAGGTGCAGGACCGACCGGCCATCGGGAGCATCGGCGATGCGGCGAACGTGGGCGTCATCCGACAGCGACCATTGGCCCGCCCCGTCCTGCCGCCCGTCGGCCTCGACATCCTCGAAGGAGCCGCGGTCCAGGAGCTCGCACTCCGCGCCCATCGCTGTCGGGTCGTCCCACCGTTCGGTGAGCTCGAAGCCCCAACCCACCGATTCGAGTCCCCCACCCGGCCAGGCTCCGGGCGTGAGCGAGACGGTGCCGTCCCCCATTCGGGTCGCCGTCAGCCCACCAGCCGACCGGGCGGCCAGGCGGTCGAGCGCCGCCCCGACCGCGGGACCGCCCACGGGGACCGGACGGTGGCCGACCAGTTCGATCGGATAGAACCGGGTCGCCACGACCCCTTCGTCATCGACGACCACTCGCATCACCACCGATGGGAACGTGGCGCCGAAGTCCTGGTCGAAGACGAGATTGCCGAGGCTGTGGGCAACGGGCACCCCATCGACGAGCGCCACGCCCTGCACCACGTGGGGATGGTGGCCGACCACCACGTCGGCGCCGGCCGCCACGAGGTCGTCCACGGCGCCGAGCAGGTACTCGGAGGCGACCGGGGCGTACTGGTGCCCACCGTGGAGGGCCACCACCACGAGGTCGGCACCCGCCGACCGTGCCGTGGCGACGTCCACGGCGGCGGTTCGGCGCTCGAAGTGGGCGGCGCCACCGTGGCCCCGTCGGGCGACCCAGTCCTGCAGTTCGGGGAAGACGGCGGCCATCTCCGCCCAGACGTCTCCCACCACGGCCGGATCGAGGTCTCCTTCGACGGCATCGAAACGCCGCCAGGCATCGCCGGCACGCATCGGCCCCTCGGGCCAATCCAGGGCGGTGCCGACGACGGCTCGCTCCTCGTACTGCCAGGCGTCCTCGGCGGGGAGGTCGGCGGGCACCGCCGCATCACCGGTGGGCAGGGCATCGTTGACGACGTCGCCCGTGACCGTGGTGTACGACAGGATCGCGACGCCCAGGCCCTCCACGTCGACGATGAGCGGTGCCCGGGCCACGTCGGGATCGGCACCGGCCCCGACCGTCGCCATGCCCCCGGCCGCGAGGGCCTCCACGGTCGTCCGCAGTCCCGCCTCACCCCAGTCGAAGGCATGGTTGTTGCCGAGCGTGGCGACGTCGACGCCGAGCGCCTCCAGCGCCGCCACCCCGTGCTCGGGCGTGGCGACGAGGAAGCGCTTGGCCGGATAGGCGCCGCCCGGCGCCATGTCGCCCACGACCGACTCCACGTTCAGGACCGAGAGGTCGGCGGCGCCGAAGAGAGGGGCGAGGTCGGCCACCAGGGCCCGGGCGGCCGCCTCGTCGGGGATCCCCCCGGCGGCATCCTCGAGGTAGCGGCGCCCGACCATCGTGTCCCCGCCGAAGTGGAGGATGCGGCGATCGCCGCCCACCCCCGACTCGGCGAGCAGACGAACCCGCACCGGTGACGGATCGAACGGCGAGACGACCACCGGCTCGGGGAGGTACCCGTCCGCCACCACGAAGCCGAGCACCGGCTGGTCGACCGGAATCGGGGACCCGAGTCGGTGGGCGGCCCCCGTGGTCAGCCGGACGTCGCCCTCCACCGTCTGGCCCTGCTCGCCGGAGGCCACCACGACCACGTCGACCGAGCCGAGTGCGTCGTTCGGTGCCGGCAGCGGGCTGCCGGCCGCGAGCCAGAGCCCCATCACGAGCACGGGGACGACGACGAAGAAGGATCGCGGCAGCCCCGCGGACGGGTCGATGGACATCCGGACCTTCATCGGACTGGTCGGGGGACGTCCGAAGCCGTTTCGCGGTGCGTAGCGTCTCCCCCGATGGACGACCGCATCCCCCGCTGGGCACCATGGGCCTTCGGCATCCCGGCCGCGGCGTTCTTCGTCGGACTCGCCCTGGACCTCCCGACGCTGCGGCTCGTCACCAAGCCGATCCCCGTCCTCGTCCTCGCATTGGTGGTCGCCACCGTCGCTCCCCGCACCCGCTATCGGACACTCGTGGGCATGGGGCTCGTCTTCGGCGCCACCGGTGACCTCCTCCTCGAGCTCGGCCGGTTCGTGCCGGGCCTGGTCGCCTTCCTCGTCGGCCACCTCTGGTACCTGGGCGCCCTCTGGGGCCTCGATCGTCGCCTCTCCCCCGGCACCGCGATCCCCTTCGCGATCTGGGGGGTGGGACTCACCGCCGCCCTCGCCGGCGGCGCCGGCGACTTGCTGCTCCCCGTGGCCGTCTACGCCGCCGTGCTCTGCATCGCCATGTGGCGGGGCGGGAGCCTGCTGGGCACCGACCTGTCCCGCCCGGCCGTCTGGGCCACGTTCGTGGGGTTGGTGTCCTTCGGCGTCTCGGATTCGTTGATCGCCATCGACCGATTCGGCCCCGAGGTCCCGGGCGCCCGGTGGGTGATCATGGTCACCTACTGGGCGGCCCAGGCCCTCGTGGCCGGCGGGGCCGTGGCCCTCGACACCGAACGAGTCCCCACCGGGGCCTAGCCCTGCTGGGGTGACGGCTCCCCCCCATCGACGGTCGGGCGACTGCGACGGGCGATCGTCGTCGCCGCCACCACGAGGGCGACACCGATGGCCAGACCGACCACCACCAGGCGGAGGGCCGGGTCGTCGATGAGCAGCCCGGCCTTGGCGACGGCCAACAGCCCGGTGGCCGTCGCCAGCGCCCGATGCGCCACCGGTTCGAGGTCCCGCAGGGCCGCCCCGGCGAAGAGCAGCGTCGCCACGACCACCGCCAACAGCGGCCACGCCTCCTCGGCGGCCAGCGTGATGGCTGCTCCGCCGATGACATTGAGGCCGGCCCCGACGACGGCCGCCCTGACCGGGACCACGACCTCGGCGAGCCCGAGCGCCCACCACCCCAGCCCGACGGCGATGGCGATCGTCCCGGCGATCGCCGCCTCGGCTCCGAAGTCGACGCCGAGCCACACCGCCGCCCCGACCACGCCGGTCCCGGCGACGACGTGGGGCAGCGTGCCGTGGCGCCGGAGATGGGCGACGCCGGCCGCCAACGCCCCGACCAACGCCCCGACCGCCAGGGCCAGGGGAACCGTCGCTCCGAGGGTGTGGGTCGCCAGCCCGGCCGCCCAGCCGGCGAGGACCGCCCCGGTCGAGGCCGACACGTCGGCGACCCGGCCGAACGCCGGGAGTCGGACCGGCGTGATGAGCGAGGCAGCCGCCAGCACCAGGGCGGCGGCTGCGAGCACGAGCACCTGGGTCATGGCGGCCATCCGGTCCCAGGCGAGCACCACGCCGAGTGCTCCGAACCCGAGCGCCATGGCGGCGCCCACGTAGGCGAGGGGCTCGGCGGACTCGCCGTGCGTCTGGTGGTTGGTCATGTGAACCTCCTTGGTCACCCCCATGGTCCGCCCATCGGCCCGGTCCCACCATCGGGGAGCTCCCCGAGACGTCTCGGGGACCCCCGGTGTGGCGGCGGCCGTGCCAACATCGGAGACGTGCCCCACTCCCTCATCGACACCCCCGCCGGCGTCGCCGACCTCGCCACCGCCGTCGCCGCCGCCACCACCGTCACGTTCGACACCGAGTTCCACTCGGAAAAGCGGTACTGGCCGGAGGTCTGCCTCGTGCAGGTCGGCATCGACGGCGAGCCCCACCTCGTCGACCCGCTGGCCACCGATCTCGACCCGCTCTGGTCGTCCCTGGTCGACCCGAATGGCCCCCAGGTGGTGGTGCACGCCGGCCACGCCGACCTGGCGATCGTGCACCGGCACGTCGGTGCCATCCCCCACGACGTCTTCGACACCCAACTGGCTGCGGCCTTCTGCGGCAAGGGCGCCACCGCGGGGTACGGCAACCTCGTCGGCGCCTACCTGCGGACCCGACTCGACAAGGGCCCGCGAATGTCCGACTGGCGGCGTCGGCCCCTGCCCGAGCGACAGGCCGACTACGCCGCCGCCGACGTCACCCACCTCGCGGAGATCCACCCGCAGATACTCGAGGACCTCGACGACCGGGGCCATCGCCGGTATGCCCTCGAGGAGCATCGCCGCTACCTCGACCCGGACCGCTGGGCACCGACCCCACCGGAAGACGCCTGGCAGAGCCTGCGCACCCGCACGAACGACCGTCGGGTCCTGAACCGGTTCGCCCACCTGGCCGCCTGGCGGGAGCGGGAGGCTGCCAGGGTCGACAAGCCCCGCCAGTGGATCCTGTCGGACGTGACCCTCGCCGACCTCGCCTACTCCCCACCCGCCACCCGCCAGGCATTCCGCTCCGTCCGCAACTTCCCCGACCGCGGCGCCAACCGGCTGGTCGAGTCGTTGGAGGCGGTGCTCGCCGAAGCCGAGGCCACCGACGAGGCCGAGTGGCCGGAGGCGCCCGCACCCCAGCCGGAGCCATCCGAGGCGGCCACGGTGCTTCGGGTGCTGCGGGACCACGTCGCCACCGCCAGCGGCATCGCCGCCGGCCTCGTGGCCACGGTGGGCGAGCTCCACGCCCTCGCGGTCGGCGAGCCCCCCGAGCACCTGGTCGAGGGTTGGCGCGCCGAGGTGTTCACGGACCGGGCGTCGGGCGTCCTGGCGGGCGACGTGGCACTCCGGCTGCGGGACGGGACCGTCGTCTTCGAATGACCAGAGCCCCGGTCCGGGGACCGGGGCTCCTGTCGTGATGGGCTCGATCGGCGCTCCGTATCGGCTACGGCGGCCTTCGGGCGGGAACCCGGTCCTCGCCCGCTGGGTGGCGCCCGAGCCCATCCAAATATGTGATCCTGATCACAAGGTACGCGTCCCCGAGGGGCGGGTCAAGGGTCAATCGGACGTGTGCTCGAGCACCAGGTCGGCGACGTCGGCGGAGTGGGTGAGGAAGGGGGTGTGGGCGGCGCCCTCCACCACGGCGAGCCGGCCGTTCCCCAACTCGCCGGCGAGTCGCTCACCCTGCTCCAGCGGGATGATCGTGTCGTTGGCACCCCAGACCACGAGCGTGGGAGCCGCCGGCAGGGCGCCCGGTGGGTCGGCATCCGGCTCCGTCCGCGAGATGGCGACGAGACCCGTCGAAGTCCCCGCCACCCGGGCCGGCCGGGACCACGTCTCCAGCTGCTCGTCGGTCGGGCAGGCACCGCCGACGTCGCACTCCAACCCGTACAGGGCCGACGCCGCCGGCCCGGCGCCCACCACCGTGAACGAGACCGCCCGGCCGATGCCGAGCGGCAGCCCACCGAGGACTCCCCCGACGCCGCCGCCCTCGCCGTACACCTGGGCGGCGACGAGCACCAACTCGTCGACTCTGCCGGGGGCGTCGAGCGCCCACTGGGCCACCACCCCACCCCCATAGGAGTGGCCGACAACGTCGACGGCGCCGAGGCCCAACTCGTAAGCGACGCGTTTGAGCAGGTCCGCCCGACCGCGGACGGTGAGATGCGGGCCCGCCTCGGTGGGTCGCTCGCTCCACCCGAAGCCCACCAGGTCCACGCCGACGACCCGACGCCCGGCCGCCGCCAACTCGGCAGCGAGGTCCTCGAAGAGCACCAAACCGGGCGGGCCGAACCCGGGGACCAACACGATCGGCTCACCGTCGTCCGGGCCCCAGGTGCGGACGTGGACACGGGTGTCGGCGACGTCGACCAGGGTCCCGGGCCCGTCGGTGACGGACAGGGTCTCGGTCGCCGGGATCGAGACGAGGTTCACCCAGGCGACCCAGCCGGCGAGGACGACCAGCACCGCCGCCACCAGAGCACCGAGCCAGCGGAGGGCGCGTCGCATGCGGCCAACGCTAGGCGTGGGCGGGTCGTCGATCTGCCAGCATCGATCGGTCATGGATCGCCCCCTCCCCACGACGCCTCGCGATGCCGTGCTCGACGGCATCCGGGCGGTCGCCGCCCTCGCCGTCGGCGCCATTCCCTTCGGCCTCGCCTTCGGCGTGGTGGCGGCGGCCTCGACCGTCGTGCCGGCCGTGGTCGGAGGCCTGTCGTCCACGATCGTGTTCGCCGGTGCCTCCCAGGTGGCCATCGTGGAACTGCTCGACTCGGGGGCGGCATGGTTCGTGGCCGTCGGGGCCGCCCTCGTCATCAACGCCCGCATGCTCATGTACTCGGGGGCGCTCGCTCCGGCCTTCGGGGAGTTCCCCCCGGCCTGGCGGTTCACGCTGCCCTACCTCATCACCGACCAGGCGGCAGTCACCTCCCTGCTGCGGTTCGAGACCCTCGAGGACCCGGAGCTGCGCCGCTGGTTCTTCCTCGGCGGAGCCCTCACCCTGTGGGTGCCGTGGCACGTGGCGACCTGGGTCGGCGTCGCAGTCGGCACCGGGATCCCGGCCTCGTGGCGGATCGACTTCGCCGTCCCCCTCATGTTCATCGCCCTGCTGGTTCCCACGATCCGGCGGCGGGCGGACGTCGTCGGAGCGCTGGCAGCCGCCACGGTGGCGGTGGCCGGCGTCGGCCTCCCGCTCAACCTCGGGATCCTGGCCGGCACCGTCGTCGGCATCGGCGCCGGGCTGGCGGTGGGCGAGTGAGCCCCCTCGCGGTGGTCGTCATCGCCGGGGTCGGCACGTACCTGCTGCGGGTGTCGCTCATCGCGCTGTTGGGCCGGGTGTCGATCCCGCCGCTGGGCGAGCGGGCCCTCCGCCTGGTGGCGCCGACCGTGCTCGCCACCATCGCCGCCCAGGGGGTGCTCACGCTCGACGGCGGCCTGCGACCCTTCGACGTCCGCCACGTGGCGGCGGCCGTCGCCTTCGGTGTGGCGTGGTGGACGAAGTCCGTCGCCTGGACCCTGGCCGCCGGGATGGGTTCGCTATGGGTGCTCGCCTGGCTCGTACCGGGCTGGTGACCCGGCCAGCCGCAGGCGACGCCGGCCCCAGCGCAGCAGCGCCGGGGCGTCCGGCGACATGCGCGGGCTGACGTCGAGGTCGCCGGCCAGTTCGTGGACCCACAGCACGGTGCCGTCCCGCTGCCACAGCGTCCCCGTGTGGTCGGGGAAGTCGGGATGGCCGGCGAGGGGCGACAGCCCCGCCGCCAGCGGATCGGGATCGGCGACGGCCTCGAGGACGGAGGTCACGTGGTGGTCCGGCAGTCCGTGGTGGCGGGCCCCGGCGACGGCCGTCGCGACGTACCAGTCGTAGGGCCGGACCAGGGCTGGATCACCGGGCCACGAGTAGGTCACCGCCGCCACGGGCCTCCCGTCGAGGTCCACGTCGACGCCCAGGCGTCGGTACCCGGGCTCGGCCTTGTCGAGGTCGGGCCGCTCGGCGTCGGCCACCTCGTAGACCACGCCCCACGCCGCCGACCCGGGGTCGGGCTGGGCGTCGAGCTTCGCCGACCCGTCCGACGACGGCTTGCGATAGGCGAGCCGCCAGCCGTCGAGCCGGGCGACGCCGAGCGCCCGGGCCGACGGGCAGCGACTCGACAACTGGGCCGGCCACAGGTTGGACCCGTAGGCGAAGTACCGCACCCCGCGACCGTACCGCCCACCTACCCTGCCGCCGATGTCCACGGCGACCCTCCTCATCACCTGCCCCGACCGCCCGGGCCTCGTGGCGGCGGTGGCGACCTTCCTCGCCAACCGCGACGCCAACATCGTTCACGCCGACCAGCACGTCGATCGGACCGGCGGCCTCTTCGTCCAGCGGGTCGAGTTCGAGTTCGACGGCCAGGATGTCGAACGGCTCCGTGGCGACTTCGCGGAGGTGGCCAACCGCTACGGGATGGACTGGCGCCTCCACACCACCGACGCCGAGCCGCGGGTGGCGATCCTCGCCTCCCGCCAGCCGCACTGCCTCGTCGACCTGCTCGGCCGGTGGGAAGCCCGCGAGTTGGGCGGGTCACCGGAACTGGTCATCTCCAACCATCCCGACCACGCCGCCATCGTCGGTCACTACGGACTCCCGTACCACCACCTCCCGGTCACGGCGGACACCAAGGCAAGGCAGGAGGCCGCCATGCTGGAGCTCCTCGACGAGGCCGACGTCGACCTCGTGGTGCTCGCCCGCTACATGCAGATCCTCTCCCCCCGCGTCGTCGATGCCTTCCCGGGTCGGATCATCAACATCCACCACTCCTTCCTGCCGGCGTTCGCCGGGGGTCGGCCCTACCACCAGGCCCACGACCGGGGGGTGAAGGTGATCGGCGCCACCGCGCACTACGTGACCGCCGACCTCGACGAGGGACCGATCATCGACCAGGACGTCGCCCGGGTGTCGCACCGCGACGGGGTCCCCGACCTCGTGCGCAAGGGCCAGGACCTCGAGAAGGTGGTGCTGGCCCGCGCCGTGCGGCTGCACATCGAGCGCCGGGTGCTCATCGTGGGGAACAAGACCGTCGTCTTCGACTGAGGGCTAGCCCTTGACCATGTCGTAGGCGGCGAGCGCCCGGTCCCGCCCCTCGTCGATGCCGACGATCGGCTCCGGGTAGTCGAGCCCCGACCGCTCGAGCGGCCCCAGCTCCCACGGTGCGTGGACGTGCTCGGGCGGCACGTCGGCGAGCTCGGGCACCCAGCGGCGGACGTACGCCCCGTCGGGGTCGAACCGCTCGCCCTGGCGGACGGGGTTGAAGACGCGGAAGTAGGGGGCGGCGTCGGCACCGGTGCCCGCCACCCACTGCCAGTTGCCGACGTTCTGGGGGACGTCCCCGTCGAGGAGCAGGCGCCGGAAGTGCCGCTCGCCCTCCGTCCAGTGGATCAGCAGGTGCTTGACGAGGAACGAGCCGACCACCATGCGGACGCGGTTGTGCATCCAGCCGGTCGTCGCCAGTTGGCGCATGCCGGCGTCGACGATGGGCACCCCGGTGCGGCCGTCGCGCCACGCCGCCAGGTCGTCGGGGGCGTCCCGCCACGGGAAGGCGGCGAACCGGTCGTTGAGCGGCTCGGTGACGGTCTCGGGGTGGTGCCACAGCAACTGGGCCCAGAAGTCGCGCCAGGCGAGTTGGCGGACGAAGGCGTGGCGCCCCTCGGAGTCGGTGCCGGTCGCCCGGGCGAGCGCCGCGGGGCCGATGCTGCCGTACTTGAGGTCGATCGAGAGGTGGCTGGTGGCGTCGAGGGCGGGGCGGTCGCGGGTCTCGGGGTACGCCTCGACCGGGCCCGCCAGCCAGGCCCCCGCCCGACCCCATGCCGCGTGCTCGGAGACCGGGTCGCCCGTCCGCTCCGGCAGTCCCTCCCCGACGTCGCCCGTGAGGTCGGCGTCGACGTCGACCGGCTCGGGCAGCCCGGCGTCGAACCACGACCGACCGAAAGGCGTGAACACCCGGTACGGCGTGCCCGATTGGGTCCGGAGGGCCGTCGGCGGATGGACGAACGTCCCCCACCGACCATCGAGATGGACGCGGTCGGCGACCGCCTCGTCGCGGCGTCGGGCATACGGCGACACGTCGAGGTTGGCGACGATCCGCTCGGCACCGACCTCGGCGGCCACGGCCGTGACCACGTCCTCGGGTGGCCCCGACTCGACCCGAAGCCGGCCGCCCCGCTCCGCGAGCACCGCGTCGAGGCCGTGCAACCGCCGCACCAACTCGTCGGTGCGCCGCTCCCCCGGACGGAACAGGCGCGGGTCGATCACGAAGAGCGGCACGACCCGATCCCCGCCCAGCGCGAGGATGGGGTTGTCGGCGACGCGGAGGTCGCGGCGGAACCAGGCGACGGCCGTCATGGCGGTCCTACGGGACGGACGCCGGAGCCGGACCGGCCCGTCATCCGCCCGGTCGATCGGTGTCGACCGGCTCGGCGTGCACGAAGCGTCCGGCCTCCGGGTCGTGGTCGAGGATCGTCGTGACCGCCACCGTCCGCTCCGACGGACACGTCCCACCCTCGAGGTGGTGGGCCACGTCCTCGGGGAAGCGGCGGAGCAGGCCGGTCGTGAAGGCCCGGGCCCCGGCGCCGAGCCCGCACCGGTTGGCGTCGGTGACCCGCTGCGTCCAGGCGACGATCTCGTCGAGCGCATCACCGTCGCCGCCCATCGCCAGGGACACGAACCCCCCGGTGATCGCCCCGGTCCCGAGCTTGCACGGAGGACACTGGCCGCACGAGCCCCGAAACAGGAAGGCGTTGACGGCCACCGCCACCGCAACGGCGCACACCGAGTGGTCGTACACGGTGAAACCCGCCGAGCCGAGCGCCGACCCGGCGGCCTCCAAACCCTCCCAGGAGATGGGGACGTCGAGGTCCGCCGCCGTCAGCGGGCCGGTGGAGGCCCCATTGAGGACCAGCTTCGGTGCACCGCCCGGGACGCCGCCCCCGAAGACCTCGACGAGCGCCGAGAGGGGCGTGCCGAGCGCCACCTCGGCCACGCCCTCCCGGGCCACGTCGCCGCCGATCGTGCAGACGATGGTGCCGGGCGAGGCCGCCGTGCCGAGCTCGCGAAACCACTCGGCCCCCTCGGTGACGATGCCGGGGACGTTGGCGAGGGTCTCGACGTTGTTCACCACCGCGGGCTTCGAGGGCCCACCCGGTGCCTCGAAGAGCCCATGGACGTAGGGCGGATGGAGCCGGGGCAGGGGGTCGTGGCCCTCGATGGCCTCGAGCAGCGCCTTCTCCTCGCCGAACAGGTAGTCATCGGGTCCCGTCACGATCTCGATCCCGACGTCGCCGAGCAGGCCGGCGGCGGCGAGCTCCTCGCGGGCGGTGGCGAGGCGGTCGACCTCGCCGACGAACTTCTCCTTGATGCCGATGAAGGCGCCGGTGGCATCGATGGCGAACGCCGCCACCGCCAGCCCTTCGAGCACCGCGTACGGGTTGGCACGGATGATGGATCGGTCCTTGAACGTGCCCGGCTCGCCCTCGGCGGCGTTGCACACCATCCACCGATCGACGGCTCCCGAGTCGGCGATGCCGGCCCACTTGATCCCGGTCGGGAAGCCGGCACCACCCCGGCCCCGCAGGCCGGAGGCCCGCACCTCCTCGATGACGCCCGCCCGCCCCCGGCGGGTCGCCGCCGCCAGGGCCCGTCCGCCACCGGCGGCCAGGTAGGCGTCGAGGTCGGCGTACGGCTCGTCGGGGAGGATGCGGCCCATCTCGGCTCCTGGTGTCGAGGTGGCCGAGCCTACGCCCGCCCCGACGGAGCGCTCCGGGCGGCCTAACGTCCGCGGGCATGTGCGGACGATTCGTGCAGGCGGCCGATCTCGACCATTGGGTCGGCGTCTTCGACGCCCAACCGGCCCTCGATGCCCCGCTCCCGCCGTCGTGGAACGTCGCTCCCACCGACCCCGTGTACGCCGTGGCCGAGCACCGGGGGGACCGCCTGCTCGGGTCGATGCGCTGGGGACTGGTCCCGTCGTGGGCGGACGACGCCCGCACGATCCACATCAACGCCCGGGCAGAGACCGTCGCCACCAAGCCCGCCTTTCGCGACTCCTTCCGGTATCGCCGCTGCCTGATCCCCGCCGACGGCTTCTACGAGTGGCAGCAGACGGGGCGGGGCAAGATCCCCCACCACGTCGACCTCGCCGACGGGGAGATGGTCTTTGCCGGGATCTGGTCACGGTGGACGGATCCCGCCACCGGGGAGCCGGTCCGGACGTGCGCCATCATCACCACCGACGCCGCCGACGAGATCGCCGACATCCACGACCGGATGCCGGTCTGGCTGCCGCCGGAGACCTGGGACGACTGGCTCGATCGCGATCTCACCGACCCCGAAGTCGTCGCCCCCGTACTCGACCGGGCCTCGCCCGGTCGGATCGTCGCCCGTCCGATCGGCGACGCCGTCGGCAGCGTCGCCAACAACGGGCCGGAGCTGCTCGCCGACCGCCAGGACCTGTTCTCGTGAAGGTGCTGGTCACCCGCCGCCCACCGGGGCGGGCCCTCGAGATGCTGGCCGACCAGGCCGAGGTCGACTGCTGGGACGAGGACCGGGCCATGCCACACGCCGAGCTGCTCGCCCGGGTCGCCGATGCCGACGGCCTCTACTCCATGCTCACCGACCGCCTCGACGGGAGCGTCATCGAAGCCGCGCCCCGGCTCCGGGCGGTGTCGCAGATGGCCGTGGGCGTCGACAACGTCGACGTCGCCGCCTTCGCCGCCGCCGGCATCCCCGTCGGCCACACCCCCGACGTCTTGACCGAGGCCACCGCCGACCTCGCCGTCGCCCTGCTGCTGGCCGGCGCCCGGCGCCTCCCCGAGGGCGTGGCGCACGTGCGGGCGGGTCGCTGGGGCCCGTGGGACCCGGACCTGCTCATGGGAGCCGAGGTGTCGGCGAGCACCGTCGGGATCGTGGGGCTCGGCCGGATCGGGCGGGCCGTGGCCCGTCGACTCGGTGGGTTCGGCTGCCGGCTGCTCGCCACCACCCGCAGCCGCCATCCCGACGTCGAGGCCGACCTCGGCGTGACCGTCGTCCCGCTACCAGACCTGCTCGCCGAGTCGGACCACGTCGTCGTCACGGTGCCACTCACCGACGAGACGACCGGCCTCATCGACGCCGCCGCCCTCGCCCGGATGCAGCCCACTGCCGGGTTGGTGAACGTCTCCCGGGGCCCCGTGGTCGACACCGACGCCCTCGTCGAGGCCCTGGCCGATGGGACGATCTCGTGGGCGGCGCTCGACGTGACCGACCCCGAGCCGATGCCCGCCGACCATCCGCTCCTCGCCCTGCCCCGGGCCACCGTCATCCCCCACCTGGGCTCGTCCACCCATCGCACCCGGGCGGCCATGGCCGAGTTGGCGGCCCGGAACCTCATCGAGGCACTGGCGGGCCGGCCCATGCCGGCACGGGCGGGGTGACCATGTCGCGCTTCCAGCAGATCGGTTGGTGGCTGTTCCTGGCGAGCGCCGTGTGCTTCCTCGTCGCCGGCATCGCCACGGGAGATCCGTGGGTCGTCGCGGGATCCGTGGTGTTCGGTGTCGCCTGCGTGTTCTTCCTGGCCGATGGACGCTGACCTCCGACCAACTCGGGCACCCTTCTAGGGTGGCCGACCATGCCCCGAGTCATCCTCGTCCGCCACGCCCCCACCCCCGAGACCGGCCGCAAGCTGACCGGCCGGTTGCCCGGGGTCGGGCTGGGCGATTCCGGCGTGGAGATCGCCGAGGCGGCTCGCGACGCCCTCGTCGGGGTGCGCCCCGCCCGGCTGGTCAGCTCGCCGGTGCAGCGTTGCGTGGAGACCGCCACCGTCATCGGCGCCGCCCACGGCCTCGAACCGACGATCGAGCCCGGTCTCGAAGAGGTCGACTTCGGACGATGGCAGGGCCGCACGTTGGCGTCGCTCGCCAAGCTGAAGGCTTGGCGGACGGTGCAGGTCGCACCCTCCCGGTTCACGTTCCCCGACGGCGAGGCATTCGTCGACGTCCAGCACCGGGCGGTGGCCGCCGTCGAGGCCCTCGCTGCCGAGGCCGGCGCCCGTGACACGGTCATCGCCTGTTCCCACGCCGACGTCATCAAGCTCGTGTTGTCGCACTACCTCGGCCAGCCGTTCGACCTCTTCCAGCGCATCGGCGTCGCCCCGGCGTCGATCTCGGTGGTCGACCTCGTCAAGGGTGCGCCGGCCCACGTCGTCCAGATCAACGGGAGGCACGCCCCATGAGCTCCGAGGACCTCGGACCGGCCGAGGTGCTGCTGGCGGCGGCGATCGGCCGTCCCGGCGACCGCACGTTCTTCGTCCACGTCGTCACCGGCGGCGACCCGTATTGGTTCGTGGCCGAGAAGGCCCAGATCGACGCCCTCGCCGACCGCTCGCTGGAGCTCCTCGCCGAGGCAGGCCACGTCTCCGATCCCGACGCGGTGACGAGGATCCTCGATGCCTTCCCCGACGAGCCCGGCACCTTCATCCCCCGGTTCCGCATCGGGTCGATCGTGCTGCGGGCCACCGAGGGACGGGAGCTCGTGACCGTGGAGCTCGGATCGGTCGACGAGGACGACGAGGTCACCTTCCAGGTGGCACCCGAACAGCTGCAGGCCATGGCGGCCCGCGCCCGAGAGGTGGTGGGGGCGGGCCGGGAGGTCTGCGAGCTCTGCCGACTCCCGATGGACCCGGCCGGCCACCAGTGCCCGGCGACCAATGGACACCACCCCGATCGATGAGCCCCACTGGGAGGTGGTGGAGGTGCTCGGGCACCTGCACGGTGCCTCCAACGCGACGATGCTGGGTCGGCTCGCCGACGACACGCTCGTCGTCTACAAGCCGGTGCGGGGCGAGTCGCCGCTCTGGGACTTCCCGCTGGCGACCCTCGCGATCCGGGAGGTGCTCACCCACCGGGTGAGCGAGGCGGCCGGCCTGGGGGTGGTGCCCGAGACCCACTGGGCAACGGGCCCCTACGGTCCGGGGTCGGCCCAGCGGTACCTCCACGAGGACCCCGACGTCGACCAGCGGGACCTCGTCCACCCGACGATGGACGACCGGGTCTGGCCGATCGCGGTGCTCGACCTCGTGACCAACAACGCCGACCGCAAGCTCGGCCACCTGCTCGGCGACGAGACCGGCCGGATCTGGGCGATCGACAACGCCCTCACCTTCCACCCCGACGACAAGCTGCGGACGGTGTTGTGGGGCTTCGCCGGCGAGCGGCTGCCTGCGTCGATGCATGCCGCCGTCGCCGGGCTCACCGACTGCCTCGACGTGCTGGCCGATCTCGTCGGGTCATCCCTCGGGGGGCCCGAGGCGAACGCCTTCGCCGCCCGGGTCATCGAGTTGGTGCGCCGACGGACCCATCCGGCGCCACCGACCGACCGGCCCCCACTCCCCTGGCCGATCTGGTGAGGCGGCCGTCAGTGGCCGCGGATGGCGAGTCGGGGGCCGGGCAG
>CAZTLW010000043.1:10940-16846 GCA_964614585.1 uncultured Acidimicrobiia bacterium | reverse complement strand
CGCTCGCGCCTCCATGGCGCGGAATCGGGTCTCGAAGCGGGTCGCGGCCTCCCGGAGGGCGAGTTCGGGATCGAGGCCGAGGTGGCGGGCCGCCATGACGAGGGTGAAGGCGACGTCGCCCCATTCGTGGGCAGCGCGGTCGGCGTCGTCGAGGTCGGCCTCGAGTTCGTCGAGCTCGCCTCGCAGGGTCTCGAGGACGGCGGCGGCATCCGGCCAGTCGAAACCGACCCGGGCCGCCCGTTCGCCGAGCTTGTGGGAGCGGGAGATCCCCGGCATCGAGGGGGCCACACCGTCCATGAGGCTCTCGCGTCCCTGCTCGGCGTCCTTGATGGCCTCCCACCGGGCGAGGGTGTCGGCGGCGGTGCCTGCCTCGACGTCGCCGAAGACGTGGGGGTGGCGGCGTACGAGCTTGTCGCGCAGCTGGGTGGCGACCGACTCCACCGAGAACCCGCCGGTCTCCTCGGCCATGACGGCGTGGAAGAGGACCTGCAACAGCACGTCCCCGACCTCCTCCTCGGCGTCGGCGTAGGCGCCCCAGTCGGGCTCGTCGCCACCGGGGACGTCGGCGCCGATGGCGGCGAGGGCGTCGTGGGCCTCGAACGTCTCCTCGACGAGATTCGGGAGGATCGATCGATGGGTCTGCTCGGCGTCCCACGGGCACTCGACCCGCAGTCGGCGCATCGTCTCGACCGCGCCGAGGAGCCCGGCGGGTTGGGGAGCGATGAACAGCGACACCCGCAAGCCGGCCATGCTCTCGTCGAGGGCGGCGACCGGAATCCGCCGCACCAGCCGGTCGGGGGTGGCGAGATCGGCGAGCACGGTCACCTCGGCGTCGTCGCCGAGCAGCTCGACGAGGCGGTCCCGCACGTCGACGACCAGGTGGGGCAGGGTCAGGTGACCGATGATGGTCGGGGAAGCGAGGACGAGGTCGACCGGGAGCTCCTGCGCGTCGAGCACCTGCAGGCCGTCGGCCAACGGGTCGACGGCCACCTCGGCGAGCACGGCATCGAGGAACGACTCGGCGGGGAGGACGTCGATGCGCCGTCCCACGGCTTCGGCCGCTCGACGAAGCAGGCCGACCGCCCGCTCCCCCACCAGCGGGCTCCCCGGGACCGCGTAGACCACCGGTCCGTCGTCGGCCAGGCCGACGACCCGCTCGGCGATGGCGGCGTAGACGTCGGCGTGGTCGGACAGGTCCTCGTAGAGGTCGTCGCAGGTCACGACGTCGGGCCGGAGCGCGGCCACCTCGGCTGCCGCCGGGTGGTGGATGGTGCGGAGGACCACCGTCGTGTCGGGGGCGTCGAGGAGCCGGCGTGCCCCGAGGGTCATCCGCTCGAGCGTCCCGGGCCCGAGCCCGACGACGGTGATGGTCATGGGATCAGGAAGCGGCCGGCGGGATGACCCCGAAGACGCCGGTGGTCGGGTCCTCCGCCCAGGTCCCGAACTCCTCGTCGACGGTGACGTCGGCCGAGGCCACTGCGTCTGTGTACCACTCGGTCAACTCCTGGCTGGCCTTGATCGTGGCCACGGAGTCGGTGAGCTCGGCCTCGAGGTCGGCCAGCTCGGGGACCGTGCGGTCGTTGACGAGGATGATGTGCCAGCCGAACTCCGTCTGCACCGGCCCGAAGGGCTCGCCGATCTCGGCATCGAGGGTGGCCTGGCCGAACGTCGGCACGTAGCTGGCGGGCGGGGCGCACCCGAGGTCGCCGCCGTCGGGGCCCGACGGGCCGGTGGAGTACTCCTGGGCGAGGGCGGCGAAGTCGGCGCCGGACTCGATCGTCAGTGCGAAGACCTCCTCGGCGATCTCCTGCGCCTCGGCGGCGTCGGGGCCGTTCTCGGGGTCGACGCCGATGAGGATGTGGGCGGCGCAGACCTCCGAGCGCGACTGCAACTCCGCGTTGAACTGGGCCTCCACGTCCTCGGCGGTGACCTCGACCGACTCGGAGAAGTGGTCGATGAGCTCCTCTTGGGCTACCTGCTGGAAGATGGCGACGTCGAAGAGGTCCTCGGTCACCTCGTTCTCGGCGAGGAAGTCCTCGAGGGTGCTCCCGGACGCCTCCACCCCGGCGATGAACTCGTCCTCGGCGGCGGCGATGGCCTCGTCGGTGATCTCGACGCCGAGCTCGTCGAGGCCCGAGCGGACGATGTTGGTCGTGATGAGCAGCTCGAGGTCGTTGGAGGCCTGCTGGGTGCTGGCGGCACCCCCGGGTCGCAGGGCATCGAGCTGGCCGACGGTGATCTCGGAGCCATCGACGGTGGCGGCGACGGCCGACGAGCCGCCGCCACACGCGGCGAGGACGAGGCCGAGGGCGGCGAGGAGTGCGACGAGGCGGGGCATGGGGGAAACTCCCTGGGGTGGTCGGGGACGGAGCAATGGTAGGGAGGGACGCGATGTAGGGGGTACCGCAGTACTGAGTACTCAGTACTGGGTACTCAGTACTGCCCGTCGCCTTCGGCGACGGGCCACATCTCGGCCAGGAACCCCAGCAGGTCCTCGACCACCCGGCCTGCCGGGGGGGCGGGAACGAAGATGACGCCCTCAGAGGGTTTCAGCACCCCCCGTCGCTTGGTGAGCCGGCGGAGCCGGACCTCCTGGGACTCCGTGAGGTCGACGGGGCCCATCCGGACCTCCTGGTGGAGCTTCACGACCTCGGACAGCCCCACCCGGGCCGCCTCGGCCCGCAACCGGGCGATCCCGATGAGCGACTCGGCCTCGGGCGGTAGTGGGCCGTAGCGGTCCTCCCACTCGTCCACCACGTCGTCGACCTCGGGCTGGGTCGTCGCCGCCGCCAACCGCCGGTAGGCCTCGAGGCGCGCCTGGCCGTCGGTGACGTAGTCGTCGGGCAGGTGGGCGTCGACCGGCAGGTCGATGCGGACGTCGACCGGCTCGGCGGCCGGTGGCCCCTCGCCGGTGAGCTCCCGGACCGCATCGCCGACGAGTTGGGCGTAGAGCTCGAAGCCCACGGCGGCGATCTGGCCGGACTGCACCTCGCCGAGGATCGACCCCGCACCCCGGATCTCGAGGTCGCGGCGGGCGAGCTCGAACCCCGACCCGAGGTCGGTCGCCTCGCCGATGGCCTGCAGACGCCGGAAGGCGGTCTCGGTGAGGGACGATTCCGACGGGTGGAACAGGTAGGCGTAGGCCCGCTGGTTCGACCGGCCCACCCGCCCCCGCAGCTGGTACAGCTGGGCGAGGCCGAGGAGGTCGGCCCGCTCCACGATGAGGGTGTTGACCGACGGCAGGTCGAGGCCCGACTCGATGATCGTGGTCGCCACGAGGACGTCGTACCGGCGGTCCCAGAAGTCGATCATCACCTGCTCGAGCTGGCCCTCCGACATCTGGCCGTGGGCGACCGCGATGGCGGCGTCGGGCACGAGCCCCGCCAACCGCCGGACCGTGCGGTCGATCGTCTGCACCCGATTGTGGACGTAGAAGACCTGACCCTCCCGGAGGAGCTCCCGGCGGATCGCCGCCGAGACCGACGACTCGTCGTAGGGACCCACGTAGGTGAGGATCGGGTGCCGCTCGCCGGGAGCGGTCCGGATGTGGCTCACCTCGCGGATGCCGGTGAGTGCCATCTCGAGGGTGCGAGGGATGGGAGTGGCGGTCAGCGTCAGCACGTCGACGTCGACGGCGGCCGCCTTGATCTGGTCCTTGGCCGACACGCCGAAGCGTTGCTCCTCGTCCACCACCAACAAGCCGAGGTCCTTGAACTCGATCTCGTCCGACAGGAGGCGGTGGGTGCCGATCACCACGTCGACCTCGCCCGAAGCCAGTCCATCCACGACGACCCGCTGCTCGGCGGCGGTGAGGAACCTCGACAACATCTCCACCCGGACGGGGTAGGGCTCGAACCGCTCGGAGAAGGTCTGGTGGTGCTGCTGGGCCAGCAGCGTGGTGGGGCAGAGCACGGCGACCTGACGGCCGGCGGTCACCGCCTTGAAGGCGGCCCGGATGGCCACCTCGGTCTTGCCGAAGCCGACGTCGCCGAACACCAGCCGATCCATCGGGCCGGGGGCCTCCATGTCGGCCTTCACGTCGGCGATGGCGGTGAGTTGGTCCGGGGTCTCCTCGTAGGGGAAGGCGCCCTCCACCTCCCGCTGCCAGGGCGTGTCGGGAGGGTACTGGTGGCCGGGGGCCATCGCCCGTGCCTTGTGGAGGCGCACGACCTCCTCGGCCACCACTGCCACGTCCTTGCGCACCCGGCCCTTGGTCTTCTCCCAGTCGGATCCGCCCATCCGCGACAGTCGCGGCTGTTCGCCACCGGTGTAGGCATCGATGCCCGCCAACTGGTCGGTCGGCACGTAGAGCCGGTCCTCGCCGGCGTAGGCGATGACGAGGTAGTCCCGCTCGATGCCGGCGATCGTCCGGGTGACCAGCCCCTCGAATCGGCCGATGCCGTGGCGATGGTGCACCACGTGGTCGCCCGGGACGAGGTCCCGGTAGCCGATCGACGTGTCGGTGGCCCGGGCCCGTCCGGGCCGGCGGTGGGCACGACGACGACCGGTGATCTCGTGGTCGCCGAGGACGGCGGCGCCGACGGCGGGCAGGACGAACCCACGGTGGAGGCCAACCGCGACGACGCCGCTCTCGCGTCCCTCGACCGCCTCGAGACGATCGAGGGCGAGGCCCTCGTCGGCCAGGACCCGCGCAACGCGGTCGGCGGTGGCCTCACCGTCGAGGGCTGCCACGACCTGGATCCCGTCGGCGCGGAGGACGGCCAGGGCCGCGACCAGTTCGGCGGGGTCCCCGGGGGTGGCACCGAGCGGCCGGGTCTCGATCCGCTCGTCGTCGGGCGAGGCGGCGAGGGGTGGGGCCAGCAGGGCGGGGCGCCCGGCGACGCGCTCCTCGAGTTCGAGGTAGAGCGGTGGGGCCTCCTCGGCGTCGGGGCTCCCGGTCCCCCAGGTCGGGGCCAGCGCCCGAGCGAGGTCGTGCTCCTCGGCGACGAGGTCCCGGCTGCGGGCGAGCGACCGGACCGGGTCGAAGACGACGAGTGGGCCCTCGTGGTCGTCCAGCACCGTCCGCTCGGGCACCAGCCACGGCAGCCACGACTCGACCCCGGCGAAGGGGATGCGCTGGGCGACGAGGTCCCAGGTGGCCTGCGCCCATGGGTGCTCGGCGGCCAGCTCGGCGGCGCGGGTGGCGATCGCCTCGTCGATGCGGAACTCGCGGGCGGGGACGATGTCGATGGCGTCGACCCGTTCCTCGGAGCGCTGGGTGCCGACGTCGAAGCGGCGGATCGACTCGACGTCGTCGCCCCAGAAGTCGAGGCGGGCCGGGTCGGCGTCGCCCACCGGGTACACGTCGACGATGCCGCCTCGGACGGCGAACTCACCCCGGTGCTCGACCCGCTCGGTGCGCTCGTAACCGAGGTCGGCCAGGCGGGCGATGAGGCCGTCGAAGGGGATGGTGGCCCCGACGGCCACCTCGAGCGGCGCCGGGTCCGACGGCGACACCCGCTGCACCACCGCCCGGACCGGCGCCACCACGACCGTGCCGGGGCCCCCGGTCGTCAGTCGGTGTCGGGCCCGGGCCCGGGCGGCCATGGTGGTGGTGTTCGGCGAGACGTGCTCGAACGGGAGGGTCTCCCAGGCGGGGAGGTGGGCGACGTCGGTGGCGAAGCAGGCGAGGTCGTCGGCCAGGTCGCGAGCCTCCTGCTCTCCCGGCACGACCGCGAGGATCGGACGGTCGGCGCGGGTGGCCAGGCCGGCGAGCACGAACGCCCGGACGTCGTCGGGCACGACGACCCGCCCGTCGAGCGGCGGCAGTGTCGCCCGCGACCAACGACCCACGACCCCGGCAAGCGGAGGAGAAGGCATCCCCGAGAGGCTAGGACCGGACCGAACCTTGCCCGTGTCCGGGCCGAGTCCGAACGGGAGTAGCCCGGCGGAGCCGGGGCGTGTCG
>CAZTLW010000043.1:0-10840 GCA_964614585.1 uncultured Acidimicrobiia bacterium | reverse complement strand
CCCGTGTCCGGGCCGAGTCCGAACGGGAGTAGCCCGGCGGAGCCGGGGCGTGTCGTAGCCCGGCGCAGCCGGGCGGCGGTACCCGACCGCCGTCAGGCGGTCGGGTTGCTGTACCCCCCGACGGCGTGGGCTACGAGCTCGTCGGGCTTCCCGTCGACCCAGAGATCGACGTCGCCGTAGATCCGGGTCCTCCCCACCCGCAGGATCCGGCAGCGGGCGAGCAGGTCGCCGCCCACCGCGGGGCGCAGGAAGGTGATGTGCAGGTGGGTCGTCACGGCCATCGGCTCGACGCCGATCACGGTGAACACGGCATACCAGAGGGCCAGGTCGGCGGCGCGGAACTGGACGGGCCCGGAGATGTAGCCACCGGGTCTGAGTTGGGCCTCGTCGAGGGGCCAGCGCACCACGGCCTCGCGATCGCCGAGCGACTCGCATCGGAGGCCGTCGGCGCCGGCGGCCGGGTACAGCTCGGCGACGAGGGCGTCGAGTTCCTCGGGGGTCAGGTCCATGACGGGCAGGCTATGCGCCGCGGGCGGGGGCTCGGGCCGGGTTTCCGCCCGGCCCACGCCGGGTAGGCCGACGACGCATGGAATCCTTCGACGCCGTCCTCCCGCGGGTGCTGGTGAGCGCGGGCATCGTGGTCGCCGGCCTCGTCGTCGGCTGGCTGGCCGATCGCGCCATCCGGGAACGGGTGGCAGGCGACTACGAGCGCTTCTACGGGCGCAAGTTCGTCCGATACGGCATCGTGGTCGTGGCGGTCATCGCGTTGCTCGTCACCTGGCAGCCGTTCGGGACGGGCCTCGCCGCGGCCTTCGGACTCGCCGCCGCCGGCATCACCTTCGCCATGCAGGAGGTGATCGGCGCCCTCGCCGGCTGGTTCAACATCACGGTCGGGCGGATCTTCACGATCGGCGATCGCATCCAGATGGCCGGGGTGCGCGGTGACGTCATCGACATCAGCCCGATGCGCACCAAGCTCATGGAGATCGGCTCCGAGGGCGAGCGCATCAACTGGGTGGGGGGCCGCCAGCACACCGGGCGGATGGTGGCGATCTCCAACAAGGCGACGTTCACCGACCCCGTCTACAACTTCTCGTCGTTCTTCGACTTCATCTGGGAAGAGCTCGACGTGCTCATCCCCCACCACGAGGACCGCGAGCGGGCGTCGGCGATCCTCCGGGAGGAGGCCGAGCGGATCTCCGACCTCGACGAGGCGCTGGCCGAGATGCACCGCCTCCGGCGTCGCTTCCCGGTCCCCCAGGCGGAGCTGCTGCCTCGCGTGTTCGCCCACATCGAGGACGACGGCGTCCGGCTCGCGGCTCGCTTCGTGGTGCCCACCCGCACGGCCCGGTCGGTGAAGGACGAACTGGCCCGACGGGTGGAGCGGCGCCTCACCGAGGCCGGCATCGAACTGGTCGTCACCCAGGTGATCCAGCAAGGCCCGAGCTGGCAGCCGCAGCGTTCGGGCGACTCAGACCCGGAGGAGCCCCTCGGCGCGGAACCAGGCGACGAGCCGCTCGAGGGTGGACTCGGGCGACCGATGGGTGAGTCCGAGCGCTGAACGGGCCAGGCTCCCGTCGTACGCATGCCCGAAGGCCAGCGTGCGCAGCATCTCCCCACACACCGGCGCCGGCAGGGTCGACCCGACGAGTCGCTCGGCCGCCCCGACCCCGCGGGCGAGCGCCCGCGTCACCGAGGCCGGCAGGTAGGCCACCCGCGGTTCGATGCCCACCCGCTCCCCCAGCAGGTCGAGCAACTCCCGGGTGGTGAGGGTGAACGCCGACAGCAGGTAGCGCTTGCCCGGCAGCCCGTGCTCGGCGGCGAGCAGGTGTCCGTCGGCACAGTCGTCGATGTCGACCATCGACACCGGCGCGTCGGGGAGCAGCGGGATCCGTCCCGCCAGCACGTCGACGATGATCCGCCCCGTGCCCGTGGCCCGGCCGGGGCCCTGCACCGACGAGGGATTCACGCACACCACCTCGACGTCGCCCTCGTGGGCGAGCGCTGCCTGCTCCTGGAGGTACTTGGACCGCTCGTAGTGGGAGAGGAACCAGCCTCGGTGGGGGGAGGCCTCGGTCCCAACGGTCCCATGCGCCTCGCCGATCGTCGCCGCCGAGGACGTGACCACGACCCGGGGAACGCCGACCTCCTCGGCCACGGCCAGCACCCGGCGGGTGCCGTCCACGTTGACCGCCTCCATCGGCCCGGGGTCGGAGACGCACATCTCGTTCACGCCGGCCACGTGGAAGACGACGTCGACGCCGGCCATGCCCTCGGTGAGCGCGGCCCGGTCGCGCACCGACCCGGCGATCGGATCGGCCCCCAACCCGGCGACCGTGGCGATTGCCGGGCGGCTGCGGGCAAGGGCCCGCACCCGGTCGCCACGCTGGACGAGGTGGCGGACGACGGCGCCGCCGACGACGCCGGACCCCCCGGTGACGAACACCCTCATGGGCGGTCGTCGACGCTGCGGGCCACCGACCAGAAGGCGGTCACGTACCCCCAGCCAGAGGTGATGGTGAAGGCCACCGCCACCGCCATCGCCCACTCGTCGAGGTGGTAGGGCCCGAGCTGGCTGCCGGTGCGCAGCAGGGCGAGGGTGATGGCCGTGAACTGCAGGGCTGCCTTCCACTTGCCCCAGGGGCTCGGGGGGATCGTCGTCCCTCGCATCGCGGTGAGGCCTCGGAGGGACATGACGACGAACTCGCGCATGATGATGACGAGCGCGAACCAGATGAGCACCCGATCGACGACCAGCAGGGCGAGCAGCATCCCCGTCACGAGGAGCTTGTCGGCCGTCGAGTCCAGGAACGCCCCGTAGATCGAGGTGGCGTCCCATCGACGGGCGATCCAGCCGTCGAGGAAGTCGGTGACGGCGGCGACGACGAAGAGCACCGCCGCCGCGACGATCGGCTCCGTCGGCCCGGCGTCGGACTCGAGTGCCAGCACCATGACCACCGGCACCAGCACGATGCGGAGGTAGGCCAGGAGGTTGGGGACCTGCTGCACGGCGGGGAGGCTAGGGGGTGGCGCCGGCGGGGCGGTTCACCGGACCCGCCCGTCGCGGACGAGCGGGAGGAAGGGGGCGACGACCGCCAGCACCGCCGGCGCGACCGCCGCCGCGACGAGCACTGGCCGGTAGTCACCGGCGGCATCGAACCCGAGGGCGACGAGGAGGGGGCCGACGGACGTGCCGGCCACGAGGATCGTCGTGCTGAGCCCCTTGATGGCCCCGATGTGGAGGCGGCCGAAGTAGTGGGCGTAGACCGTGGTCTGGAGTGCCTGGCTCATCCCCTGCATCGTCCCGAGCACGACGCCGTAGACCAACAAGGTGCGTGGGTCGTCGACACCCGGGGCCCCCACGAGCGCCCCTGCCATCAAGGCCAGGGCCGCCGAGAGGAGAAAGCGTGGCGGCACCCGATCGATGAGGTAGCCGGTGACGAGCCCCGATCCGGCGAGGACGAAGCCGAAGGGCACGAAGAGCGAGGCGGCCACGTCACGCTCGAGCCCGTTGGCGGCCATGATCGAGAAGTGGTGGAACACGAGCGCCGTCCCGAGGGCGGCAGTGAGGAAACCACCGGTGACGTAGAGCCAGAAGGTGAGCGTCCGCCGCGCTTGGGCGAGTTCGTAGTCGACCTCGACCACCGGCTCGACGGTCGACGGAGTCGTCCCGTCGGGTTGGAGGCCGTAGGCCTCCGGTCGATCCCGGAAGAAGGCCCACCCGACCGGGACCATGACGGCGGCCACCACCGCCCCGGCCACGACGTACGACCAGCGCCAGCCGATGGCGTCGACGAGTTGCTGGAACCGGGGAGGGACGAGGGCGGTTGCGATGGCGAACCCGAACCCGGCCAGGCCCATCGCGAGGCCGCGCCGCCGGACGAACCAGATGTTGACGGCATGGACGCTGACGAGCCCCAACGCGCCCTGGCCCAGGCCGCGGATGAGCGTGAAGCCCACCACGAGGCCGACCACCCCGCCGACCAGGCCGAAGGCGGCACAGGCCAGTGCGAACGCGGTGGCGATGACTGCCACCGATCGCCGCGGACCGTACCGGTCGATGCGCCGCCCCACCGCCGCCAACCACAGCGAGCCGGCGAGGGTGCCGGCCGTGTAGGTGGCCGAGACCACGGAGCGACCGAGGCCGAGCTCGTCGATGATCGGGTCGAGGACGACCGAGACCCCGATGGTCTGGCCGGGGATCGTCATGGTGAGGCCGACCGTCGCCGCGGCGAGGACCACCCAGCCGTAGGGGATGGGACTGGCGGCGACCATCCGGCTCCCGGAGGCCGCCCCGGGGAGCCGGCGACTCACGAACTCCCGATCCGGTCGAGCACGAGGTCGGGATGGTCCCGGCGGGCGGCGGCGAGCCGGTGCTCGGTGGCGAAGAGCGCCACCAGCGAACCGTCGCGGCGCCCGGCGACCAACACGCCCGTCCGATTGGCGAGTCGCTCGGCGCCGTCCCGGTCGGTGCGACGCGCCACCGTGAACGACAGGGGCTCGAGGACGATCTCCGCCCCGAACTCGCCCGCCATCCGGTGGGCGGCGACCTCGAACTGCATCTGGCCGACGGCGGCGAGGATCGGCTCACGATCTCCTGCGTCGGGCGTGCGAAGGACCTGCACGACGCCCTCCTCGTCCAGTTGCTCGATGCCGCGGCGGAACTGCTTCGACCGGGAGGTCTCGGCGGCCCGGGCGGTGGCGAAGAGCTCGGGGGCGAACGCCGGGAGCCCGGGGAACTCGACCCTTCCGTCCTCGCTCAGGGTGTCGCCGATGAGCAGGTCGGTGGCGTTGACCAGCGCCACCACGTCGCCGGGAACCGCCTCGTCGACCGTCTCCCGGTCACGACCGAACACCGAGTGGGCGAACCGGGTGGTCAGCGTCCTCCCGGTGCGTTGGTTGACGAGCGACATGCCCCGCCGGAAGACCCCCGACGCGATGCGAACGAAGGCCACCCGGTCGCGGTGTCGGGGGTCCAGGTTGGCCTGGACCTTGAAGACCTGGCCCGTGACCTGCTCGTCGAGCCGCACCTCGCCACCGTCGACCGACTGCCAGGCCGACGGAGCCGGGGCCAGGTCGACGACCGCATCGAGGAGCAGCCGCACACCGAAGTTCCACAGGGCGGAACCGAAGAACACGGGCGTCGCGGTCCCGGCGAGGAACCCGTCGAGCGCATGGTCGGCCTCGACCGCCGACAGGAGGTCCAGCTCGTCCCAGGCGGTCGACCGGTGCTCCTGGTCGTCGTCGCGGCGTCGGATCGGGGTGCTCAGCTCGTCGCCGATCGAACCGCCATGGGGGGTTCGCTCGAACTCCCACAGGTGGCCGCTTCGCCGGTCGACCACCCCTTCGAAGGTCGGCCCCGAGCCGACCGGCCAGGTGATCGGCGTCGCGTCGAGCCCGAGGGTCGCCTCGATGTCGTCGAGGAGCGCGAGGGGCGGCAACGACGGGCGGTCGCACTTGTTCACGAACGTGAGGAGCGGCAGCCGTCGATCCCGGGCCACCTCGAAGAGCTTGCGGGTCTGGGATTGGATGCCCCGGGCCGCGTCGAGGACGATCACCACCGAATCCACCGCCGAGAGCACTCGGTAGGTGTCCTCGGAGAAGTCCCGGTGACCCGGCGTGTCCAGCAGGTTCATGACGACGCCGCCGTGTTCGAACTGGACGGCCGTGGACGTGATCGAGATGCCGCGGGTCCGCTCGAGGTCCATCCAGTCCGAGGTCACCTCGCGCTGGCGTCCGCCGCGGGCCCGCACCGCACCCGCCGTCTCGATCGCCCCGGCGTAGAGGAGGAACTTCTCCGTCAGCGTCGTCTTGCCGGCGTCGGGGTGGGAGATGATGGCGAACGTGCGACGAGGGGCCTGCCCCGACGACGGGGCGGACGACACGCGAGAGGAGGCGGACGAGACGGAGGGCATGGGACGTCGGCGACGGCCGACGTCGGTCACCCTAGGGACGACGGTTCGACTACTCGACCCAACCGAACGTCGCCTGGACCGCCTTGTGCCACTGGGCTACCAATCGGTCCCGTTCCTCGGGGGCCATCGACGGTTCCCACACCGTGTCCTCGGCCCAGCGGGCCCGGATCTCGTCGGTCGAGTCCCACACCCCGGTGGCGAGTCCGGCGGCGTAGGCCGCGCCGAGGGCGGTCGTCTCGGTGATCTTGGGACGGACGACCGGCACGCCGAGGACGTCGGCCTGGAACTGCATGAGCAACTCGTTGCGCACCATGCCGCCGTCGACCTTCAGCGACGTCAACTCGACGCCCGAGTCCGACGCCATCGCCTCGGCGACGTCGACGGCCTGGTAGGCGACCGCTTCGAGGGCCGCTCGGGCGATGTGGGCCTTGGTCGCATAGCCCGTCAGACCGGCGATCACGCCCCGGGCATCATCGCGCCACCAGGGGGCGAAGAGGCCGGAGAAGGCCGGGACCACGAAGACGCCGCCGTTGTCGTCGACCTCGCCGGCGAGGTCCTCCACCTCGGGTGCCGAGTCGATGAGGCCCAGGTTGTCGCGCAGCCACTGGATGAGGCTGCCGGCCACGGCGATCGACCCCTCCAGGGCGTACACCGGGGCGGACTCGCCCAACTGGTAGGCCACGGTGGTCAGGAGCCCGGCCTCGGACGGGATTGGCTCGGTGCCGGTGTTGAGGAGCATGAAGCAGCCGGTCCCGTAGGTGTTCTTCGCCTCCCCCACCTCGGTGCACGCCTGCCCGAAGAGCGCCGCCTGCTGGTCGCCGAGGATCCCGGCGATCGGGGCGCCGGCGAGGACCCCGACCCCCTCCCCGTAGACCTCCGACGAGGATCGGATCTCCGGCAGCGCCTCGATCGGGACGCCGATGGCCTCGCACAGGTCGGGCGACCAGGCGTGCGAGCGGATGTCCATCAGCATGGTCCGGGAGGCATTGGTGACGTCGGTGATGTGGACGCCCCCGTCGGGACCCCCGGTGAGGTTCCAGACCAACCACGAGTCGATGGTGCCGACGGCCAGGGTCCCGGCGGCGGCCTTGCGGGCCACCGTCTCGTCGTGGTCGAGCAGCCAGCGGACCTTCGGCCCCGAGAAGTAGGTGGCGAGGGGGAGCCCGGTCTCGGTCTTGAACCGGTTGGCGCCGATCTCGCCGCCGAGCTCCCGGCAGAGGGCATCGGTGCGGGTGTCCTGCCACACGATGGCGTTCCCGACCGGCCGACCGGTCTCCCGGTCCCAGGCGACGACCGTCTCGCGCTGGTTGGTGATCCCGACCCCGGCGAGTCGGGAGGCGGGGACCCCGGACCGGTCGAGCGCCTCGGCGATCACCTGCCGGGTCCGCTCCATGATCTCGGCGGGGTCGTGTTCCACCCAGCCGGGACGCGGGAAGATCTGGCGATGCTCCTGCTGGCCGGTGCCGAGCACCGTCCCGTCGTCGGCGTAGACGATGCACCGGGTGGACGTGGTTCCCTGGTCGATGGCAGCGACGTACATCTCGCCGAGGCTACGCCTCGGCAGTACTCAGTACTCAGTACCCAGTACTCAGTACTGGCTAGCGGCGCTCAGCGCCGCTGCGCGGCCTGCTCCTTCGCCCGATCCGGGTCGTCGAGCCAGGTCTCGACCACGTCGGCGGCGTCGGCCACCACCAGGTCCACCTCGTCCCACTCCTCGGGCGCGAACCGGGCGAGCACGAAGGCGGCCGGGTCCATGCGGCCGGGTGGTCGGCCGACGCCGATCTTGAGGCGCCAGAAGGCCTCGGTGCCCAGCGCCTTGGTGATCGACCGGATGCCGTTGTGCCCACCCGAGCCCCGGTCGTGGGCGACCCGGAGCCGGGCGAAGGGGAGGTCGATGTCGTCGTGGACCACGAGCACCTCGTCGGGCCCGGCCCCGAAGTAGGCGGCGACCTGTTGGGTCGGCGGCCCGCATTCGTTCATGAAGGTGGTGGGCAGGGCGAGATGGACCGGGCGTTCGCCGACGCGGGCGGTCGCGACTCGGACGGCGATGCCCTTCGGCCCGCGGCCGATGGGAGAGCCCCAGCGGTCGGCGAGGAGCTCCACGACCTCGGCGCCGACGTTGTGGCGGGTGCCCTCGTATCGGTCGCCGGGGTTCCGGAGGCCGACGACGACGGGCACTCAGCCCTCGTTGCCCTCGGCGGGCTCCTCCGCCTCGGCGGCCTCCTCGCCGACGGTCCCGGGCTCGGTGGGCTCGGCCCCGCCGGCGGCGGCCAGCTCGGCCTCGAAGGCCTCCTCGCCCATGGCGGCGGCCCGGGTGATGGTGACGGTGAGGACCGTCAGCTCGTCGTCCTCGAGGTACTCGATGCCCTCGACCTCGGGGAGTTCCGAGATGTGGATCGTGTCGCCGACCTCCAACTCGGAGGCGTCCACGACGATCTCGTTCGGGAGCTTGGAGACGACGCCACGCACGTGGACGGTCGGACGGATCAACTCGACGATGCCGCCCTCCTTGACGCCGGGGCCCTCGCCCTCCACCCGGACGTTGATGTCGGCGTCGATCACCTGGTCGAGGTCGACGAGGACGAAGTCGACGTGGAGGATCCGGTTCTTCGTGGGATGCCGGTCGATCTGGTGGGCGACCGCGGTCTCGACGGTGCCGTCGAGGTCGAGCTCGAAGATGGCGTTGCGCCCGGCCTCCGTGCTGAGCGCCAGGTCCAGCTCCCGGTGGTCGACGGCGATCGAGCGGGTGTCGGTGCCGTGGCCGTAGACGACGGCGGGCACCTTGCCCGCGGCCCGGAGGCGGCCGGCGGCCCGGGACCCGATCTCACGACCGACGTCGGCGCGCAGGGACATGGTGGACATGGGTGGGACTCCTGAACGAGGTGGAGACGTGATTATCGCGACAGTTCGGGCACTACGCCAGACCAGCGGGATCTCGGACCGTCGCGGTTGAGCCGGATCGGTGGTGGGTAGACCACGTCCTGGTTGGTGAAGGGAGCAGATCATGTCGGTGGTTCGACTCGGGTGCCTCGTGGGGGTCGCGGTCCTCGGCCTGACCTCCTGCGGTGGGGACACGATCATCGCCGAGGTGGATCCGGGGACCTACGCGGCCCGGGTGCCGACGTCCGAGCAGCTCACAGCCACCGGGGCCGCCGCCCTGCCCGGGTCGCTCGGCGACCTGCGCGAGGCAGGCATCGATCGCCTCGAGGTCGAGGTGGCCGACGACGAGGTCCGGATCGCGATCGACGGCGAGACCGTGGCGACGCGGGCCATCGCCGAGCGCGAGCAGGCCCTCGCCCAGGAGGGCGACGAGGCGTTCCAGTCGAGGATCGAGGCGGTGATCCTGCGACTGGGCGGTGGCGCCCTCGAGATCGGTGGAGCCTCGTTCGACCAACCCGCCGTCGTCCCGGGCCGGGCGACCGGCACTGCGCTGGTGGCGCTGCGCAGCTGGGGCGGGGAGACCCCCATCGACCTCGGGTGCCGCGGGATCGAACCTTGCCTGCTGGCGACCTCGGGCAGCCCACCGTCGGGCTCGTACGAGTCCACCGCGCCCGACGACGCAGCCGGACCGGTCACCTCGATCGAGGTCAGCGGTGAGGACCTGGTGCTGCGCCTGGCGTCTGGTGACTCGGTCGAGGCCACTCGACCGAACGACCCCGAGCGGGCGACGACCGCAGCCTGCGGCATCACCGAGACGGCGATCTGGGAGGTGCCCGGCGAGGCCGGCCTGGACATGGACGACCCGGTGGTGGTCGACACGTCGTGCCTCGGCGACGCCGCCGGCTCCTATCTCACGCTCCTGGAGCGGGCCGACATCCCGGTGCTGGCCCCGTGGGGGAACCCGGTGTGGTGCGACCGCGGCCCGATCGACGCCGCCGAGGAGGGGGCCACGCCCGAGTGCTTCGTCTTCGCTCGCCCGGAGTGACGTCGGTCTCCCCTCTCCGGCGCCACAACCCGCCGGATCGGCCATCCTGAGGGTGATGGTCGACCCCTACGACGAAGCGCCCCGCCCCGAGGACGTGCCGGTGAGCCCGGCCGCGACGGTCATGCTCGTCGAGGATCGCCCCGACCTGCGGGTGCTCATGGTGCGGCGGACCTCCCGGCTGGCCTTCGCCGGGGGGATGTGGGTGTTCCCCGGCGGTCGCGTCGACCCCGCCGACGACGACATCCGCCCACCGGATCTCGGCTTGGCCGAGGGCGACGGTGCCGACCTCGACGTCGACCACCCCTTCGCCTTCTGGTCGGCGGCCGTGCGGGAGGTGTTCGAGGAGACGGGGTTGCTCCTCGCCGTCGACGACCGGGACGACTGGGCCGAGGTGGCCGACCCCGGCGTCGACCGACGGGCGCTGGCCACCGGGCGACCACTCGCCGACCTCCTCGCCGAGCGCGGCTGGCGCGTCCCCGGTCCCCGGATCCCCTACGTGGCCCAGTGGATCACCCCCGTCGGCCCGCCTCGACGCTTCGACGCCCGCTTCTTCGTGGCCGCCGCCCCGCCGCACGACGAGGTGGTCCACGACGACGACGAGCTCGTCGATGCCGAGTGGGTGGCGCCGGCCACGGCCCTGGCATGGGCCGAGGACGGACGGTGGGAGCTCATGGGCCCAACCCATCGGATGCTGCGGTCGCTGGCCCGTTTCGAGTCCGCCGCCGAGGCCCTCGCCGTCGCCGCCGACCCACCGCCCTTCCAGCGGGCTCGGGTCGTGTTCGGCGAAGCCGGGCGCTACGACGTCCTGCTGCCCGGCGACCCCGGCTACGAGTCGGGCACCGAGGACTTCGAACGCGGCTGGGTGCGGCTCTACAGGAGTTGAGTACTGAGTACCAGGTACTGAGTACCAAGTACCAAGAAGCGACCCCCGGGGCTCGACGCCCCGGGGGTCGCTCGATCTCAGTACTCGATACTCAGTACCGGATACTTCGCTGGGCGT
>CAZTLW010000042.1:0-16916 GCA_964614585.1 uncultured Acidimicrobiia bacterium | reverse complement strand
CGGCGCACGTAGTCGCTGACGATCATCTCGCCCACCTCGCTGCTGGGGGTGGCGAACACCCGACCGCCGACGGTCTTGGCGAGGTGGTCCATGAAGCGCACCAGTCCCGGGCTCTCCTCGAGCATGAAGACGTTCAGCGTCACGCCCGACCGGGCGAGGCGCATCGCCTCCTTCATGGTCTTCTCGATCGTCTCCCAGGCGGGCGGCCACTGGAAGAAGGGCATCCCCCCCTCCATGAGGTGCGCCGTCGGCTCGCCGTCGGTCACCAACAGGACCTGGCGGGAGGCGTCGGAGTGGTCGGCGAGGATCCGGCCGGCGAGGTTGAAGGCGTGCTCCATGTTGGTCCCGTAGACCGGCTCCCAGTCGAGGACTGCGAGATCGGCGGGCGTCATGCGGCGGGCGAGGTCGGAGAAGCCGACGATGTCGAGGCTGTCCTCGGGATAGGCGCCCGAGATCAGGGCGTGGAGGGCGAGGGCCATCCGCTTGGCGTGGACCCAGTGGCCCCGGAGGGGCATCGACCGGCTCATGTCCAGGAGGAGCACGGTGGCCACCCGGGTGCGGCGCTCCAACTCGCCGATCTCGAAGTCGTCGAGCGTGAGCGACACCCCGCCGGTGGAGGGCCCGGTGCGCCGCACGGCGTTGGACACCGTGCGGGTGAGGTCGAGGCGGAGGTCGTCGCCGTGCTGCCACGGCCGGGACTGGCCGGTGGGCTCGCCCCGGCCACCGACCGTCGAGGTGTCGTGCCCGCCCGGCCGGTCGGCGTCGAGGCGCTCGAACACGGTCACCAGCGCCCGCTCCCCCAGCTTGCGGACGCCACGGGGGGTCAGCTCGAGGCGGCCCTCGGATCGGGCGATGACGCCGGCCCGCTCGAGCTCGGCCTCGACCTGGCGGAGGGCGTCGAGGTCGCGGCCCGCCTCCTCGCCGAGCGCCGCCACCAGCGCCTCCCGGTCGATGTCGGCGAGCGATGAACCCGGGTAGTCCTGGCCGAGGGCATCGTCGAGTTGGTCGAGCAGCGACCCCTGCTCGATACGGGCGAGACCCTCGGCGAGGCCGACCGGGTCGCCCTCGCCCTGGGGCACCGGCTGGTCCCACCCGAGATTCGGCATGGCGGCTCGCAGGCCGTCGGCGAGCTGCTGCATCTGGAAGCGGAGGTCGAGATCGGAGAGCAGCTCGTCGGAGAGGGCGGCCAACTCGGCGCGCTGCTCGGGCGAGAGCGACGCCATGAAGCGGCTCGCCGCCGCCGCCCGGCGGGCGAGCACCTCGAGGAGCTCGTCGAACGTGCGGGGCTGCTCGGGGAAGAACCGACCGTGGCGGGCCATGAACTCGTCGAAGGCCTCCTGGGACGGCCCGGTGCCGGCGGCGTGCTCCGCGAGGAGGCCGTTGAGGTCGGCCATCATGTCCTTCATCGCCGCCAGGTCCCCCTCGGACATGGACTCGACGGCGTCGCGCATCCCGGCGATGGCCTGCGACGCCATCTCGGATCGCAGCTCCTCGAGGAGCGCCTCGAACCGCTCGCCGGCCTCGGACGACGCCCAGTCGTGGTCGCGCAGCTCGGCGATCCGGCGGGCCGGTGAGTCGGGCAGCATCTCCAGTTCGAGCTCGCGCATCCGGGCATCCTCGGAGGGATCGCCGGCCAGCGCCTCCCGCTCGAGGTCGGTGATCGCCTCGAGGCGCTCGCGGACGTCCCCCAGGGGGTCGAGGCGGCCCCGCTCGGCCAGTGCCTCGCGCATCCGCCGGATCCGGTCCTGCAACTGCTCGAGTCCCTCGAAACGGCCGTCGAGGCCCTGGCGGAGCAGTCGCTCGAGGGCGTGGTCGGCACCCCACCCATCGAGCAGGTCCCGGGAGAACCGGTCGACGAGCTCGTCGGCGGGGAGGAGGTCCCCGAACGGGTCCTGGGTGCCGTCCCAGCGGCGGTAGCGGTACATCAGCCGGCGTACACCGTCCCGCCCGACATCGTGGCGTCCTTGTTCAGGCGGCGGGTGAGGTGGAGGCCCTCCATGACGAACTCGAGGCCGCAGGCGACGTGGGCGGGCGATTCCTCGGCGAGGTCGAGCCGGCGCAGGAGGTCCCCGAGGTCCGGCACGTCGCCGGCGTCGGCGACGACCTGCTCCGACGGCACGAGGTCGCCGGTCTCCACCTCGACGCCTGCGTCGAAGGCGGCGAGGACGCCGGAGAGGTCGGCGGTGCCGAGCCGCTCACGGAACACGTCGAGCACTGCCTCCGAGACCATGCGCCGCAGCAACTCCTCCTCGCGACCCTCCTCGAAGACCTCGAACTCGAGCCGACCCATCGATGACTGGACGAGCGACGGGAGGTCGGCCACCCGGGGTACGGCCGGCGACTCGCCGGTCCGGAGCGCCCGACGAATGGCGGAGGCGATGAGGGTCTCGGCGTTGGCGATCGAGAACCGCACCGACACCCCCGAGCGATGGTTGACGTGACTGGAGGTGCGGGCCCGCTCGGTGAGCGCCACCACGACCTCCCGCATGACCTGGGGCAGGTCCCAGGCCACGTCGGCGGGCGGCGGCGTCAGCTCCTGGCCGACGATGGCGATCTCGTGCTCGGCCGTGCGCGGGTAGTGGGTGCGCACCTCCGAGCCGAACCGGTCCTTGAGGGGCGTGATGATCCGGCCCCGGTTGGTGTAGTCCTCGGGGTTGGCGGTGGCGACCAACAGCAGGTCGAGCTCGAGCCGCACGAGGTGACCGCGAATCTGCACGTCCCGCTCCTCGAGCACGTTGAGCAGCGCCACCTGGATGCGGGGCGGCAGGTCGGGGAGCTCGTTGATGGAGACGATGCCACGGTTGGTGCGGGGGACGAGCCCGTGGTGGATCGTCTCCTCATCGGTGAGGTAGCGCCCCTCGGCGACCTTGATCGGGTCGAGGTCGCCGATGAGGTCGGCGACGGCGATGTCGGGCGTGGCGAGCTTCTCCGAGAACCGGTCCTCGGGGGCCAGCCAGCGAATCGGGGCGTCGTCGCCCTGCTCGGCGAGGATCCGGCGGCCGGTGGCCGAGCTGGGGGCGTAGGGGTCGTCGTTGGTCTCGGTGCCGTCGATGGCGGGGATCGCCTCGTCCAGGAGGCCAATGAGGCCCCGGATGAGGCGGGTCTTCCCCTGGCCCCGCTCGCCGAGGAGGATGATGTCGTGGCCGGCGAGGATCGCCCGCTCGAGGGCGGGCACGACGGTGTCCTCGTAGCCGACGATCCCGTCGACGAGTGGTCGGCCCGCCCGGATGCGGTCGATGAGGTTCGATCGGACCTCGGCCTTGACGGTGCGGGGTTCCCAGCCCGAGGCCCGGAGGCCTCCGAGGGTGGTGGGGCGGTCGCTCATGGGCCGACGATAGGGGCCGCCCGAACCAGACCGGCGAGGGATTCGGGCCCCTCTCCCTCGTTCTTGTGTCGCCCACCCCTCTCACAGAGGGCTCGGCGACACAGGAACGCGTTCTGGCAGACTCGGCCCCCACCCACGGACCAGCCACGACTCCCCAACCCCGGAGATCCCATGACCCGCTTCGCCTACTTCGCCGGCCACGAGCAGTGGCAGCCCGAGGAACTCGTCCGCCACGCCGTGCTCGCCGAGGAGGCGGGTTTCGACATGCTGATGGTCTCCGAGCACTTCCACCCGTGGGTCGACGACGCCTCGGCGTCGGGCTTCGCCTACTCGACGATCGCCGCGATGGCCCAGGCAACCGAGCGGGTGGAGTTCTGTACGGCCGTGACCACACCCCTCTTCCGATTCCACCCGGCGATCGTGGCCCAGGCCGCCGCCACCCTCGACCGACTGTCGGGCGGTCGCTTCAACCTCGGCGTCGGCACCGGCGAGAACATCAACGAGGGACCGCTCGGCTACGAGTTCCCCGCCTACGCGGAGCGGAACGCCCGCATGACCGAGGCGCTCGAGATCATGCGGGCCCTCCTCGACGGCGAGAAGCTGACCTACGACGGCGAGTACTACGTGACGGACCGGGCGCGGCTGTACTCGCCCCCGATCGAGCGGGTGCCGATCTGGATGGCCGCCGGCGGGCCGAAGTCGGCGACGCTGGCCGGCACCAAGGCCGACGGCGTCATCTGCTCGGTGAAGGACCCCGCCGAGACCATCGAGCGGGTCACCGACCCCCTGCGGGAGGCCGCCGCCGAGGCCGGCAAGCCGGACCCGACCGTGGCCGCCTCCCGATGGACGATCCACGCCCGCGACGAGGACGAGGCCTGGGAGGCGCTCTTCTCGTGGCGGGGTCTGCGGGCACCGGGGCGCCTCGAGGCCGTCGATCCCACCGAGCTGCGAGAAAGGGCCGACCAGCTGCCCCGCGAGGAGGTGCTCGGCCGGTATGCCCTGTCGTACACGAGCGACGAGATCGTCGACACGTACCGCCCGCTCGTCGCCGACCTGGGCGCCGACATCGTGACGATCCAGATGGCATCGCTCGACCAGGAGGGCCTCATCGCCCAGCTCGGCTCCGAGGTGCTGCCGGCGCTGCGGGCGCTCGCCGCCGACTGATTCCGGGCACGGCGAGCCGATGGGTACCGTAGGGAGTACCCATGGCCGATCGCCGACACCTGCTCCTCGCCGCCGCCGTCGGGCTCGCGGCCGGGGTCGTGGCAGGGCTGTTCGGGATCGGCGGGGGCGTCATCATCGTCCCCGCCCTCGTCATGTTCCTGCGGCTCCCCCAGCTGCAGGCCGCCGCGGTCAGCCTCGTGGCGATCGCGGTCGGCACGGTGTCTGCCCTCGTCCCGTTCATCGCCAACGAACGCGTCTCGTGGGCCGGCGGACTCGTGCTGGCGGTGGGTGCCATCGTCGGTTCGTGGGCCGGCAGCCACTTCGCCGACCGGGTTCCCGAGCGCGTGCTGGCGTGGACATTCGTGGTGGTCGTCCTCACCGCCGCCGTCCGGATGCTGCTCCCCGGTGCCTCGGGGACGGCCACGGTGCTCGACCTCGACGTCGTCGCCACCCTGCTGCTGCTCGCGGTGGGCCTGGTCGCAGGAGCCCTGGCGGCGCTCCTGGGCATCGGCGGTGGCGTCATCTACGTACCGGCGCTCGTGATCCTCTTCGACCTCGTCCAGCAGAAGGCCCAGGGCACCTCGCTCGTGGCGATCCTCCCGGCGGCCGTCATCGGCGCCATCGGCCACGCCCGGGCCGGCCGCATGCGCTGGGGGGTGGCGTGGTCGGTGGCGGCCGGTTCGTTCCTCGGCGGGTTCGGCGGTGCCCTGCTCGCCCAGGCCATCCCCGCCGATCGCCTCCAGATCGCCTTCGGCGTCCTGTTGGTGGTGGTTGCCGTGCGGCTGGCGGTGACCGCCGGCAAGACACCGGCGCAGGTCAACCCGCCGCGGGGTCCCGGGGCGCCCCCAACCTGAGCACTCCGGTTGCGGCGAAGGCGGCCCGGTCCTCGGGCGGCGCCCAGCCCCAGACGAAGGCGAGGTAGCCGAGGCCGACGACCTCGCCGACGACCGCCCAGACGCCGACGGCCGAGTCGACCAGGTCCCCGAACGACGCCACGCCCATGTCCGAGAAGCCGGTGCCCAGGAACGGCCAGAGGAGCGTCTCGGGCAGGGCCCACATCTGGTCGAGGAAGAGGTGGAGGAAGACGCCCACCGTCAACGCCATCCACCGCTTGCGGGTGGGCCCCCGCCGGGTCACCACCAACACGGCGACCATGAGCGCGATCGGCACCACCAGGGCATGGGCCCAGAGCCGGTGGGCGCCGTCGGGGAAGCCGAGGGCGAGCGCCAGCGGCAGGTCGACGAGGTTCGGGAGCACCGCCCCCACCGCGAGGAAACGCAGGTCGACGGCCGGGTCCCGGAAGATCCAGCGGAAGAGGAACGTCGAGGCGCCGACGTGCCAGAAGAACATCAGAGTGCGAGGAGCCGCCCGCAGTGGACGCAGCGAGGCAGCTCCTCGGATCGGAGGCCGTGGACCTCGGCCACCGACAGCGCCACGTGGCACGATCCACAGGTGCGTCCCTCCTCCAGGGGGGCCACCACCCGCCCGCCGCGGGACTCCCGCAGCTTCTCGTAGACGGCCACCAAGTCGGGATCGATGCCGGCGACCTCCTCGACCTTGCGGGCCTCCTTGCGGCCGATCTCGGCGTCGATGCCGGCCCAGGCCTCCTTGATGGCCGCCTCCAGCTGCGCCTTCTCGGCCTCGAGCCGCTCGATGGCCTCGGCCCGTTCCGCCACCTGCGGCTCGAGCTCCTCCACGGTCTCCATGAGCTCCAGCTCCGTGTCCTCCATGTCGGAGATCTGCCGCTGCAGCTGCTCGACCTCCATGCCGAGGTGCTGGACCTCCTTGGCCTTCGAGCCCCCGGAGTACATCTGCACCTGCACCTGCTCGAGCTTCCGGCGGGCGAGGTCGACCTCGCCATCGATGCGGTCGAGCTCCCGGGAGGCCGACTTCAGCCGCCCGGCCAGGTCGGCATGCTCGGCGCCCAGCGTGGTGAGCGACTCATGGGTCGCCCGGTACCGCTCGAGCTCCGGCAACGAGGCCCGCCGTTCGAGCAACTCGTCGATGCGGAGGTCGAGCTCCTGGAGGTCGAGGAGGTCGGCGGTCGTGTGGAGCTGTCTCAACGGCCCTCCCAGGGGCTGGTGACGATGTCGGTGAGGTCGACGACGGGGGCGACGTCCAGTTCGGCGACCCATCGTACGAGCGCCGCCATGCCAGGTCGCTCGGACGGGGCGTGGCCCACGTCGATGATCGACACGCCGGCGTCGAGGGCCGCCGTCGCCCGGTGGTGGGACACGTCGCCCGTGACGAGGGCCTCGGCGCCTGCCGCGGCGGCCCCGACCACCGCGTCGGCGCCGGAGCCCGGCAGCACGGCGATCCGTCGGATCGGGCGCTCGGGATCGCCGGCGACCCGGGGGGCCGTCGCCCCGAGGACGGCCTCGGCGGTCGTGGCCAGTGCCGCCGGGGTGGTGGGTTCGGGGAGGTCGCCGACCCGACCCAGTCCCGGCGCCCCCGGCGCATCGGACACCGGGGCGAATGGCACGGTGGCCCCGAGCCCCAGGGCGGCGGCGAGGGCATCGGCGGTCCCACCGGGACGGGTGTCCCATCCGGTGTGGACCACGAACAGGGCCGTGCCGGATCCGACGAGTCGGACCGCCCGTCCCACCGGGGTGGGCCCGGCGACGAACGAGGTGGTCGGGTGGAACAGGAGGGGGTGGTAGGCAATGAGCAGGTCGAGGCCGGCTGCCCGCTCGACGGTGACGTCCGTGACCTCGTGGCACACGCCGATCGAACCCACCTCGGCCGTGGGGTCGCCGACCTGCAATCCGACCGGGTCCCACTCGGCGGCACCCTCGATGGCGGGGGCGAGGTGTTCCACCAGGTCGGCAACGATCATCGAGACGAGGCTAGGGCGGACGGCGAGGTCGGCGGTCGCTGGCAGGATGGACCCGTGGTCGCCGTCTTCGCACTCGTCCTCCTCGTCGGCCCCCTGCCGCTGCTGCGCCCCGAACGCCGGGCGTGGTGGGACGCCCTCGAGCGGCCCGAGTGGGCGCCGCCCGCCCGTCCGGCCGCCGTGTCGGCGCTCCTCGTGGCCGCCATCGAGGGGATCGCGGCGTGGCTCGTATGGCAGGAGGTCGGCTGGGGGGCGGGCATCGTGACATGGCTCGTCCACGTGGCCATCGCCCCGCTCTGGTGGTCGATGCTCATCGGCCGCCAGCGCTTCTCGGCGGCGTTCACCGTCCTCTGCGTCGACTGGGCCGCGCTCGGCATCGCCACCGCCGCGTTCTGGGTGTTCGTCGAGCCGGCGGGCTGGCTGGCCCTCGCCTCACTCGCCTGGTTGACCTGGATGGGCGCCGTGGTGTTCTTCCTCTGGCAGCTCAACCAGCCGAGCCGTCGCCACTGAGCCGCTCGGGTGGCACTCCCCGGTCGGCCAACACGGCACGGAGGCGCCGCATTCGCGCCTGGAGTCCGTCGAGGCCGGCGGCCTCGTCCATGGCCCGGTTGAGCTCCACCCCGCCCCAGCCGTCGGCACCGGCCCCCGACGCCAACGACGAGCCGGCCTGGGAGACGAGGTTGATGCGCCGGTCGATGACGGCCCGAACCCGGCGAGTCACCTCGTCGAGCTCGGAAAGCAGGACGTCGGTGGACCGATCGTGGTCGGGCGAGGCACCCGAGCGTGCCTCCGCCCTGATCCGGTCGCGACGCGCCAGCAGCTCCGCTCGTTCGGCGAAGGCATCGTCGGGGAGGGCGGCCAGCGCGTCGGTGATCTCGGCGAGCTCGCGCCACGCGTCGGAGGGCACGGTCCGAGGGTACCCCGAGACCCCTCGGTGACCTCCCCGATGGTGGCGACGACGCCGACGGGACACGATGATGGGAGACGAAAGGAGCCCCGTGACCTCCATGCTCGCCCGAGCCCGCGCCGAAGCCGAACGCACCCCGCCCGACCGGGACCGACTCGTCGACGCCCTTCGGGTCTTCGCCATGGGCGTCGTCGTCGTCGGCCACTGGCTCATGGCGGTCCTGTGGATCGACCCGGACGGCGACGTGGTCATCGCCAGCGCGCTCGACGACAACCCCACGCTCCAGCTGCTGACCTGGGCCCTGCAGGTCATGCCGCTCTTCTTCCTGGCCGGCGGCTTCGCCAACCAACGGTCATTGCTCGACGCCGAGTCGGAGCACACGATCGGCGCGTGGTTGGGCCGCCGGGCCCGACGGCTCCTCGTCCCGATCTCGCTGTTGGTGGCGTTCTGGGCGGTGCTGGCACCATTGTTGCGCCTGTGGCTCGATCCCGGCCTGGTCCTGGCCGCCGGTCGGGGCGCACTGGTGCCGCTGTGGTTCATCGCCGTCTACCTCGGCATCGTCCTCCTCGCCCCGCTGACCCACCGTTGGTGGCTGCGGTGGGGGTGGCGGACCGTCGTGGTCGGCGTGGCCCTGACGCTGATGGTCGATCTCATCCGGTTCACCGCCGGGGCCGAGTGGCTGGGGTGGGCGAACTTCGCCTTCATGTGGGGCACCATCCACCAGGCCGGCTACGGCATGGCCGACTGGCGCCGGCCGTCGGTGGGCCGATGGCTGGCTCCCATCGGGCTGGGGCTCCTGATCCTCGGGGTCACGGTGGGCCCCTACCCGCTGCCCATGATCGGGTTGGACTCCCAGACCGGGCTGAACAACACCGAGCCGCCCACGGCGATCCTCCTCGCCCTCGCCACCATGCAGATGGGCCTGGTCGGTCTGGTGGCCCCCCGGCTCCAGCGGGCGCTCGAGCGCACCCGGACCTGGACGTGGGTGGTGGCCGGCGGAGCCGTGGTCATGACGTGGTTCACCTGGCACCTGACCGTGATGATCCTCGTGGCGGCCCTCGACCTGGCCGTCGGGGGCTGGTTCCTCACCATCGAGCCGTTCTCCGACCTCTGGTGGTGGACCCGGCCGGTGTGGATCATCGGGCTCGCGGCCGTGACGCTCCCACTCGTCGTCGCCCTCGCCGGGCTCGAGGCCCGCAGTCGCCGCGGCATGGTCGAGCGGCCGGGGTGGCTGGTGGCCGTGGGCATCGTCGGGGCCATCGCGTCGGTGGCGGCCCTGGTCCTCGGTGGGGTCACGTGGCCGTGGGTGGTCGGGTTCTTCGTTTCGGTGTGGGCCGCCGGGGCGCTTCCCACCCGGCGTCGCGGATCCGATAGCGTCCCCGCCACCTGACCGACCCGGGATTCCTCACATGACCAAGGATCAATTCACCAGCGACGAATGGACGGCCCTGCTCCGGGCGCCGATCGCGGCAGGCAGCCTCGTGGCCACGGCCGAGACCGACCGCCGCAGCATGCGAGCCGAGTTCCGGGCGATGGCGAAGGGCATCCGCCACGTCGAGTTGGCCGGGGCGGGCCACCAGCTGGTCGCCGCCCTCGTCGCCGACATGACCGACGAGACCCGGGCTCCCGACACCGCAGCCGCCGCCGCGACGGATCGACCCGCGTTGGAGGCGGAGGTCCGAGAGGCCGCCCGCGTCGTGGACGCCAGGTGCGAGCCGGGCGTCGCGGAGGGCTACAAGGCCTGGGTCCGGGAGGTGGCCGTGGAGGTCGCCCGTGCCGCCAAGGAGGGGTCGATCCTGGGGATCGGTGGCACGAGGGTGACCCCCGAGGAGCAGCGGGCCCTGATGGCCATCGACGAACTGCTCGACGTCGACGCCGACATCTAGGCCACCAGCGCCGCCAGAGCAGACAGAGCCGCCTCGGCTGCCCGGGAGTCCCGGAAGACCGCGACCAGCACGAGCCCGATGGCGACGGTCACGACGGCGACGGCGGTGCCCCAGGCCACCACCTGTTTGTGGTTCTCCATCCGGGAGGTCACCACCGCGGCCAGGAAGAAGCCGACGGCCACGATCCCGATCACGATGCCGAAGCCGTAGGCGATCACGGCCATCGTCAGCCCACCGGCGATGGCGGCGACGACCGTCGCCCACGTGAGCATCTCCCTGGTGTCCACGGATCCATCGTATCCCGGCGCCCACCGTGTCCGACGGTCTGCTCCCCGCCCCCTCCCAGCCCCGTTCCCGTTCTTGTGTCGTCCAGCCCCCACTGTGAGGGGTGAGCGACACGGGAACGGGTGGTGGAGCGGCCACGGTCACCCCGCCGGCCGCCCGTCGTCCGGTTCGACGTCAGAGCCCGCGCTCGGTGACCCAGCGGACCACGGCCTGGCGGGTGGTCACCTGCAGCTTGCGGAGGACCGCCCCCACGTGGGTCTCGACCGTCTTGCGGGAGATGCCCAACCGTTGCGCGATCTCGGGGTTGGTGGCGCCCTTGGCGAGCTCGATCATGACCTCTCGCTCCCGGGGCGTCAGCCGGTCGATCTCGGGGTCGACGTCGGCCGGCTCCACGTCGTCGAACGCCCGGGCCACGAAGCCGGCCAACTCGGGGCTGAAGTACGGGCTCCCGTCGGCCACGGCCGCGATGGCGGCCAGGAGCCGGTCCCGATCGGCGTCACCCTTCGTGACGTAGCCGAGCGCCCCGGCCCGGATGATGCCGACGACGTCCTCGGGTCGAGCCGAGGCGGAGACGGCGAGGAACGCCACCGAGTCGGTGCGGGCGCGCACGAGCGAGACCGTGTGGGCACCACCGCCGCCGGGCATCTGGACGTCCACCAGCACGACGTCGGGGGCGCGTTCGAGGATGAGCTCGGCGGCGATCGACGGCTCGTCGGCCTCTCCCACCACCTCGACGGCGTCGCCGAGGGTGGCCCGCAGACCAGTGCGAGCGATCTCGTGGTCGTCGACGATGAACACACGTGTCATGGACCACCTCCGCGGTCGGCGGTCGGCACCGTCACCTCCACGTCGGTGCCCTGCCCGGGCGCCGACCGCAGCCGCACGGTGCCGCCCACGGCGGTGACCCGATCCCGCACCGACCTCGTGAGACCGGTCCCCTCCCCCACCTCCGTGGGATCGAAGCCGCGGCCTCGGTCGCGCACCGAGACGGTCAGTGCGCCGTCGCCGACCTCGGCGAACAGGTGGGCGCGCTCCACGCCCGAGTGACGGGCGACGTTCACCAGGGCCTCGCGTGCGGCGCCGACGGCGGCGTCGACGGCCTGGGACGGGTCGGCGTCGCCGAGCAGCACCCGCTCGACGTGGAGGCCGTGGAGGTCCTCCACCTCGTCGGCCACCCGCCCGAGCCCGGCGGCGAGTCCGTCGGGGGTCGCCGCCGTCCCGGCGATGAGGTCCCGCAGTTCGCGCTCCTGGCGGCGGGCGAGGGCTCGGACCCGGTCGGGGTCATCGGCCTGCTGGCGGAGCACGACGAGGGTCTGGACGGCGGAGTCGTGGAGGCGTGCCGCGAGCGACGCCCGCTCCTCGGCGCGGACGCGGGCCTCCCGCTCCTCGGCCAGGGCGGCCTCGGCGGACCGCCGCCGACCATCGGCATCCCGCAGCGACCCGATCACCCAGCCCACGACCCAGGCCACGATGAGCAGCGTGAGGCCGGTGCGGGTCACGTCACCGACGTCGACCGGGCCCACGGCGACGGCGCCCGCCAGGATGATGGCGAACTGGGCCACTGCCAGGCCCACCGCCCACCGGGTCCCGGCGGCGAAGGCCACCAGCACCACGGCGCTCATCGGGTAGCCGCCGTAGAACGGCTCGGTCGTGCCGGCCAGCCACGGTCCCGCCGCCACCACCAGCGAGGCGGCGGCGTCGAGGGCGACCCAGCTCCGGCCGGCGACCTGGGCCCGGGCGGCGAGTTGCAGTCCGACGGTGCCCGCCACGGCCACCGTCAGGGAGGCGACCACCAACCCGACCGAGATGTCGGGCACCGTCGCCACGGTGATGGCGACGAGGGCGACCATCCAGGCCAGCGCGATGATGCGGAAGGCGACGACGGCCCGAAAGAGCGTGCGTTCGAGCACGCCGGCAGGGTACCGGCGGCGGCTCAGCCGAGGCGGTCGACGGCGTGGGCGGCCTCGCCGGCCGCGTAGGAGTCGGCGTCGACCACCCGGAACCCGAACGGCACCAGCGAGACGCCGGCCAGTTTCAGGTGCGCCCAGGCGAAGGGCAGCCCGATGATGGTGATGGCGGTGAGCAGGGCGGCGACGAGGTGGACGAGGGCGAGGACCAGCCCGAAGGGGATCCACAGGATGTTGCCGATGACCGCCGCGATGCCGTGGAGGGGGCTGTCGACGGCCGACACGAGCTTGGAGCCGAAGGGCCACAGCGTGTAGCGGGCGATCTTCAGGGCCTGGATCCCGAAGGGGATCGTCACGATCGGGATGAACAGGATGAGTCCGGCGATCGCCCAGCCGATGGCCGCTTCGATGCCCCCGAGGAGGAGCCAGATGACGTTGCCGATCAGTCGCAGCATGCCGTCGAGCCTACGGGCGTGAGAGGAGTTGGTCGACCGGGGCGAAGTCGTCGGTGAGCGGGCGGGCGTCGCCGGCGAATTCGACGGTGCCGGCGGGATCGGTCACGACCTCGCCCCCGCCCCGGGCATCGATGGTGGCGGCCAGGGCCGCCCGATCGATGGTGCCGTCGACCGCCGCCACCACTATGAAGTTGCCACCCCGCTCGCCGGTGAGGTAGTCGGCCGGCGCCACCACCGCGACGTCGTCGAACACCTCGAGGAGCGTGGCGGTCTCGGCGCGGGCGAAGTCGGCGGGTGGGTAGTCGATGAGGTTGACGACGTAGAGGCCGCCGGGGCGGAGAACCCGGCGGAGCTCCGACACGAACTCGACCGTCGTCAGGTGCCAGGGCACCGACAGGCTCCCGAAGGCGTCACCCAGGACGACGTCATAGGCGTCGTCGGCCCGAGACGGAAGGGCGAGGCGGGCGTCGCCGGCCTCGGCGGAGAGGCCGTCGTCGAACTCGACCCCGAACTCGTCGGCGGCGAGCTCGATCAGGTCCGGGTCGATCTCGAGGACGTCGGCGGTGGAACCCGGGCGCACCTCCCGGAGGTGGACCGGCAGCGTGAACCCGCCGCCGCCCAGGTACAGGGCGTCGAGGGGGCCGGGCGGCAGCGTCGCCACCGCGTCGGCCATGAGCTTCGTGTACCGGAACTCGAGGTGGGTGGGGTCGTCGAGGTCGACGTAGGAGTGCCGGAGCGTGTCGAGCACGAGGACTCGGCCGCTGGGGCGCGTGTCGTCGGCACGGACCGAGACGCAGTAGTACTTGGTCTCCTCGTCGCACGGCCCGGGCACCACGGCGAGGGCGACGGTGGCGACCAGCACCGCTGCCACCGACCCGGCGACCGCCTGCCAGCGGCGTGTCCGGGCGAGAGCCACCATCCCGGCCAGCACCGTGCCGATGCCGATCGTGATGACGACGGGGCGGCTCGGGGCGGCGGCGATGAGGATGAACCCGGTGACGAAGGTGCCGACCAGGGCGCCAATCGTGCCGAGGGCGGAGAACGAGCCGACGACGGTGCCGGTCTCCTCGATCGAGCGGAGCCGCAGCTTGATGACGATCGGCGGCACCGCCGACAGGAGGATCGACGGGACGAGGAAGGCCACCGACGTCAACCAGATGATCTGGAGCGGGCCGTCGCCGCCGAGGGTCGGGCCGATGGCGTCCACGATCGCGGGCGAGGCGAGTGCCGACGCTCCACCCGCCACGAGCAGCGGACCGAGGAGCCGGGCCGGGTCGACCCGGTCGGCCGAGACGCCACCCGCCCAGGCACCGAGGGCGATGCCGGCGAGGACCACCCCGATGATCCCGGTGAACGTCTCCAGCGTCACGCCGAGGTAGGGCGCCATGAGTCGCCCGGCGAGGATCTCGAGGACGAGGACCACGGCGGAGGTGCCGAAGACGAGGAGGCGGGCGACGGCGAGCGACACGGCACAAGTGTCGCGGCTCCCGGGCCCAAGCGGGAGCCGGCCCCCGTAGCATCGGACGCGCGATGCAGTTCCTCGACGACCGCGTCCCGCCCCACGACCTCACCTACGCCGACGTCTTCCTGGTCCCGGCCCCGACGGACGTCGGGTCCCGCAGCGAGGTCGACCTGACGACGCCCGATGGCATCGGGACCACGATCCCGGTGGTGGTCGCCAACATGACTGCGGTGGCGGGTCGGCGCATGGCCGAGACCGTCGCTCGACGAGGCGGGGTGGCGGTGTTCCCCCAGGACATCCCGGCCGAGGCGGTGGCCGACATGACGGCGACGGTCAAGTCGGCGAGCACCGTCCTCGACACGCCGGTCACCCTCGCTCCGACGGCGACGATCGCCAACGCCCTCAACCTCATCAACAAGCGCTCCCACCGGGCGGTGGTGGTGGTCGACGATGGGCGCCCGGTCGGCATGTTCGCCGAGGCGGACGCCCGGGACCGCGACCTCTTCGCCCCCCTCGGCGACGTCATGACGCCGAACCCGGTCGTGCTCGACCACCGCCAGGACACCCGGTCGATGTTCGAAGCGCTCGTCGCCAATCGGGTCCACGTCGCGCCGGTGGTCGACGAGGACGGGCACCTGCTCGGCGTCATGACCGATCGTGGGGCCGTCCGCTCGACGGTCTACGAGCCCGCCGTCGACGACACCGGGCGCCTCATGGCGGCCGCCGCCATCGGCGTCAACGGCGACGTCGCGGCCAAGACCAAGGAGTTGCTCGCCGCCGGCGTGGACTTCGTGGTGGTCGACACGGCCCACGGGCACCAGCGCAAGATGCTCGAGGCCCTGGCCGCCGTGCGGTCGGCGGCCCCCGACATGACCGTGGTCGCCGGCAACGTGGTCACGGCCGCCGGCACCCGCGACCTCCTCGAGGCCGGCGCCGACATCGTGAAGGTCGGCGTCGGACCCGGCGCCATGTGCACCACCCGGATGATGACCGGGGTCGGCCGCCCCCAGTTCTCCGCCGTGCTCGAGTGCGCCAGGGCGGCGGCCGAACTGGGCGCGGTCGTCTGGGCCGACGGCGGTGTGCGCCATCCCCGCGACGTGGCCCTGGCGCTGGCCGCAGGGGCCGCCAACGTGATGATCGGCTCATGGTTCGCCGGCACCCACGAGTCGGCGGCGAACACGATGCGCGACGGCGACGGGCGCCTCTACAAGGAGAACTACGGGATGGCATCCCAGCGGGCGGTCTTCCACCGGACCCGACAGGAGGGCGAGTTCGAGCGGGCTCGGAAGGCCATGTTCGAGGAGGGCATCTCCCACGCCCGCATGTACCTCGACCCCGAGGCGCCGAGCGTGGAGGACATCATCGACCGCATCGTGACCGGGGTCAGATCGGCGGCCACCTACGCCGGTGCGACCAGCCTGCCCGAGCTCGCCGAACGGGCGGTGGTCGGGATCCAATCGGTCACCGGCTACACGGAAGGCATGAGCATCGACCGGAGTTGGTGAGGGTCAGGGCGTCAGCACCTCGAAGGCCTCGACCTCGAACGTGACCTCCTCGCCGACCCGATCCGGCTCGTCGTACCGGCCCGAGAGCTCCGGGAGCGGTCCCTCCACCGTCCAGGCGGCAGGATCACCGATCGGGGCGGCCCCGGTGAGGCGGCCGGTGGTGGCGAGGATCCGATCGATGCCGGCGAAGTCGGCGACGATCCGCTCACAGCGCTCGTCGGCGACGTTGCACGACCGGAGGTTCGTCGTCACCTCCCGGCGGTCGATCCGCACCTCGGCGTCGAGACGCAGTTCGTCGCCCCGCACCTCCAGTCGGTACTCGTAGGCCTCGGGCGGGTCGGTGAACCACTCGGTGGCAAGACCCGACGCCGCCCCGGTGGGGACCACCCGGGTGGCGTCCACGAACGGAATCCCGACCAGCGCGATGAGCCCGGTGCCGACGATCGCACCACCCATCCACCGAAGCCACGCCGCAGGCCGCTGGGTCTCGTCCATGTCGCAGAGAGTACGGAGCGGGGCGGTACCGAGTACTGAGTACTGAGTACCAAGTACTGAGTACTCCACTGATGACGGCCGTCGAGGCCGTCATCAGTGGGCGTTGACGGGCTCGAACCGCCGACCTCCTCGGTGTAAACGAGGCGCTCTTCCAGCTGAGCTAAACGCCCGAGTGCCAAAGCGTACCGAGGGAGCCGGGGTAGCCCCTTCAGGACAATCCGCGGAAGTCCGATACCCCCGACCTACGATCGCCCCACTTCCCCACGAGGTGATGACACGGTGGCCCGGTTCGACCTCAGCTCGCGCGAGGCGCTCAACGACTATCTGGACGGCATCGGCAACTACGACCTGCTGACGGCCGAGGAGGAGATCGAACTCGCCCGCGAGATCAGCGAAGGACAGGTCGCAGCCGAGCGGCTGGCGTCGGGCGAGGAGCTCACGCCCCACGAGCGCCGGAAGCTGCGCCGGGCGGTGGCGGTGGGTTCCGAGGCGCGTCAGCGCTTCATCAACGCCAACCTGCGGCTCGTGGTCTCGGTCGCCAAGCGCTACTCGAACAGCGGCCTCGGTCTGCTCGACCTCATCCAGGAGGGCAACCTGGGACTCATCCGCGCCGTCGAGAAGTTCGACTGGCGCAAGGGCTTCAAGTTCTCCACCTACGCCACCTGGTGGATCCGCCAGGCCATCACCCGGGC
>CAZTLW010000041.1:0-16931 GCA_964614585.1 uncultured Acidimicrobiia bacterium | reverse complement strand
CCCGCCGTCGTCACGTTCGGACGGTTCGCCGCCGGCACCACCGACAACGTCATCCCCCAGACCGCCGAGCTGATGGGGACGATGCGCACCTTCAGCGAGGAGACCCGGGAGATGGTCCAGGGCCTCATCCGCCGGGTGGCCGGCGGCGTCGCCTCGGCCCATGGCGTCGAGGCCGACGTCTCCTTCAAGGCCGGTTATCCCGTCACCCAGAACGACGCCGACTTCACCGCCTGGGTCGACGAGGTCGCCGCCGACGTGCTCGGCCGGGAGGTGCTGACCCCACTCGTGGCCCCGATCATGGGTGCCGAGGACTTCTCCTACGTCCTCCAGCAGGTCCCCGGCATGATGACCTTCCTCGGCGCCTGCCCGCCCGAGTACGAGCCCGGGACCGCCCCCGGGAACCACTCGAACCTCGTCACCTTCGACGAGGCGTCGATGACGGTCGGCATCGCCCTGTACGCGGCGGTGGCCCTGGCCCACGCCGAGCGTCGCTCGGCCTGACTCGAGACGCGGTAGCAAAGGGACCGCGGCACCAACCCAACCGTGAGAGTTCCGCGGTTCCGCGGTTCCGTGGTTCAGGTTGGCTGGAAGGGCCGCAGGCCCTTCTAGCCTTCCCCCATGCCCATCGAGATCGACATCGCCCACGTGGCGCGGCTGGCGCGGCTGGGACTCGACCCCGACGCGATGGCCCGCCTCGCCGACGAACTCGGCGTGATCCTCGAGCACGCCGCCCGCATCCAGGCCATCGACACCGAGGGCGTCACCCCGACCGCCCACCCGCTCGGGGTGGTCAACCGCTTCCGCGACGACGGGGTGGGCCCCTCCCTCGACCGTGACGTGGTCCTGTCGCAGGCCCCCTCCACCGAGGGCGAGTACGTGGCGGTGCCGCCCGCCCTGGAGGGCTGATGTCGGCCGCCGACCTGACGATCGCCGCCGCCGCCGACGCCCTCCGCGCCGGCGAGCTCTCGGCGACCGAACTGACCGAGGCCGTGCTGGACAGGGCGGCGGCCACCGAAGCGCAGCTCCACGCCTACCTCCTCATCGACCACGAGGGCGCCAGGTCGGCGGCGACGGCGGCCGACCGGCGGCTCGCCGAGGGCACCGCCGGGCCCCTCACCGGCATCCCGATCGCCCTCAAGGACAACCTGGCCACCGAGGGCGTCGAGACCACCTGCGCCTCCCAGATCCTCGCCGGCTGGGTGCCCCCGTACGACGCCACCGCGGTGGCCCGTCTCAAGGCCGCGGGCGCGGTCATCGTGGGGAAGGCGAACCTCGACGAGTTCGCCATGGGCTCCTCCACCGAGAACTCGGCCTTCGGGCCGACCCGCAACCCGTGGGACCCCGACCGCGTGCCCGGCGGAAGCTCCGGCGGGTCGGCGGTGGCTGTCGCGATCGGCTCGGCACTCGGTGCGTTCGGGTCGGACACGGGTGGCTCGATCCGCCAGCCGGCCGCCCTCACCGCCACCGTCGGCATGAAGCCGACGTACGGGCTCGTGTCCCGATACGGGCTCGTCGCCTTCGCCTCCTCGCTCGACCAGATCGGCCCGATCGCCCGCACCGTCGACGATGCCCTGGTGCTGTTCGAGGCGGTGGCGGGCCACGACCCGATGGACGCCACGTCGTGGGAGGGCCCGGTGCCCGAGGTCCGCCCGGACCTCGACCGCGGCCCCGACGGCCTGCGGGTCGGCGTCGTCGCCGAGTTGGTCGGTGAGGGCGTGGACCCGGCCGTGCGTGCCCGCTTCACCGAGGTCGTCACGGCCCTCGAGGCGGCCGGCGCGACCGTCGTGGACGTGTCGCTGCCGACGCTCGAGTACCCGGTCTCCACCTACTACCTCATCGCCCCCGCGGAGGCATCGGCCAACCTCGCCCGCTTCGACGGCATCCGGTACGGGCTGCGCGTGGATGGCGACACCGTGGAGTCGATGATGTCCGCCACCCGGGCGGCGGGGTTCGGCCCCGAGGTCACCCGCCGCATCCTCCTCGGCACCTACTCGCTCAGCGCCGGTTACTTCGACGCCTTCTACGGCCAGGCCCAGAAGGTCCGGTCGCTCGTCATCGAGGACTTCGCCCGGGCCTACCGCGACGTCGACGTGCTGGTGTCGCCGACCAGTCCGACCACCGCCTTCCGAATCGGCGAGCGCGCCGCCGACCCCCTGGCGATGTACATGTCCGACGTCTGCACGATCCCCTCCAACCTGGCGGGGCACCCGGCGATCTCGGTGCCGGTGGGCACGGACGGCGCCGGGCTCCCGATCGGCTTCCAGGTCATGGCACCGGCCCTCGGCGAGGCCGCCATGTTCCGGGCGGCCAAGGCGGTCGAGGCGATCGCCGGCGTCGCCGGACGCCCGACGCTGCCGGAGGTGGCGCGATGACGGCCGTGGGGTGGGAGGCGGTCGTCGGCATCGAGGTGCACGTCGAGCTGCAGACCGAGTCGAAGATGTTCTGCGCCTGCGCCGTCGACGCCGACGCCCCACCGAACACCCTCGTCTGCCCGGTCTGTTTGGCCCTGCCCGGCTCGCTCCCGGTCACCAACCGGCGGGCCATCGAGTGGATCACCGCCATCGGCCTCGCCCTCGACTGCGAGATCACCGCCGACACGGTCTTCAGCCGCAAGAACTACTTCTATGCCGACATCCCCAAGGGCTACCAGATCTCCCAGTTCGACCTCCCGGTGTGCGTGGACGGCCATCTCGACATCGAGGTCGATGGGGAGGTCCACCGGGTGGGCATCGAACGGGCCCACATGGAGGAGGACACGGCCAAGACCCTCCACGTCGGCGACACCGGACGGATCCACGAGGCCACCGGCGGCCTCGTCGACTTCAACCGCGCCGGGGTGCCCCTCGTCGAGATCGTCTCCCGCCCCGACCTGCGCTCGGGCGCCCAGGCGCGCGCCTACACCCAGGCGCTCCGGCAGCTCGTGCTGGCGCTCGGGGTGTCGGATGCCCGCCTCGAGGAGGGGTCGATGCGCTTCGACGCCAACGTCTCGGTGCGACCGGTCGGTGAGGCGGAGTTGGGCACGAAGGTCGAGATCAAGAACATGAACTCGTTCCGCTCGCTCGAGCGGGCGGTCGACCACGAGGTCCGCCGCCAGGTGGCGCTCATCGGCGACGGCGGGACCGTCATCCAGGAGACCCGCCACTGGGACGAGGCGGATGGCCGGACCCATGCCATGCGCACCAAGGAGGGCTCGAGCGACTATCGCTACTTCACCGAGCCGGACCTCCCGCCCATGCACCTCGACGAGGACTGGGTGGCGCCGATCCGCGCGCGCCTGCCCGAGCTGCCGGCGGCGCGAGCCGCTCGCTACGTCGGGCTGGGGATCGACTCGACCGCCGCCACGGTGCTCGCCTCGGCGGGTCCCCACACCTGGGCGCTGCTCGAGGGCGCCGTCGATGCCGGCGCCGACCCCGGCCGCACCGCCAACTGGCTCACCCAGGACGTGACCGCCTGGCTGCGCCGCGAAGGCCGATCGGTCGAGGAGACCGCCCTCGCCCCCGAACACCTCGCCGAGCTCGGCGAGCTGGTCGGGGACGGCACCCTGTCCTCGTCCGGCGCCGTCACGGTGCTCGGCCACGTGCTCGCCGGGGAGGGGTCTCCTCGTGAGGTCGCCGAGGCCCACGACCTCGTCCAGATCTCCGACGCCGGTGCCCTCGAGGCGGCGGTCGACGAGGCCATCGCGGCCAATCCCGACGAGTGGGCCCGTTTCGTCGACGGCGAGCGCAAGCTGACCGGCTTCTTCGTCGGCCAGGTGATGCGCGCCACCGGCGGCAAGGCCGACCCCACGGCGGTCGCCCGCATCCTCGCCGACAAGGCGTAGTCGTGCGCCCCATCGTCTTCGACTGCGATGGCGTGCTGGTCGACTCGGAGGAGCTGTCCTGGCGGGCGTGGCGCACGGTGGCGGGTCGCCACGGCGTGACGATCTCCGACGAGGACGTGGCCCGGCTCACCGGCCGCACGGTGGCGGAGTGCCACGCGGCGTTGGCCGACCGCGGACCGCTGCCGGCGCTCGAGGACTTCGGCGACGAGCTCGGCGAGGTCATGCACGCCCAGCTGGAGGCCCACCTCCAGGCGTTCGAGGACGCCGTCGATGCCCTCGACACGCTGGCCGGCCGGGTCCCGATGGCGGTGGCGAGCTCGTCGTACCGGGACCGGCTCGACCTGTCGCTGGCCACCACCGGCCTCGCCGACCACTTCGACGCCTCGGTGGCCGGCGACGAGGTCGCCCGTGGCAAGCCGGCGCCCGACCTCTTCCTGGAGGCGGCGTCCCGCCTGGGCGTCGACCCCGCCGACTGTCTGGCGGTCGAGGACAGCCCACCCGGTGTGGCCAGCGCGGTGGCCGCCGGCATGACCGTCGTCGCCGTCGAGCGGGGGTCGTTCGGTCGCGAGGAGCTGCTCGAGGCCGGGGCGACGTCGGTCGTCCCCCGTCTCACCGCGGCTGCGCTGATCCGTTAGGCGGTTCCGTCAGGCGGTCACCGCAGGATCTTGGCCAGCTGCCGGCTGTGGGCCACGACCCGTCCGGAGGCGTCCCAGATCGTGCCGTCCTCCTCGAAGACGCCGTCGCGCACCACCTCGGTGGCGAAGCTCGCCTGGAGCCACCCCGGCTCGGGCCGGGCGCGGAAGTGGACCGTGAGTTCGATGGTCGGCACCCAGCCGAGCACGCCGAGCGCCAGCACCGTCGGTGGGAAGCCGTCGGCGAAGAGCGGCATCGACAGGAGGTCGGGGCCGCGGCCGTCGGCGAAGCGGATCCACCCGCCGATCTCCGTCGACGAGCTGGCGGCGAGGTCGGGGACGAGGCGGATGTCGAACTGCTCGACGAACCGATAGGGGGCGGGTTCCGAGGAGGGTCGGCCCAGACAGGCGTCGGGGCCGGGCCACTCGGGCGGGTAGCCGCGATGGAGCGTGCGTCCCGACTGCTCGTCGAGGTCGGTGAAGGTGGCCAGGGTCCGCACTCGCTCCCGGTCGTCCTGGATGAGGGCGACCATCCCGGTCGAGACGGAGTTGCCCCGACGGATCGTCTCGACGACGAGCTCGGCAGGGGCATCGGAGGCCAGCGGCCGAAGGTAGTGGGTGGTGGCCGTGAGGGGATGGGGGTGGGGGAGCTCCCGTCCGAGGGCGGCGAGGGTGATCGCCTGGACGTACCCGCCGTTGGGGTTGTCGCCGATGTCCCAGGCCGGCGAGACATGGGCCGTCCAGCGGTGCCCACCCGCCGGTTCCAGTGCGAGGTCCGCGTCCAACCGCAGCATGCCCCGAGGCTAGGGCGTCGGGGCCCCGGCGATGACCGATGGCGTCGACGGCCGTCCTAGCCTCGGGGCCGACCGCCAACCGAGGACCCCATGCGCCCCACCGTCGTCGTCGCCGAGGAGATCGCCCCCGCCGGGATCGAGTCCCTGGCCGAGCGATGCGAGGTCGTCGATGCCACCGATCGCGACCGGGACGGCCTCATCGACGCCCTCGCCGGCGCCCGGGGCCTCATCGTCCGCTCGGCGACGCAGGTCGACGCCGACCTGCTGGCGGCGGCGCCCGACCTCGCCGTCGTCGGACGGGCCGGGATCGGCGTCGACAACATCGACCTCGACGCCGCCACCGCGGCGGGCGTCATGGTCGTCAACGCCCCCGCCGCCAACATCGTCTCCGCCGCCGAGCACACCCTCGCCCTCCTCCTCTCCCAGGCCCGCAACGTGCCCCGAGGCGACGCCTCGATCCGCGCCGGTCGCTGGGACCGATCGTCGCTGAAGGGCGTCGAGCTCAACGGGAAGACGCTCGGGATCGTCGGGTTCGGGCGGATCGGCAAGCTCGTCGCGGCCCGCGCCCGGGCGTTCGGCATGGAGCTCCTGGCCCACGATCCCTACGTCGCCCCCGACTCGGGGCGACGGCTCGGGGTCGAGGTCGTCGAGCTCGACGACCTGCTCGCCCGATCCGACTTCATCACCGTCCACCTGCCCAAGACCAAGGAGACGGCCGGCCTCCTCGACGCCGGCGCCTTCGCCGCGATGCGCGATGGCGTCCGCATCGTCAACACCAGCCGGGGCGGGATCATCGACGAGGACGCCTTGGTCGAGGCGGTGCGCTCGGGGAAGGTCGGTGGCGCGGCGCTCGACGTCTACGAGCACGAGCCGCTGCCGGCCGGAAGCCCGCTGCGGGACGTCCCCGAGATCGTGCTGACGCCGCACCTCGGGGCCTCGACCGCCGAGGCGCAGGACCGCGCCGGCATCGACGTGGCGGCCGCGGTGGTGGCGGCGCTGGAGGGTGAGTTGGTCCCGTCGGCGGTCAACCTCGACGTCGGGCCGCCGGCCGATCTCGAGGTCGCCGCGTACCTCCCCCTGGTGGAACGGTTGGCGACGCTGTTCGTGTCGCTGGCTCGCGGCACCCCCGCCCAGATCACGCTGCGCGTCGGCGGGGAGCTCGCCGAGCACCAGTGTGCCCCGCTCCGCCTGGCGCTCCTCAAGGGGGCGCTGGGCTGGGTGAGCAGCGAGCACGTCACCTACGTCAACGCCGCCCAACTCGCCGAGGCGCGCGGCGTGAAGGTCGTCACCGAGAGTTCCGAGGACGCCCGGGAGTACCTCTCGATCGTGGAGATCACCGGGACGCTCGGGGAGCGGTCGCCGTCGGTGGTCGGCACCATGACCGGCAAGGGGCCGACCCTGGTGGGCATCGACGACATGGAGATCGAGCTGCCGTTCGGTCGCAACATGCTCGTCGTCCGTCACGGCGACCGACCCGGCGCCATCGGCAAGGTGGCGACCTTCCTCGGGGATCGGGGCATCAACATCGCCAACATGGTCGTGGGCCGCAACCGGACGCCCGGCGAGCCGGCCCTCATGGGCCTCGACCTCGACGAGCCGCTCGACGAGACCCAGGTCGAGGAGCTCAAGGCCATCGACGGCATCGAGAAGGCCCGGTTCCTGCAGTTCCGCTCGTGACGGCCCAGCGGGTCGTCGCCTCCTGGTTCGGCACCGGGCTGGTGCTGGGCCGGCTCCGGGGCAGCGACGTCGGGTCGGGCACGGTCGGCGCAGCCCTGGCCCTGGCGATGGCGTGGGCGCTGGCGCCGGTGGGGTGGTGGGCCCAGGCCGCGGCGGCCGTCGTGGTCACCGGCCTCGCCCTCTGGTCGGCCCGGCCCTACGCCGACGACGGCGATCCCGGCTGGGTGGTGGTGGACGAGGCGGCGGGCATGTTCGTGGCGTCCATCGGCCTCGTCGGCTGGCCGCTGGTGGCGGCGTTCGCCGTGTTCCGCCTCGCCGATGCGACGAAGCGCTTCCCGGGGGTGGCCGCGGCCGAGCGCCTGCCGGGCGCGCTCGGCATCACGGCCGACGACCTCGTGGCCGGGGTGTGGGGACTGGCCGCCGGCTGGCTCCTCACCTGGCTCCTCTGACGCGAACCCAGGGTTCGCCACCGGTCCGATCGCCGTTCTCCGGTGGTGGGACCAGGGTGGGTCTGGTCTCCGTACCGGAGTTCGCGACCGTCGAGGTGTCGTAACCTCCCGGCCCATGCGCCCCGACCAACTCGATGCCTTCACGTCCGTCGGCCAGCCGGCGATCTCGCCCGACGGCCGCCAGGTCCTCGTGACCGTCTCCCGGATCAACCTCGTCGACGACCGCTACGACCGGTCGATCCACCGGTGGACGGAGGCGGCCGGGCTCGAGCCCTTCACCGCCGGACCGGGCGACAGCACCCCCAGGTGGTCGCCCGACGGCTCCCGCATCGCCTTCCTCCGGGCGGTCGACGAGGTGCCCCAGGTCGCCGTCATCGCGGCCGACGGCGGCGAGGCGACCGTCGTCACCGAGGCGCCCAAGGGCGTCCGCGGCGTCGAGTGGGCCGACGACGGCCGGTTGGTCGTCCACTGGGCCGAATGGGCCGAGGGCTGGGACGTCGAGCCCGATGAGCGGGCCCGCCGCCCCCGGCGGGTGACCGCCATCCCGTACCGCTTCGACAACATCGGCTGGACGCACGACACCCGCCACCGCCTCACCGTCGTCGACCCCTCGGGGGAGGCCGATCCGAAGCACCTCACCGAGCCGATGGAACGCTTCCGGACGTTCACCGTCGACGGCGATCGGGTCGTGTTCCTCGCCGACCGGTCCGATCGGCCCATCGGCGACTTCCAGGCCGCCGTCCATGCGGTGCCCCTCGAGGGCGGCGACCCGACCGAGCTCGTCCCGCTCGGGGCCTGGGCGCAGCTGGCATCCACGCCCGAGGGCCTCGTGGTGGTCGGGATGCCCGATCTGGCGGCGATGCCCGACAACAGTGTCCCGTACCGGTTGACCCCCGAGGGCCCGGAGCCCCTGGCCGCCGACCTCGATCGGTCGACCGTGCTCGTCTTCGGGGCCCCGGTGGCGCCGGTGGCCACCGAGGCCGGTTTTTTGACCCTGCTGGAGGACGGCGGGCGGGTCGGGGTCGCACGGATCGTCGACGGCGCCGTCACCGAGGTCGTCGGCGGCGACCGGACGGTGACCGGGCTCGACGCCACCGCCGACGGCCGGGTCGTCGCCTTCACCGCCTCGTCGGCCACCGACCCGGGCGAGCTCCATCTCCTCGTCGACGGCACCGAACGCCTCCTCTCCGGCCTCAACACCGGCGTCTCCGACGAGCTCGAACTCGTGCCGGGGGAGCGGTTCACCGTCGACGGCCCCGGCGGCCCCATCGACGCCTGGGTGTACCTGCCGCCCGGTGACGGCCCGGTGCCGCTGCTGCTCAACATCCACGGTGGGCCGGCGTCGCAGTACGGCGAGGTCTTCCTCGACGAGTTCCAGGTCTACGCCTCGGCCGGGTACGGGGTGGTGGCGGCCAATCCCCGCGGCTCGTCGGGACGGGGCCGGGACTGGGTGCGGGGTGCGGTCGGCGATGGCTGGGGCCGCGACGACATGGCCGACCTCCTCGCCGTCGTCGACGCCGCCCTCGAGCGGTTCACCCGCCTCGACGGCGACCGCATGGGGATCATGGGTGGTTCCTACGGCGGCTTCATGACCGCCTGGATCACGGCCCGCGACGACCGCTGGCGGTCCGCGGTCGTGGAGCGCGCCCTGCTCTCGCTCCCGTCGTTCTGGGGCACCAGCGACATCGGCACGTTCTTCACCGAGCGCTACTCGGGCGGGGCGGCGATGCCCGAGGATCTCGCCGACCTCTGGGACAAGAGCCCCCTCGCCACCGCCCACGAGATCACCACCCCCACGCTCGTCCTCCACAGCGAGGCGGACTTCCGGTGTCCCATCGAGCAGGCCGAGCAGTTCTTCGTCGCCCTGCTCCGGGCGGGCACCCCGACCGAGTTCCTCCGGTTCCCCGGCGAGTCGCACGAACTGAGCCGATCGGGCAAGCCCCGCCATCGCGTCGAGCGGTTCGAGGCGATCCTCGACTGGCACGCGCGCTGGCTGGGCGAGGCCGCCGCCGAGGTGGCAGACTGACGCCATGACTCCCTCACGCGTCATCTGGCTCGACGGCGAATTCGTCCCCTGGGAGGACGCGAAGGTGCACGTCCTCTCCCACGCGCTCCACTACGGCAGTGGGGTGTTCGAGGGGATCCGCGCCTACCCGACCGATCGGGGTCCGGCCATCTTCCGCCTCCAGGAGCACATGGCGCGCCTCGTCCGAGGTTGTCGGGCCTACGGCATCCCCCTCGAGCTCACGGCCGACGAACTGACCGACATCGCCGTGTCGGTGGTGGCCGAGAACGGCCTCGACGACGGGTGCTACATCCGCCCGCTGGTCTTCCTCGGTCTCGGCTCGATCGGCCTCAACCCGGCCGGGGCATCGACGCACGTGATGGTGGCGGCCTGGGAGTGGGGCGCCTACCTCGGCGAGGACGGGGTCCGCAACGGCATCCGGGGCCGGTTCTCGTCGTGGCGGCGCATCGACCAGGCGAGCCTCATCCCCTCGGCCAAGGGCACCGGCGCCTACCTCAACTCGATCCTCGCCAAGTCCGAGGCGGTCGCCGCCGGCTACGACGAGGCACTCATGCTCAACACCCAGGGCTTCATCGCCGAGGGCTCGGGGGAGAACGTCTTCGTCATCACCGACGGCGCCGTCACGACGCCGCCGACCTCCGACGGGTGCCTGAACGGCATCACGCGCGACAGTGCCATGACGCTGCTGCGCGACGGCGGTGTCGAGGTCCGGGAGCAGTCGCTCACCCGGGCGTCCCTGTATTACGCCGACGAGGTGTTCCTCGTGGGGACCGCCGCCGAGGTGACGCCGCTGCGGGAGGTCGACGACCGCTCGATCGGCACCGGGGAGCCCGGGCCGATCACCCGCATGGTCCAGGAGGCCTACGCCGACGTCGTGCGCGGCAAGGTGGCCCGCTACGACCACTGGCTGACCTACGTGAAGGGCGCCTGATGGCTCAGCAACCCAACGTCGAGATCGCGGTCGAGGAGAAGCCGAGCGCGGTCCCCGAGCCGGGTCCGGCCCGGTCGTGGGAGCCCCGGCGCCCGGGTGACGACATCGGTCCCGACCAGCCGTGGGGCGGCCACTTCGGGCGCACCGGCCCCAACACCGGCTACGCCCTCCGATTGATCGCCCAGGCCGACTTCCCCCGCGACCACCGGACCGACGAGGTGGAGGCCGTGGTCGGCACCATCGCCGGTGCCCGCGCCTCGCACTATGGGCGCGCTCCCGTGATGGGCGACGTCCGGGTGGGGCTGGCCCTGCTCGGTTTCGGGGTCGATGGCGACCCCGACGCCCTCGCCGCCCGCCGGGACCACATCCTCGACCACACCGCCCACGAGCACACCAAGGGCCAGGCGTTCGTCGCCTCGGTCCCCGACCACGTGCTCTTCGGCGACGAGGCCGGCGCCCGCGCCCACGTGGCGGCCGACCTCTGACATGCAGATCGTTCGTTTCAGCGGCCCCGAGGGCATCGCCTACGGCACCGCCGAGGCCGAGGGCATCCGAGTCGCCCAGGGGTCGCCGCTGGTCGAGTGGGAGCAGGACACCGACGTGGTGCACGGCTACGACGAGGTCGAGTTGCTCGCCCCCGTGCTCCCCTCCAAGGTCGTCGCCGTCGGCAAGAACTACGCCGAGCACGCCGACGAGATGGGCTCCGACGTGCCCGACACGCCCATCATCTTCCTCAAGCCCGCCACCTCGGTGGTCGGCCCCCTCGCCCGGGTCGTGCTCCCGCCCGACAGCGCCGAGGTCCACCACGAGGGGGAGTTGGCGGTGGTCATCCGCTCCCTCACCCGCAACGTCCGCGCCGAGGACGTCGGCGCCCACGTGCTGGGCTACACCTGCGCCAACGACGTCACCGCCCGTGACCTCCAGCGCGCCGACGGCCAGTGGACGCGGGCCAAGGGCTTCGACACCTTCTGCCCGCTCGGTCCGGCCATCAACACCGAGTTCGACCCCCTCGAGGGCATGGCCATCACCACGTCGGTCAACGGCGAGCTCCGCCAGGAGGGGTCGACCGCCGACCTCGTGTTCGGCGTCGCCGAGCTCATCGCGTTCATCTCCCGGGTCATGACCCTCCTCCCCGGCGACGTGGTGCTGACCGGCACCCCCGCCGGGGTGGGGCCGGTCGTCGCCGGCGACCTCATGGAGGTGGAGATCGAGGGCATCGGGGTGCTCGCCAACCCGGTCGCCGGAGGACCGTCCCGATGACGGTACGGGTCCGCATCGCCCCTTCGCCCACGGGGTCGCTGCACGTCGGCAATGCCCGCGCCGGGCTCTTCAACTGGCTCTTCGCCCGCCACCACGGGGGCACGTTCATCCTCCGCATCGACGACACCGACGTCGAGCGGTCCGACGAACGCCACGTCGCCGAGATCATCGACGCCTACCGCTGGCTGGGCCTCGACTGGGACGAGGGCATCGAGGTGGGCGGCCCCCACGGCACCTATCGCCAGTCCGACCGCCTCGACCGATATGCCGAGGTGGTCGACGACCTCCTCGCCCGTGGCCTCGCCTATCGGGACTTCCGCACCCCCGACGAGCTCGACGAGCTGCGCCGGGCCGCCCAGGCGGCCGGTGGGCCGCCCCGGGTGTCCGGTGGGGCGTCGGGCGACGCCGACGCCGACGCCGCCCGCGCCGCGGCGGGGGATCCCCACACCATCCGACTGGCCGTGCCCGACCGGGGCGAGGTCGTCTTCGACGACGTGATCCGGGGGACGATGCGCTTCGACCTCGCCAACGAGGACGACTTCGTGCTCGTGCGCTCGAGCGGCCTGCCCACCTACCACCTCGCCTCGACCGTCGACGACGTCGACTACGCGATCACCCACGTGGTTCGCGGCGAGGACCTGCTGTCGTCGACGCCGAAGCACCTCCTCCTCACCCGGGCGATGGGGGCGGCCGAGCCGATCTACGCCCACATGCCACTGCTCTTCGGCCCCGACGGCAAGAAGCTGTCGAAGCGGCACGGGGACACGTCGATGGCGGCCTTCATGGACGCCGGCTACCTGCCCGAGGCCGTGTTCAACTTCATGTGCCTGCTCGGGTGGTCGCCCGGCGGCGACCGGGAGGTCTTCACCCGCGACGAGGCGGTCGCCGCCTTCGACCTCGCCGACGTGCAGCGCAACGCGGCCGTCTTCGACACGACGAAGCTCGACTGGCTCAACGGTGAGTACATCCGGGCGCTCGACGCCGACGACTTCGTGGCCCGGGTGCGCCCGCTGCTGGGCGACCTCGACCCGTCCGAGGAGGCCGCGTTCGTGGAGTTGGCCCCACTCGTGCAGGAGCGGACCAAGAAGCTGCCCGAGGCCGCCGAGCAGGTGGCGTTCCTGTTCGCCGACGACGAGGCCATCACCTTCGACGAGGGGTCGTGGCAGAAGCAGATGACGAAGGACTTCACCCGTCCGGCCCTCGAGGGCGGCATCGCCGCGCTCGAAGGCGTGGGGGAGTGGACGACCGAGGCCATCGACGCGGCGCTCCGGGCCAACCTCGAGGCCCAGGGCCTCAACCCCCGCAAGGGCCTCCAACCGCTGCGGGTGGCCCTCACCGGCTCGGCGGTCAGCCCACCCCTGTTCGAGTCGATGGCGGCGCTGGGTCGTGATCCGACGCTGACCCGGCTACGGCGGGCGCTGTCGCTCCTCGACGACTGAGCCACCGGACCCGACCCGAGGTCGTCCGAGCCCCCGAACCTCGTTCTTGTCGGGCCCAGCCATCCCTGGCATGGGCCAGCCCGACGGGAACGATCGCGGAGTGGGGGCCGAGATTCGGCCGAGCCCTACACTGCCGGCGACGCGATCGCGTCGTGGCCCCGTCGTCCAGCGGTCCAGGACTCCGGCCTTTCAAGCCGGCAACGCGGGTTCGAATCCCGTCGGGGCTGCCGCATCATCCCGTGTCGAACCAGCCGCATTAACCCACGATGAACTCGCCGCCCGTGGGGATCGGTATGGCTGTCCGGACGGTTCCATGCCTCGTACCCGAGCACGGAGCCATCGATGCGCAAGTTCCTCACCAACCCGTGGGTGATCACGGGCGGCCTCGTCGCCGCCGCCGTCGCCTTCTACTTGTTCCGCCCCGACACGCTGTTCCTCGACGACCGCGCCGACGAGTCGTTGGAGGACGCCTTCGCGGTGGCCGCCGAGCCGGCCGCGGGCGAGACCACCACCACGACCACGTCGACGACCGTGCCGGTGGATGGGACGACCGAGGAGGCTCCGGCCGAGACCACCACGACCACCACGGTGGCGGCAGGCCCGGTGGCCGAGACCAGTGGGTCGTTCGAGGGCATCGGCCGCTACTCGGCCAGCGGCACCGCCACCGTGTACGAGCAGGCGGGCGAGCGCATCCTCCGTTTCGAGGACGACACCGACATCCAGAACGGGCCGGACCTGTTCGTCTGGCTGGTCCCCACCGCCGACTACGACGGGGGCGAACCGACCGAGTTCATCGACCTCGGGCGACTGACCGGCAACGTGGGCGGGCAGAACTACGCCCTCCCCGACGACTTCGACCCCGAGGGGGACTGGACCGTCGTCATCTGGTGTCTGCGGTTCACGGTGCCGTTCGCGTCGGCCCCGCTGGCCTGACCGGTCAGGATTCCGCCCGGGACCGCAGCTCGGCGGCGATGCCGGCCACCCAGCGGGCCACCTCCGTTCGGTCCCGCCAGTCGCCGGCGAGCTCGGTCTGGGCCATGGACGACGCCGGGAACCAGCCCGGGTCCTCGGACAGCTTCCCCCCGAAGGTCCGGTGGTCCCGGGGCCCGAACCGGTCGAGGACCCGCTGCACGGCGTCGGTGGGTGGGATGTCGGCACCGGCCGCGTCCTCGTTGAGGGGGCCGCTCGAGAAGGCCCAGGTGGGCAGCGCCGCGAGGGTGTCGGCGTGTCGCTTGGCGAACCGGCGGGCGCCCTTCTGCCACCGGTCGGCGTAGAGGGCCCCACCGACGATCACCGCGTCGTATCCCTCGGGCGACGGCCGATCCAGGCCGTCCTCGAGATCGGCTTCGAAGCCGGCCTCCTCCAACTCCTCGACGATCCAGGCCGCCAGTTCGGCGGTGCCGCCCATCTTCGATCCGTACACCACGAGCACACGCATCGTCGATCACCTCCAGAGGCCGAGGTTACGCGTGCCGGGCACCGACGGGCCCTGCCGCGTAGGCTGGCTCGATGCCGATCCCCCGCCCGGCCTTCACGATGGGCATCGAGGAGGAGTACCTGCTCGTCGACCGGCAGACCCGCGGGCTGGTGGCGGATCCACCCGGAACCATCCTGGAGGCGTGTCAGGCGGCACTCGGGGACCGGGTGGCCCCCGAGTTCATGCGGTCGCAGATCGAGATCGGCACCGCCGTCACCGACTGCGTCGAGGAGGCTCGCCAGGAGCTGCGACAGGCCCGTTCGGTCGTGGCCGACAGCGCCGAGCGGGAGGGCTTGGCGATCATCGCCGCCTCGACCCATCCCTTCGGGCACTGGCGGGAGCAACTGCCCACCCCCCGGGAGCGATACGAGGCGCTGGCGGCCGACATGGGCGCGGTCCTCGCCCACCTGCTCATCGGCGGCATGCACGTGCACGTCGGCATCGACGATGCCGACCTGCGGCTCGACCTCATGAGCCAGGTGAGCTACTTCATCCCCCACCTCGTCGCCCTCTCCACCTCGTCGCCGTTCTGGGACGGCGACGACACCGGCATGCAGAGCTACCGCAAGTCGGTCTTCAAGGCGATGCCCCGGACGGGGATCCCACCCCGCTTCGCCACCTGGTCGGACTACGAGCGCCACGTCGGGGCACTGACGGGGCCCGGCGTCATCGAGGACGCCACCAAGATCTGGTGGGAGATCCGCCCTTCCGCCCGCTACCCCACCGTCGAGTTCCGGGCCTGCGACGTGTGCCCGAACATGGAGGACGCCCTCACGATCGCCGCCACCTACGCGTCCTTGCTCCGGATGCTCTGGCGGCGACGGGTGGAGAACCAGCGCTGGCGCATCTACGAGCCGTTCCTCATCGAGGAGAACGTGTGGCGGTCCCAGCGCTACCCCATCGACGAGCTGACCCTCATCGACTTCGGTTGGAACGAGTTGCGCCCCTACCGCGACCTCATGACCGAGGTGGTCGAGCTCGTCATGCCCGACGCCGAGGCACTCGGCTGCGTCGACGAGGTCGTACGGATCGCCGACATCATCGAGCGCGGGACCAGCAGTGACCGCCAGCGCGAGGTCTACGCTGCGGCCGTCGCCGGCGGCGCCGCCCATCGGGACGCGCTCGTGGCGGTGGTCGACCACCTCGTCGACGAGACCCACGCCAACCTGGAGTAGGCCGCATGGACATCGAGGTCCTGGATCGCTTCTTCGCCGCGCTCACGGTCGCCGGTGGCGTGGCCGGCATCGGGCTCGTCGTGTGGGCGCTGGTCGACCTCCGCGGGCTCGGCCGGTCCGTAGGGCCGCTGCTGCTGCCGCTGGCCACGCTCGTCGCCACGGGGGCAACGGTCGGCAGCCTGGTCTACTCGGAGGTGTTCGAGCGCATCCCGTGCGCGCTCTGCTGGTACCAGCGCATCTTCATGTACTCCGCGGCGGTCATCGGGATCCTGGCCCTGATTCGCCGGCGGGACCGGGGGGTCCTCCCCTACATGGGCACCCTCGCTACCGTTGGCGCCGTCATCAGCGTCGTCCACATCCTGGACCAGAACACGAGGTGGTTCGAGTCGCCGGTGTGCCGGGCCGACGTGCCCTGCAGCGCCAAGTACGTCGACGTCCTCGGGTTCGTGTCCATCCCCGTGATGGCGCTGGGGAGCTTCATACTGATCGCGGCGGCGTGCTTCATCGCCCACCGCCTGACGGGAGACGAGACATGAGCACGAAGTCAGCATCCTCGACCAACCGGGCGCCGTTCCTCTGGATCGGCCTCGGCGTCGTCGTGGTCGTCGCCCTGTTCGTGTGGGCGATCGCCTCCGGCGGCACCTCGGGCACCGCCTCGGGCTCCGACTTCGAGGTGCCGGCCTTCGGCGAGGTCACCATCGACGGCGATCCCCTTCCGCTCCTCGATCCCTCGGGCGGCGGCGTGGCCGAGTTCGACCCCGCCGCCGGGCAGCCGGCGCCGCTCGTCTCCGGCACCGACTGGAACGGGGAGCCGTCCACGGTGGGTGGCGCAGGATCGCAACTCGTCGTCTTCCTCGCCCACTGGTGCCCCAACTGCCAGGCAGAGGTGCCGGTCCTCGTCGACCTCATGGCCGGCGGCGACACCATCGACGGCGTCCCGGTCGTGGCGGTGCCCACGTCGTCCAACTCCACCCGCGCCGAGTTCCCACCCGCCGCGTGGCTCGATCGCGAAGGCTGGACCGGCGCCGTCGTCATGGACGACGCCGAGACCACCGTGCTGCGGGCCTACGGCCTCGCCGCGTTCCCCGCCTGGGCCGTCATCGGGCCCGACGGGGAGATCGTGACCCGGGCGACCGGGCAGTTGCCCGCCGACGCGATCCGCGCGCTCGCCGGTCTCGCCGCCGGCGGCTGACGAGTCTTGGGCTACCCCATCGCCTGGGGTACGATGTCGATCCCTTCGGGGGTGGTGTA
>CAZTLW010000040.1:10572-17057 GCA_964614585.1 uncultured Acidimicrobiia bacterium | reverse complement strand
CGCCACCTCGTCGACCAATGCATCGGCGGTCACCGTGCGGCGGGCGGCGAGGTGGGCGCCGGCCCGTCCATGGAGATGGGCGGCCGTGCGACCGGCGGTGAGAGGATCGAGGCCGCGGGCGAGGAGGGCACCCGCCATCCCGGCGAGGACGTCGCCGGTGCCGATGGTGGCCAGCTCCGGACCGCCGGCATCGACCACCCAGGTCTCGACGCCGTCGGTGACGATGGTGGGGTTGCCCTTCAGCAACACGACGGCGCCCGCCTCCCGGGCGAAGGCCTCGGCGGCCCCCGGGTCGGCGGCACGGCCCGTCAGTCGCTCGAACTCGCCTGCGTGGGGGGTCAGCAGCATCGGCACGGATCGACGATGGCTGGCGGTGGCGATCGAGGGGTCGAGAGCATCGGCGTCCATCACCAGGGGACCCGACCAGCGGTCCGCCACCGACCGGGCCAGTCCGGGTCCGCCGGACCCGAGCCCGGGGCCGAGCACGAGCGTCGACCACCGATCCGCCAGATCCAACACCGCGGGGGCGTCATCGGGGCCCAGCGCCGGGCCGGACCCGAACTCGGCGGTCAACAGCGCTCCCGGGGGGATCCCCGGGAGACCGGGGGGACGGGCGACGAGGGCTGCCCCGGCACCGAAGGCGAGGGCGCCACGGGCGGCCAACACCGGGGCGCCCGCCATGCCGGGCGCCCCCCCGACGACGGCCACGCCGCCGACGCGCCACTTGTGGGTGATGCGGTCGCGGACCGGGAGGTCCACGTCCGCGTCCTCCATGAGCCACCAGCCGGTCACGGGCTCGGGCAGGCCGATGTCCACCACCCTGACGTCACCGCACACGTCCGGGCCCACCCCGAGGACGTGGCCACGCTTGAGCGCGCCGAACGTCACAGTGGTGTCGGCCTCGAAGCAGGTCGGCAGCCGCTCGCCGGTCCGACCGGCCAGCCCACTCGGCAGGTCGACGGCGACGACCGGCGGACGAGCCGACACCCACGCCTGCACCTCCTGGGGGAGCGGCCCACGGAAGCCGGCCCCGAAGACGGCATCGACCACGAGGTCCTCCCAACCGTCCGGTCCGTGCCAGGGGGCGCCCGGGATCCCGCTCGCCGCCGCGGCCTCGGCGGCGGCGACCGCGGCGCCACTGCGGGGATCCGCGAGGGACAGGACGCGAACGGCGATGCCCCGGGCAGCGAGGTGGCGGGCCGCGACCCACCCATCGCCGCCGTTGTTGCCGGGACCGGCCAGAACGGTCACGCGGTGCCCGTAGCCGAGGCCGAGGCCGGAGACGACGAGGGCCACGGCCAGGCCGGCGCGCTCCATGAGTTCGCCGACGGGTGCGTCGGCGGCGTCGTCGAGTGAGGAGGCCTCCTCCGGGGTCAGGATGGGCTGCATGCCGACGACGCTACCGGTGCGTCAGCGACCGACCGCAGCGGGCACGTCCTGGCGAGCCGCAGCCACGTCGGCCAACGGCAACGACACCCGGAAGATGCTCTCGAGCCCGTCGTGGGCGTACTCGAGGTCGCCGCCCATGGCCCGGGCGAGGCTGCGGGAGACGGCCAGGCCGAGACCGACCGAATCGGTGGTGCCCGGCTGGCTGTGGAGGCGCTGGTAGGGCTCGAACATCCGAGCCCGCAGCGTCTCGGGGATGGCGTCGCCGTCGTCGCGGACGTCGACGTAGCCGGCGTCCGGCGTCTGGCCGGTGATGATGCGGACCCGTGCACCACCGTACTTCTCGGCGTTGGTGAGGATGTTGCGGAGGATCTGGCGGAACCGGACCTTGTTGCCGAGCACGACCAGGTGTTCGTCCACCCGCCGCTCGCCGACGTCGATCTCGAGCGATGACACCAGCCGGTCGACCTCCTCGGCGATCGCCACCTCCTGGGTCACGATGTCGAGGGGCCCGAGCTCGAGTCGGGCACCCACGAGCAGGTCCTCCACGATGTGGGCGAGGTCCTGGCCCTCCCGCACCATGACTCGGAGGATCTCGGCCAGCTCGTCACCGGGCAGGTCCGGCTGATCGAGCAACGACTGGCCGAGTCCCAGCACGGTGGTGAGTGGTGTGCGGAGCTCGTGGCTGATCGAGGCGACGAAACGGTCCCGCTCGGCCAGCTGGTCATGGAGGTCCTCCTCCAGCACCTTCTGACGGGTGAGGTCGACGGCCGAGGCGGGGGCGTGCCGGAGAGCCTTGGGACCGCCGGTCGGCAGCGAGACGGCGCAGAGGAGGTGCATGCGGCGCCCCGAGGTCGTCTCCGCGGTCAGCTCCATCTCCAGCGAGGACTGGTGGTCCCAGATGGAGACGAGCACCTGCTGGACCAGGGGAACCGTCATCGGGTTCGAGAGGCCGATCGCCTCGTCCACGAAGGCCGGGAGCCCGTCCTCGATCTCGAACAGCTCGGCGGCGGCGCGGTTCGACGACCGGATCCGGGCGCCACCGACGGCCTCCCGCAGTACGAGTGGGTCGGAGAGGAGGTGCTCGCAGAGCCGCTCGACCTGCTGGGCGCGGATCGACTCGACCATCTCGGCCAGACCCGACAGGTCGAAGTCGAACATGGCGATGGGGGCTGTCCGTACGAGGTTCTGGTACTGGTCCCGGGTGTCCCGCTCGCGACGGACGAGGGAGGCCACGGTCCAGGCAGCGGCCACGAACGCGGACACGAGGGCGAGCGCCACCGGGATCGAGACGGTGTCCCCCATGCTCCCCGCCGCGAAGGCCCCGATGAAGAACAGCAATCCGAACCCGAACCCGATCACCAACTCCATCCCACGTGAGAAGAGCATCTGGGCGATGGCGAGCAGGCCGGTGAGCAGGAGCGCCTCCGGCAGTTGCAGCGGCGTGCCGAACTCGGACGCGTGCCAGATGAGCGCCCCGGAGAAGGCTATGAAGCCCACCGCGCCGGTGACCGGTCCCCAGGAGGTGCCGATCCACATGGCGATGGCGCCGGCGAGCATGAAGGCCATCCACGTCGACTCGGCCAGGCCGACGACGTCGCTGGTGAGCGGGATCGCCACGACGGCGGTGAGGGCCAGGAGGAGCAGCACGTGGTGCATCCGCACCGCAGGCCTCGAGCGACCGTTCCATCGCTGGCGACGCGGCCGCACCTCGATGACGACACCGTCACAGCACGGCTGGTCGGTCGAGATGGTGATGTGCTCGCGTCGTCGCACCCGACGATCCCCCTACTGGTGTTCAACCGGGGGAATCGGCCGTTTGCCGGACCTGCTTTAGGCGGCGTGCCGCGCTCAGCCGGGGGGTCGGCCCTCGGCGATCGCCAGGACCATTGCGGTGTCATCGGTGTGGGTGATCGAGACGTGGACCTCGTTGACGTTCAGCAACTCGGCCCGGGCCAACGCCGTCCCCCTCAGGCGCACGGTCGGTCGTCCCCCGCCAGTGATCTCGATGTCCCGCCATCGGATCCGGCGATAGCCGGTGCCGAGGGCCTTCATCACGGCCTCCTTGCCGGCGAACCGGGCGGCGTAGCGGCGGCCGGGCCTGCCGAACCGGGCGGCGTACGCCTGCTCATGGGGCGTGAAGCACCGCTCGGCGAAGCGCGGGTACTTCTCGAGCAACCGCTCGACGCGATGGATCTCGGTGAGGTCCTGCCCGATGCCCATGATGGCCATCCGCCAACCCTACGGGTCGTCGGCCGGCGGTATCGAGTACCGAGTACGAAGTACCGAGACACCGGCCAAGGGATCTCAGTACTCGATACTCGGTACTCAGTACTGCCGCCGTCAGGCGGCAGGCACCTATTCGACCGTCACCGTCTTGGCCAGGTTCCTCGGCTTGTCGACGTCGAGGCCGCGGGCCTTGGCGATCCGGTAGGACAGCAACTGCAGCGGGACGACCGCCAGCACCGGGCTCAGCAGTTCCTCGGTGTCGGGGACGAACACGGCATGGTCGGCCAACGCCGCCCCCTCGTCGTCGCCGTCGGTGAGGACCAGGAAGGTGGTGGCGCCCCGCGCCCGCATCTCCTCCATGTTGGCGAGCGACTTGGCATGCAGGTCGCCGTCGGGGATCACCCCCACGACCACGACCGAGTCGTCGATGAGGGCGATCGGGCCGTGCTTCATCTCGCCGGCCGGGTAGTACTCGGCTCGGGCGTAGGAGATCTCCTTGAGCTTGAGGGCCCCCTCGGCGGCGGTGGCACACGACACGCCCCGACCGAGGAAGAAGAAGTCGTCGACGTCCCGCCATTGCTCGGCGAGGACGCCCAACGCGTCCGAGCGCCCGAGGATCTCCTCCACCTGCTCGGGAAGCTCCGCCAGCGCCTCGACGAGGCCGACGACCCGGCCGGCCGACGCCGACCCGCGTTCCTGGGCCAGGAACAGTGCCAGCAACTGGAGGGCGACCAACTGGGCGATGAACGTCTTGGTCGCCGCCACTCCGATCTCGGGACCCGACCGCGTGTAGAGGACCGCGTCGGAGTCACGGGCGAGCGACGAGTCGACGACATTGCTGACCCCGACGACGAACGCCCCCTGGGCTCGGGCGTAGCGGATGGCGGCGAGGGTGTCGGCGGTCTCCCCCGACTGGCTGATGCCGACGACAAGCGTGTGCTCGTCGAGCACCGGGTCCCGGTACCGGAACTCGCTGGCGATGTCGATCTCGACCGGCAGCCGGGTCCATCGCTCGATGGCGTACTTGGCCATCATCGCCGCGTGGTAGCTGGTACCACAGGCGACGACGAACACCTTGTCGAACGACCGGGCGGCCCGGCCACCGAGCCCCAGCTCGGGGAGCACGACCCGGCCGATCGGATCGAGTCGTCCACGCAGCGTGTCGCGGATCGCCGTCGGTTGCTCCCAGATCTCCTTCAGCATGAAGTCGGGGAAGCCGCCCTTCTCGGCCGCCTCGAGGTCCCAGTCGACGGTCCGCCGCTCCGGCTCGACCTCGTTGCCATCGAGGTCGGTGATGGTGACGCCCGTGGTGGCGATCAAAGCCACCCGGTCGTCGTCCACGATGACGACGTCGCGGGTGTGCTCGAGGATGGCGGGGATGTCGGAGGCGACGAAGCCCTCACCGTCGCCGATGCCGACGACGAGCGGGCTGCCACGGCGGGCGGCGACGATCACGTCGGGGAGGTCGGTGCGGACGACGGCGATGGCCAGCGCCCCCTCGGCCCGGCGCATGACGTCGGCCACCGCCGCCTCGAGCGGCCGGTCGGCCATCGACTCGATGAGGTGGGCGATGACCTCGGTGTCGGTCTCGGAGCGGAACTCGTGGCCGGCGGCGACGAGCTCGTCTCGGAGGGCAGTGTGGTTCTCGATGATGCCGTTGTGCACGACGGCGACGGTGCCGGTGCAGTCGACGTGGGGGTGGGCGTTGGCCTCGGTGGGCGGGCCATGGGTGGCCCAGCGAGTGTGCCCGATCCCGGCGTGGACGCTGGTGAAGCGGCCGGCCATGGCCTCCTTCAGCACCTCGATCCGGCCCGCCCGCCGCTCGACGACGATGGTGTCGCCGTCGAGGACGGCGACACCAGCCGAGTCGTAGCCGCGGTACTCGAGGCGCTCGAGGCCGGGGACGATGACGTCGCGAGCCACCTTGGGGCCCACGTAACCGACGATGCCACACATGGGTGGTCTCCTTGGTCCAGGAGGACCCGGGCTGGCGCCACGGACGGAACCGTCCGTGCTCCCGGTCCGGTGGGGCCTCTGTTCCGGGATCGCTCCCGGGCTTTGCTCCCCATCGTCACGACCTCGGGTGGGCCGAGCGGGCATCCGCCGAATGATTCGATGCTCCCGCTGCCTCGTCACCCCGGTGATCCGGGGCCTGGCGCTCGAAGGTGGGTGGGTCCTCGGTTGTGTCGAGCAGCGTACCGGCTCCCCCACCGAACCGAACCCCCACAGCAACCCAGGGTTGGCCAGGGGGCGGGCGGAGCGTTCCGTGGGCCGGAGCGGGCGTCCAGCACCACCTACAGCCCAAGGTTCGCGAGGACCTAGCCCAGTTCGGCGCGCACCACGTCGCAGATGCGACCGACGAGCACGTGGGCGGTGTCGTCGTCGGCCGCCTCGACCATGACTCGGACCACCGGCTCGGTGCCCGACGCCCGCACGAGCACCCGGCCGTCGCTGCCCAACTGCTCGTCGACACGGGCGACCTCGTCCCACACCGCCATCGCGTCATTGAGGGCGGTCGTGTCGGCGACCCGCACGTTGCGGAGCACCTGCGGGTAGGTCGTCATCACCTCGCGCAGTTCGGAGAGGGGCTTGCCGGTGGCCGCGATGACCTCCATGAGCCGCAGGGCGGTGAGCAGCCCGTCGCCGGTCGGCGCCTGGTCCGCGAAGATGACATGGCCCGACTGCTCGCCTCCCACAGTGGCTCCCAACTCGCGCATCGCGGCGAGGACGTAGCGGTCCCCGACCCGGGTCTCGGCGACCCGGATCCCGAGACCGTTCATGGCCTTGCGGAACCCGAGGTTGGACATGACCGTCGCCACCACCGTGTCGTGCGGCAGCCGGTGCTGGTCGTGGAGGTGGCGGGCGATGAC
>CAZTLW010000040.1:0-10472 GCA_964614585.1 uncultured Acidimicrobiia bacterium | reverse complement strand
GCCCCGTTGGCGCAGTCGAGCGTCACCGAGAGGCCCCGGAGCGAGTACGGGAAGCCGTCGGCGAGGAGGTCGAGGTACCGGTGCTCGGCATCGGCGTCGGGGAAGGCGGTGCCGACCTCGTGGCCGATGGGTGCCTTCCAGGGCATCCCCCGCTCGAGGCGGTCCTGGATCTCGTCCTCGGCCGCGTCCGACAGCTTGAAACCTCGACCGTCGAGCAGCTTGATGCCGTTGTCGGGAGCCGGGTTGTGGGAGGCGGTGATGACGGCACCAAGCACCGCGCCGGACACGGCGACGAGCCGGGCTATGCCACCGGACGGGAGCACGCCGACGTCCACGGTGTCGATGCCGACGGAGTGGACGCCCGCCGAGAATGCGGCCGACAGCATGGCCCCGGACCGGCGGGTGTCACGGCCGACGAGGACGGGCCCGACGGTCAGCGGCTCGGCCGCCGCCCGCCCGAGGGCCATCGCCAGGTCGGCGGTGAGGTCGCGGTTGGCAACCCCGCGGACACCATCGGTGCCGAACAGCCGATCGCCCATGGGGGCCCTCAGCGCTTGGTGTACTGCGGCGCCCGACGGGCCTTCTTCAGGCCGTACTTCTTGCGCTCGACCTTCCGAGGGTCACGGGTCAGGAGGCCCGCCTTCTTCAGGGTGGGTCGGAGCTCGGGCTCCACCTCGATCAGCGCCCGGGCGATACCGAGCCGCATGGCGTCGGCCTGGCCGGTCGTGCCGCCACCCTCGACGGTGGCGATGACGTCGTAGCGACCCTCGATCTGGGCCACCCGCAGCGGCTCCAGGACGCGGATCCGCTGGGCCATGGTCGGGAAGAAGTCCTCGATGGGTCGGTCGTTGAGCAACACCCGGCCGGTGCCCTCGTAGAGGCGGACCCGGGCGACGGACGACTTGCGTCGGCCGGTGCTCTGGACGAGTGGCATGGTCATCGGTTGTCCACCTTCTTGAGGTCGAGGGCGTGGGGCTCGGGCTTCTGGGCCTGATGGGGGTGGTCGGGGCCGGCGTAGACCTTCAACTTGCGGCCCATCTGACGGCCGAGGCGGTTCTTGGGGAGCATGCCGCGGACGGCCCGCTCGACGATCACCTCGGGCCGGCGTTCGCGCAGCGCCTCGAAGGACTCGGCCTTGAGCCCGCCCGGGAACCCGGAGTGGCGGTAGTAGATCTTGGTGCGGCTCTTGTCCGACGAGACGGCCACCTTGGCGGCGTTGACCACGATGACGTGGTCGCCGGTGTCGAGGTGAGGGGCATAGGTCGGCTTGTGCTTGCCGCGGAGAATGGCGGCGACCTCGGAGGCGAGGCGCCCGAGGGGCAGGCCCTCGGCGTCCACGACCCACCAACGGCGCTCGACGTCGGCGGGGGTGGGCGTGTGGGTCTTCTGAAGCTTCACGGTGTGTCCTCGTGGGCCCGGCGGGCACGGGGGAGTCGGCCGGGGGTCGTGCAGGCGTGGGAAACGGCCTCGCATGAGGCCAAGCGGCAATGTTACGGCAGGTCCGGGGGCTCGGCAAGCTCGGGGCGATGGCGGACCTCCCACAGGGTCAGCCCGTGCGCCGGCGCCGCCCCCCTGGCGGCGGCACGATCCCGGGCCGCGAGCACGGCGGCGGTGTCGGCGGCCGCCACCCGTCCCCGGCCGACCTCCACGAGCCAGGCGACCATGGACCGCACCTGCTGGTGGCAGAACGCCGACCCGACCACGTCGAAACGGACCCGTCGGTCGTCGTCCGCCGTCCAATCGGCGGCGAGCACCTCTCGCACCGTCGTGCGGCCCTCCGCCCGCCGACAGAAGGAGGCGAAGTCGTGCTCCCCACGAAGGGCGGCGGCTGCCTCGGCCATGGCGGCGAGGTCGAGGGCGTGGGGCACGTGCCAGGCGTGGCGCCGACGGGCGGGGTCGGCGACCGGGCCGACGTCGAGGTGGTAGCGGTAGGCCCGCGAGACGGCGTCGAACCGGGCGCTGAAGCCGTCGGGGGCCGGGGCCACCCGCCAAAGGGCAACGTCGGCGGGGAGGAGTCGGCGAAGCGACCGCTGGAGGCGGTCGGGGTCGGGCGATTCGGGGAACTCGATCGACACGACCTGGTGGCGGGCGTGGACACCGGCATCGGTACGGCCGGCCACGACGGTGTCGACCGAACGGCCGAGGACGGTGGCGAGGGCTGCCTCGAGCTCCCCCTGGACGGTGCGGAGCTCGGGCTGGCGGGCCCAGCCGTGGAAGTCGGTGCCGTCGTAGGCGAGGTCGAGACGGACCGTGGTCACAGGAGGATGGTGGTGATGACCCACCACCCGAGCACGGCCAAGCCGGCCGCGAGGTAACGCCGATCCGGGGCCACGTCGTAGGCGACGTCGGCGACCCGGGCGAGGCCCGCCGCGAACCAGACCATCCCGGCCAGTCGGAGCAGCAGCTCGAAGAGGCTGAAGACCCCGTCGAAGGGGTTGGCGAGGATCGGCCCGAGCACGGCGACGAAGACGATGGGGACGTAGGCGTAGCCGGCGAGGGCCACCCCGGCCTGGAAGCGTCCGAACCCGCCGAAGACCCGGGTCGAGAGCAGGTGGAGGATGCCGGCGGCGACGAGCCACCCGATCAGGTAGCCGATGACCTGGGAGAGGACGAGGCCGGTCGCCCCGAGTGGGGAGACCCACCCCCGCAGGAGGCCGAGGAGGCCGGGCACGGCGCCGATGACGGCGACGATGAGGACGGCGTCGGCGGTGGCGGCCGAGTCGAAGAGGAGCGAGGAGTAGAGGTTGCGGTCGAGGCGGAGGGCTCGAGCGGCGTTGCGAGCGATGCGCTGCATGGCCGGCAAGGGTAACCGGGCCCCATGAGTGTGGACAGGGCAGGTCCGGGGCCTAGCCTGCCCGCTCGTGACGTCCCGCCGCTATCTGTCGTTCTCCCGCGCCGAGTGGTCACGGCTGCGGGCCTCCACGCCGATGACCCTGTCGGGCGACGACATCGACGGGCTGCGGGGCATCAACGAGCAGCTGTCGATCGCCGACGTCGAGGAGGTGTACCTACCGCTCTCCCGACTGTTGAACCTCTACGTGTCGGCCTCCCAGGGCCTCTACCGGGTCACCGACACGTTCCTGGGCAAGCCGGTCGAGAAGGTGCCCTACGTGGTGGCGGTGGCTGGGTCGGTGGCGGTCGGCAAGTCCACGTCGTCGCGCATCCTCACCGAGCTGCTGCGGCGATGGCCGGACCATCCGCGGGTGGCGCTGGTGCCCACCGACGGGTTCCTCCGTCCCAACGACGAGTTGGCCTCCCGAGGGCTCATGGACCGCAAGGGTTTCCCCGAGTCCTACGACACCCGGGGGCTGCTCCGCTTCCTCGAGGAGTTGAAGTCGGGGGAGCCGGCGGTGGAGGCACCCATCTACTCGCACCACGCCTACGACATCGTGCCCGGGGAGACCCGGGTGGTCGAGGAGGCCGACATCGTGGTGATCGAGGGGCTCAACGTCCTCCAGCCGGGGCCCGAGCTCATGGTCTCGGACTTCATCGACTTCGGCGTGTACGTCGATGCCGAACCCGCCCACGTACGCCGGTGGTACATCGACCGATTCCTGACCCTGCGGGACTCGGCGTTCCGGGACCCGACCGCCTACTTCCACAAGTACGCCGACCTCACCGACGACGAGGCCCGGGCGACGGCCGAGATGATCTGGGACACGATCAACGGCCCCAACCTGGCCCAGAACATCGCCCCCACGCGCGAGCGAGCCGACCTGATCCTCCGCAAGGGCCCCGACCACCGGGTCGAGGGCGTGAGCCTCCGCCGCATCTAGCGGCGAACCCAGGGTTCACACCTGCGCAAATGAGGTTGTCAGCCCACGGAACGGAGCTTCGCCACGGCGCGACGAACGCCGTCGTCGACGGCCAGACCGTCGAGGTCGTCGATCGGGACCCACCGTGCGTCGCGCACCCCGTCACCGACCATGATCGCCTCGGTCGAGGCCACGAACCCGAACCGTAGGTCGTGGTGCTCGTGCTCCGGCTCGTCCCCCCGGGCCGGAATGACGTGGACATCGACGTCGATGAGACCGAGCGACTCGAGATCGGCTAGGCCCACCTCCTCGGCGACCTCCCGTCGGGCGGCGGCTTCGATCGATTCATCGATCGGCTCGAGGTGTCCGCCCGGTTGCACCCAGATCCCGAGCTTCTCGTGGTGGATGAGGAGGACGCGGGACCGGTCCGGAGAGAGGACGAAGGCCGAGGCGGTCAGGTGCCCGGGGTCGTAGTGGGTGCGACAGCGTGCATCGGCACAGGCCATGACGACCAACCCCTGGATGGCGGCGAGGTGGCCGGCTTCGGCGGGGTCGGCCGGCCGATGGGTATGGATGAGGTCGACGAGATCCACCCGCCGATCGTAGGGCCCGGCCCTTCCGTGGGCTGAGAACCCCATTTCCGCAGGTGTGAACCCTGGGTTGCCAAACCAGCGCAGGTGTGAACCCTGGGTTGCCAAACCAGCGCAGGTGTGAACCCTGGGTTCGCCACGACGTGCGGGGGCCCCGGCGTCCGTGCTCGCCGGGGCCCCGAGGAGACGGTCGGCGCCGGTGGCGCCGACCGTCGCTAGACGAGTTCGAGGATGGCCATCTCGGCGTTGTCGCCGCGCCGAGGGCCGACCTTCACGATCCGGGTGTACCCGCCCGGCCGCTCGGCATAGCGAGGACCGATCTCGTCGAACAGCTTGGTGACGACTTCCTTGTCGTCGATCGAGCGGTGCACCTGACGCCGGTCGTGCAGCGTGCCCGACTTGGCCTTGGTGATGAGCTGCTCGGCGTAGGGCCGAGCCGCCTTCGCCTTGGCGAGGGTCGTGGTGATTCGCTCGTGCTCGAAGAGGTCGGCGGCCAGGTTGGCGAGCATCGCCTTCTGGTGCGACGGCGACCCGCCGAGACGCTTGCCCTTCGTCGGCTGCATCAGACGCCGCCCGAGTCGAGCGACAGGCCGAGCTCGTCGAGCTTCGCCGAGACCTCCTCGAGGCTCTTCTGGCCGAAGTTCGTGATGTTGAGGAGATCGTCCTCGGACTTGGTGACGAGCTCGCCCACGGTCTTGATCTGGGCACGACGCAGGCAGTTGCGAGGACGCTCCGACAGGTCGAGGGCCTCGATGGGCAGGTCGAGGTCGGGCGAGCCCATCTCCTCCACCTCCACGTCGCCGAGCTCGAGGCCGACACCCTCGCCGAGGTCGGCGAAGAGGCCCATGAGCTCGCGGAGGGTCTTGCCGGCCGACGAGACGGCCTCGGCGGGCGTGAGCGACCCGTCGGTCTCGATGTCGAGGACCAGCTTGTCGTAGTTCGTCATCATCCCGACCTGGGTCGGCTCGACGGTGTAGGCGACCGTCCGCACGGGCGAGAAGACCGCGTCGATCGGGATCGAGCCGATCTGGTCCCCGGCCGACTGGGCGGCGCGGTAGCCGACGCCGCCGGCCACGGTGAGCTCCATCTCGAGGTTGGCGCCGGACGAGAGCGTGGCGATGTGGAGGTCGCCGTTGACGACCTCCACCCCGGCCGGGGTGCGCAGCTGGGACGCGGTCACCTCGCCGGCACCCGAGGCCGACAGGTAGATGACCTGCGCCTCGTTGGTCTCGACGGCGAGCACGACCTGCTTGAGGTTGAGGATGAGGTCGACGACGTCCTCCACGACGCCCTCGACGGTGTCGAACTCGTGGGCGACGCCCTCGATGCGGACGGAGGTGATGGCAGCCCCCGGGATCCGGGACAACAGGGTGCGTCGCAGGGTGTTGCCGAGCGTGTAGCCGAACCCCGGTTCGAGCGGCTCCACGATGAAGCGGGCCCGAGTGTCGGAGATGGGCTCCTCGGCGATCTGCGGACGTTGGACGATGAGCATCCGTGCTACCTCACTTCGAGTAGAGCTCGACGATGAGCTGTTCCTGGATCGGCGTGTCGATCTGGCCCCGGCTGGGGAGATCGGACACGGTGATCCGGCGCTCGTCGAAGTCGACCGACAGCCACTCGGGCACGACGATCTCGGCCGTGTCGTGGCTGTGCTGGACGATGATCAGGTTCCGGCTGGACTCCTTCAACTCGACCACGTCGCCGGGACGGACGCGGTACGAGGGGATGTCGACCCGGCGGCCATTCACCGTGAGGTGCCCGTGGTTGACGAGCTGGCGGGCCTGGGGTCGGGTGGCGGCGAAGGTGGACCGGTACACGACGTTGTCGAGCCGGGACTCGAGCAGGCGCAGGAGGTTCTCTCCGGTGATGCCGGTCTGGCGCGCCGCCTCCTGGTAATAGCGGCGGAACTGGCGCTCGAGGACGCCGTACATGTAGCGGAGCTTCTGCTTCTCGCGGAGCTGGATCTGGTAGTCCGACTCGCGGATGCGGCCACGGCCGTGCTCGCCCGGCGGGTAGGGCCGGGTGTCGGCGGCGCACTTCTTCGACTGGCACAGCGGCGTGCGCGCCCGGCGGCACGCCTTGCAGGTGGGACCGGTGTAGCGGGCCATGGGTCAACCCCTCCGACGCTTGGGCGGACGACAGCCGTTGTGCGGGATCGGGGTGATGTCGCGCACCCCGGTCACCTCCATCCCCATGTTCTGCAACGTGCGGACGGCGGTGTCGCGGCCCGAGCCGGTGCCGGACACGATGACGTCGAGCTTGCGGATGCCGTGCTCGCCGGCGCGGCGGGCCGCCTCCTCGGCGGCCACCTGGGCCGCGTAGGGAGTGGACTTGCGAGAGCCCTTGAAGCCGACCGACCCACCGGACGTCCAGCAGACGGTGTTGCCGTTGACGTCGGAGATGGTGACGATCGTGTTGTTGAAGCTCGCCTTGATGTGGGCGACGCCGTGGGCGATGTTCTTGCGCTCCCGACGGCGGACGCGCTGGCGCTGCTGCTCAGCCATTACTTGACAGCCTTCTTCTTGCCGGCGATGGGGGACTTCTTGCCCTTGCGGGTGCGGGCGTTGGTGTGGGTCCGCTGGCCGCGGACCGGGAGGCCGCGTCGATGGCGGAGGCCCTGGTAGGAGCCGATCTCCATCTTGCGGCGGACGTTCTGGCTCACGTCGCGGCGCAGGTCGCCCTCGACCTCGTAGTTCTGGTCGATGTACCGACGGATCCGGGTCACCTCGTCGTCGGTGAGATCCCGGACCTTCGTGGCGCCGTCGATTTCGAGGTCGACGGCGACCTGGGAGGCACGGCTGCGCCCCACCCCGTAGATGTACGTCAAGGCGATGTCCAACCGCTTGTCACGCGGGAGGTCGACGCCGGCGATTCGAGCCATCGTGGAACTACCCCTGTCGCTGCTTGTGTCGTGGATTGGCGCAGATCACCCAGACGCGGCCTCGCCGCCGGATGATCCGACACTTCTCACACATCTTCTTCACCGAAGGCTGCACCTTCATCGGGTTGACCTCGGGTCGGCCCGGCACGGCGGCGCCCCGCGACGGTCGGGGGGCGGCGTCGGTCCGGGTGAACGGACGAGACTTCTGGCGTGCAGGCCGAGGCGGGGAGAGGTGATCTCCGCCTGCCCGAGGCATGCAGAACGGCGGCCTTGCGGCCGAATGGGCATGCTACACGTGGGCTTGGATCTCTGCCAAGTCGGTCGGGGCGCCCTCGGGCACGGTGAGCACCTGGACGCCGTCGGGGGTCAGGGCGACCGTGTGCTCCCAGTGGCACGACCAGGAACCGTCGGCCGTCACCACGGTCCAGCCGTCGTCGAGCACCGCCGTCTCCTCGCCCCCGAGGTTGAACATCGGCTCGATGCAGATGGCCATCCCCGTGCGGAGTCGCATCCCCTTGCCGCGGCGCCCGTAGTTGGGCACCTGGGGCTCCTCGTGCATCTTGGTGCCGATCCCGTGGCCCACGTACTCGCGGACGATGCCGTAACCGGCCCCCTCGCCCACCGCGGCCACGGCGGCACCGATGTCACCGATGCGAGCACCGGGTCGGACCTCGCCGATGCCGGCCCACATGGCCCGCCGGGTCGTCTCGAGCAGGCCCTCGGCGTCGGGTGACAACTCGCCGACACCGAAGGAGATGGCCGCGTCGGCGTGGTAGCCCTCGTAGATGGCGCCCACGTCGATCGACAGCAGGTCCCCCTCGGCGAGGACGTGGTCGCCCGGGATCCCGTGGACGATGACCGAGTTGGGGCTGGCGCAGATGTGGCCCGGGTAGGTGCCGAGGTAGCCGTAGAAGGAGGGGGTGCAGCCGTGGTCGGCGATGACCCGGGCGGCGATCTCGTCGAGCTCCTTGGTGGAGACGCCGGGGGCGGCCGCCTCCCGGGTGGCCTCGTGCACCGCGGCGACGCAGATGCCGGCCCGGCGCATCCGGGCGAAGTCCTCGGGCCGCTTGATGGTGATCATGCGCCCGCCCTCACGCGCCGAGGGCGGCGACGATCCGGTCGGTGACCTCGGGGACGAGCCCGACGCCGTCGATGTGGTGGACGATGCCGCGGGGCTCGTAGAAGGCGATGAGGGGTGCCGTCTCGGCGTGGTAGACGGCCAGACGGGTCCGGACCGCCGCCTCGGTGTCGTCGGCGCGGCCCCGGGCGAGGATGCGGGTCACCAGTTCCTCGTCCGGCACCTCGAGCACCACGACGTGGTCGAGTCCGTCCTCGCCGAGATGGGCGTCGAGGGCCTCGGCCTGGGGTCGGGTCCGGGGGAAGCCGTCGAGGATGTAGCCGTCGGCGGCGTCGGGCTCGGAGATCCGTGCCTCGAGCATCTCGATGACGACCTCGTCGGGCACCAACTCGCCCGACTCCATGATCCCCTTGACGCGGGCCCCGAGCTCGGTGGCCGGGTCGAGCGCCCGGAACATGTCGCCCGTCGAGACGTGGGCGATGCCGAGTCGGGCGGCGACCACCTCCGCCTGGGTGCCCTTGCCGGCACCCGGTGGCCCGAGGAACAGGATTTTCATGGCGCGCCTCCCTTCTCGGTACTCAGTACTCGGTACTCAGTACTGGCGTCCTCACCGTCAGGTGAGGAAGCCTTCGTAGTTCCGCATCGTCAGCTGCGACTCGATCTCCTTCATCGTCTGGAGGGCGACGCCCACGACGATGAGCAGCGACACGCCGGAGAACCCGATGGGGATGTCCCAGATGTTGGAGAAGATCGACGGCAGGATCGAGATCACGCCAAGGAAGACCGCCCCCGGCAGGGTGATCCGATTGAGGATGTGCTCGAGGTGGGCGACGGTCTGGCGACCGGGCCGGACACCGGGGATGAACCCGCCCTGGCGCTGGATCGTGTCGGCCTGCTTCTGGGGATCGAACTGGATCGCCGTGTAGAAGTAGGTGAAGAACACGATGAGCCCGAACAGCACGAGGATGTAGGTCCAGGTCGTGCCGCCGCCCTGGCCGAAGTTCTGGTCGACCCACGCCCGCACGTTCTCGAGCCATGCCGCATTGGAGGGAATCAGCGTGACCAGCAACGCCGGGAAGATGAGCACGGAGGTGGCGAAGATGACCGGGATGACCCCGGCGGTGTTCACCTTGAGGGGGATGTAGGTGGACTGGCCGCCCATGACCCGGCGACCCCGAACCCGCTTGGCGAACTGGATGGGGATCCGCCGCTGGCCCTGGTCGACGTAGAGGATCGCCACCACCATGAACAGGCTGATCAGCACGAAGACGGAGAAGCGCTCCCAGTTCCCGGCGCCGGCGGTGAACGTGTAGATCTGCTGGTACTGGCCGGGCAACTGGCTGAGGATCGACACGAAGATCAGCAGCGACATACCGTTGCCGACGCCCCGCTCGGTGATGAGCTCGCCGAGCCACATGACGAACGCCGTACCGGCGGTCATCGTCACGATCATGAGCATCGCCAGCCACGGGTTGTAGTTCGGCACCAGCGACAGGCCGCCGAAGATCGTCGACCCCTGGGCGGCGAGGAACGTCAACGTCGTCGACTGGATGAGGGCGAGGATGACCGTCAGGTACCGCGTCCACTGGGTGATGACCTTGCGCCCGGCATCGCCCTCCTCCTGGAGGGCCTGGAGCCGGGGGATCACCACGCCCAACAGCTGCATGATGATCGCGGCGGTGATGTAGGGCATGATCCCGAGCCCGAGCACCGAGAAGTTCTCGAGCCCGCCGCCGGAGAAGAGGTTGAGGAGGCCGAGCACGCCGCCGGTCTCGGCCTGCTCGCGCAGCTGGTTGAGGCGACCGAGGTCGATGCCGGGGACCGGGATGGTGGCGCCGAGTCGGTAGACGGCGAAGAGCAACAGCGTGAACAGGATCTTCCGACGAAGGTCGGGGATCGTGAACATGTGTCGGTAGACGGCGAGCATGTGGCTCCGAGACGTGTGGGGGGAGAGGGTAACGGGTCGGCGGGCACGTACCGAAGACGGGTGCGGGAATCTGCCCCGCACCCGTCGTCGGTTCAGGACTCGATGAGCTCCACGGTGCCGCCGGCCGACTCGATCTTCGAGCGGGCCGAGGCCGAGGCAGCGTGCACCTTGACGGTGAGGGCAGTCTCGAGGTCGCCGTTGCCGAGGACCTTGATCGGGCCCTTCTTCTTGGCGAGCCCGG
>CAZTLW010000039.1:11264-17063 GCA_964614585.1 uncultured Acidimicrobiia bacterium | reverse complement strand
TTCATCGACTTCGGGGAGGTCTGGCAGGCGATTCGCAGCCTGACGGTGGCCGAGGTGGCGATCCTCACCGTCCTCGGGCTCCTCTGGACCGCCGCCGAGGCCAGCGTGAACACCGCGCTCGTGCCGGGTCTCGCCTGGTGGCCCGGCTACCGGGCATGGGCGGCGTCGAACACCGCCTCGCTGGGCCCCAGCCCGATCGACCTGGCCGTTCGCTACGGCATGTACGCCGAGGCCGGGGTGGCCGCCACCCCCGCTGCCACCGGGATCTTCCTCTCGGGCATCTTCGGGTTCGGCATCCGGCTGCTCATCCCCACCGTCGCCCTGACGGCGCTGGCGACGACGGGTCGACTCGGCCCCACCGGCGTGACGGTCACCATCGTGGCGGCCGTGGGGTTGGCGGCCACGGCCGGGTTCCTCGGGGTGTCGGTGGCGTCCGCCCGGTTCGTGCGCTGGGTGGGGTCGGTGCTCGAACGGCTCAACAACCGGGTGCTCACCCGGTTCGGCCGCTCGACGATCGAGGGCCTGGCGGACGAGGCGGAGGTGCTGCGCCGGCGCATGCAGACGACCCTCGCCAGCCGCTGGCACCTGGCGCTGGGGGCCGCCGCCGCCGGCCAGGCGCTGATGGTGACGATCTTCGTGCTGTCGTATCGGTTCATCGGCCTGACCCCCGACGTCGTGACCCCGTTCCAGGCCTTCGCCACCTACGCCGCCGGGCTGATCGCCAACTTCATCCCGTTCATCCCCGGGGGGATCGGGGCGAGCGAGCTCATCCACGTCCTGTTGCTGACCGAGTTCACCGGCGCCGACATCGCCGACGAGGTGGCCGCCGCCGGCTTCACCCACCGCACGTTCACCTGGGTGCTCCCGGTGGTGATCGGCGGGATCTTCCTGGTCGGGTGGCTGCGCCGCCGATCGGTGGCCGCCGCAAGCCGCCGACGGGGGTAGGGGTCCGGGCCTGTTCCGAGCGAATCACCTGGATTCCCTTGACTGAACGTTCTAACAGTCGTTAGATTTCTAACGACTGTTCGACTCCTCGGGAAGGCCACCCCCATGATCGGCAACGATGCCCTCAACGTCGCCATCGACGCCGGCGAGAACCCCTACCTCCTCGGCCCCTACGCCCCGGTCGACGAGGAGGTCACCGCCACCGACCTCGAGGTCGTCGGCGAGATCCCGTCCGACCTCGAAGGCCTCTACGTCCGCAACGGGCCCAACCCCAAGCACCCGTCCGGGGGCCGCTACCACTGGTTCGACGGCGACGGGATGCTCCACGGCATCCACCTCGAGAACGGCACCGCCACCTACCGCAACCGGTGGGTGCGCACCGAGGGCCTCGCGGCCGAGGAGCAGGCCGGCCGGTCGCTCTGGACCGGCGTCGCCGAGCCCCGGGACGACAACCCCGACGACGGCACCCGCCTCCGCCTCAAGGACACGGCCAACACCGACGTCCTCTTCCACAACGGCAGCCTCACCGCCCTCTGGTACCTGTCGGGCGCCCCGTACGCGGTCGACCCGTTCACGCTCGAGACGATCGGCCGCCAGGACTGGGGCGGCACCCGCCAGTCGCCGGTCTCGGCCCACGCCAAGGTCGACCCCCGCACCGGCGAGTTCGTCTACTTCGACTACGGACCGGTGCCGCCGTACATGTCCTACGGGGTCGTCTCGGCCGACGGCATCGTCAAGCACCACACCGAGATCGACATCCCCGGCGCCCGGATGCCCCACGACATGGCGATCACCGAGCACCACTCGATCGTGATGGACCTGCCGCTGGTCGTCGACCCCGTGTCGTGGGCGCAGGGTCGCCACCGGCTCACCTTCCTCGCCGACACGCCCGCCCGGTTCGGGGTCATCCCCCGCCACGGCGACGGCGCCGAGGTCAGGTGGTTCGAGGCCGAGCCGTGTTACATCTATCACACGGTCAACGCCTGGGAGGAGGGCGACGAGATCGTCATGGACGTGTGCCGGTTCCGCATGCCCGGCCCGTCGGCGATCGAGTTCCACGGCCCCCTCGCCAACATCCTCAACTACCTGCGGCTCGACGCCTTCTTGCACCGGTACCGGTTCAACCTGACGACCGGGACGACCACCGAGACGCCGCTCGACGACCGCAACACCGAGTTCCCGATGATCCCGACCACGCTGGTGGGCGAGAAGAACCGCTACGCCTACAACGTGTCGATCAACTCGGACACGGTCATGTACTTCGACGGACTCGTGAAGTACGACCTCGAGACCGGCGCCGAACAGCGGTACGGGTTCGGGGCAGGCCGCTACGGGTCGGAGGCGCCGTTCGCCCCTCGCGCCAATGCCACCGCCGAGGACGACGGCTACCTGCTGTCGTTCGTCTACGACGCCGCCACCGAGCGGTCGGAGCTGCTGATCCTCGACGCCCAGGACCTGCCGGCCGGTCCCGTCGGTCGGGTGCTGCTGCCGACCCGGGTGCCCAACGGCTTCCACTCCTGCTGGGTCGGCGCCGAGGACCTCGAGGCGGCTCGGAAGACCCTGGCGTGAAGTTCGGCCTCGCCGCCGCCAACACGATCCCCTACGTCGAGCCCGGTCCGGCGCGGGCGCTGGTGACCGCCGCCGAGGCGGCCGGGTTCGAGTCGATCTGGACGGTCGAGCACGTCGTCTGGCCGCATGCCTACGACTCGACCTACCCGTACACGGCCGACGGGAAGATGCCCGGGAACCCGTCGATCCCCATCCCCGACCCGATCGTGTGGCTCACCTACGTCGCGGCGGTGACCGAGCGGGTGCGGCTGGGGACGGGCGTCGTGATCCTGCCCCAGCGCAACCCGGTGGTGTTCGCCAAGGAGGTGGCGACGCTCGACGTGTTGTCGGGCGGCCGGGTGGAGCTCGGCATCGGGGTCGGCTGGCTCGAGGAGGAGTTCGAGGCGATCGGCGTGCCGTTCGCCCGCCGCGGCGCCCGCACCGACGAGATGCTCGAGGCGATGGCGGCCCTGTGGGCCGACGACCACGCCACCTACGACGGCGAGTTCGTGTCGTTCTCCGACGTGGGCTCGAACCCCAAGCCCGTCGGGGGGTCGGTGCCGATCGTGGTGGGTGGCAGCTCGAAGGCCGCCGCCCGTCGGGCGGCCCGGTACGGGACGGGCTTCTACACCGGCCCCGAGTCGGTGGAGGGCCTCGGCCAGACGCTGGGGTTGGTGCGTCAGGCCTGCGAGGAGGCCGGGCGGGACCCGGCCGAGTTGGAGATCTCGGCGTCGTACCCCGGTCGGTTCCTCGAGGAACCCGAGCGGGCGCTGGAGGTCATGACCGATCTCGGCGTCGACCGGATCATGGTGCCGAGCTACCACGTGTCCCGTCCCACCCTCGACGAGGGCATGGCCCGGTTCGCGGAGATCGCCACCTCGGCCTGACGCCCTCAACCCAGGGTTGTGAGCGTCGGTCAACGGCGAACCCAGGGTTCGGTGACGCGCTGGCGCGCCGTGGAACCCTGGGTTCGGCCGTCCTCCCAGTCAGGCCCGACGATTTGGTCCAGGTCCTTCTACGGACGGGCACTCGCCTGAGACGACGTCCGAAACCCTGGGCTGGGGGCGGCGCAGGGCGCCACCCCCAGCCCACGCTTCGCCCCTCGAGCCCCCTCGGCAACCCTGGGTTGTGGGCGGGGGTGGCGGGAGGAAGCGTGGGCCCCACGTGGTGCTCGGCGCCACCTGCGGCCCACGCCTCGACGACCCCCTTCCACCCGTCGCAGTCATGGGATACGTTCGCCCCATGGAGCCCACGTACACCGCCGACGCGATCGCCCTCCTCGAGGCCCTCCCCACCTACGACAAGGAGCGCTTCGCCGCCGCCAAGGCCGACCACCAGCGCCTCCTCGCCGAGCCGACCAAGGCCCTCGTCGAGGCGCTCGGCCCGTTGCTCGCCGAGCGGATCTCGCCGGGGATCACCTGGGCCGCCAAGGTCAACGGGTCGATCGCGCCGGTGAACAACGACCTCCGCTTCAACCCCGATGCCAGCCCCTACCGGGACACGATCCTTCTCCGGTTCTGGGAGGGTGACCAGAAGCGCCACGCCCCCACGTTGTTCGTCCGCATCGCCCCCACCGACCTCGGCTTCGCCTCGGGCTGCGCCCCCGCAAGCGCCGATCGGTGGCGGGAGGTGATCGATGCCGCCGACGGCGCCGCCATCGCCCACGCCATCGAGACCCTCGTCGCGGCGACGGGCGCCGAGGTGGTGGGGGAGGGCTACAAGCGGGTCCCCAAGCCCTACCCGGTCGACCATCCCCGCGCCGATCTGCTCCGACACAAGTGGCTCCAGGTGCGGTGGCTCACCGACGACCCACCCACCATCGCCGATCTCGCCGATCGTTGCGCCGCCGAGCTGCAACGAGCCGGCGACCTCCACCGCCGGTTGGTGGCGGCGTTCGGTTGACCGGGAGCCGAGGCGCTTGCATACTGAAAGCATGCCGAACGTGCTCATCCGGGACCTCCCGCCCGCCGTCCACGAGCGCCTGAAGGAACAGGCCGAGTCGGCCGGTCTCTCGCTGCAGGCCCACCTCGTCCAGGTGCTCACGAGGCAGGCCGAGGAGATGACCCCCCAGGAGTGGGTCGAGCGGGTCGAGGCGATGCTGGCCGCCACGCCGACCGACGGTGGCACAACGATGAGCGCCGTCGAGGCGGTCCACGAGGCCCGGGCCGAGCTCGACGCCCGATGGGATCGCCTCTTCGCCGAGCGGGAGAACGAGTGATCGTCCTCGATGCCTCCGTCCTGGTCGAGGCGGTCACGGAGGAGGGACGGCGTGGCGAGGCAGCACGGGCGCTGCTCGACGGACCGGTCGCCGTCCCCGACGTTGCCTTCGTCGAAGCCTTTTCGGCGATCCGCCGGCAGCACCTCGGTGGGGCGATCACGCCCGAGCGCTTCGTCGGTGCCGTCGCTGCTCTCGACTCGTTGCCGGTCTCTCCGCATGAGTCACGAAGGCTCCTTCCGCGTATGGCCGAACTGGCGGAGTCGGTCGGCGCGTACGACGCCGCCTACGTGGCGCTCGCCGAGTCGCTCGGCACGCAGCTCGTCACGACGGACCAGCCGCTGGCCCGGGCCCACGGCCCCCGCTGCGAGGTCCGGCTGCTCGCCTAGGCGCTCGAGGTGTTGGACGACGGCAGGCGGGGGATGAGCCACGAGAGGAAGGCGTCCTGGCTCCGGGACTGGGTGATGAACCGGCCCGGCCCGGTGAGGTGGGTGACGAGTCCCTCGCCGCCGAACATGGTCGTCTTCAGCGACCCGCCGGCCTTCACGACCTGGTAGCCGATCGAGGCGTCGAACGCCACGAGGTGGCCGGTGTCGACGATGAACTCCTCCCCGGCGGCGAGCTCGTACTGGTCCATGGCCCCATAGGAGGCGAGCACCAGCGGCCCCGAGCCCTGTACCCGCAGCATGATCAGGCCCTCGGAGCTGAAGAAGGTCTTCGACCCGCCCCACTTCGTGTCGATGGTGAGGGCGGGGTCGGCGGCGATGAAGCCGCCAGACTGGACCAGCATCTCGCGGCCGCCCGGATCGACGACCGTCATGTCGCCCGGCAGTGACGGGGCGAAGCGCACCGAGCCGGGTCCCCCGGTGGCCTTGAAGGTGTTGAGGAAGAACGACTCGCCGCCGAGCACCGACCTACCGAGGCTCGAGAGGAAGCCGCCCTTGGCCTTGGTCTCGATCTCGATTGACGGATCCATCGTGACCATGGCCCCGGCCTCGGCGACGACCGCTTCCCCGGCGGCGAGGTCGACCTGGGTGATGGCGTACGACGGCTGGTGGCTGATCTCGAACTGCACGGGTCCTCCGGGGTGG
>CAZTLW010000039.1:4552-11164 GCA_964614585.1 uncultured Acidimicrobiia bacterium | reverse complement strand
CGGGCGAACGACGACGCCTGCTTGGCGACGTCCTCCCAGCCGTGGACCCGGAACGTCCGCCGGTACGACGGCGTCGAGAGGTAGAAGGCGACCCGGGCCCGCACCGTCCGGATGACTCGTTCGAGGGCCTCGTCGTCGGGGGCGGTGCCGATGAGCGGCTTCATGCACACTTCCACCTCGCGGGGATCCCGACCCGCCCGGGCGGCTCCCTTCTCGAGGGCGGGCACGACCTCGGTGTCGATGAACTTCGGCGTGCAGACGGGGTGGAGGCGGATGCCGTCGGCGACCTCGCCGGCGACGGCGCACATGTAGGGGCCGATGGCGGCGACGTGGACCGGGATGTTGGGGTGCTCGATGGGGCCCGGGTCGAAGAGCGGGACCATGAGGTCGAGCTTGTAGTGGGTGGAGTCGAAGTCGAGCTTCGTCCCGTGCTGCCAGGCGTCCCACACCGCCCGCATGGCGTTGACGTAGTCGCGCATGCGGGGGGCGGGTGCCGTCCACGCCATCCCGAAGCGCCGCTCGACGTGGGCGCGGACCTGGGAACCGAGGCCGAGGACGAAGCGGCCGCCCGACAGCTTCTGGAGTGACCACGCCGAGAGGGCCGTGACGGTGGGTGACCGGGGGAAGGCCATCGCCACCGACGTGCCGAGCTGGATGCGCGAGGTGGTGGTGGCGCCGAGGGCGAGCAACTGGAACGGGTCGTCCTTGGTCTCCTCCACGAGGACGGCGTCGAGGCCGACTCGTTCGGCGAGCGCCGCGCCGTCGGCGAACTCGCCGATCTGGAGCGGGGTGTCGGGCTCACGGAGCCCCGGGTCGAGCTTCCCGAGCGGCAGCAGCGATTCGACGAGCATCCGCCGACGCTACCGAGCGAAGCGTGGGCTGGAGGGGGTGCTGGGCGCCCTCTGGGGCCCAACCTTCCCGATCCGAACCCCGCCCACAACCCAGGGTTGCAGAGGGGGTTGGGTGGGGGAGGCGTGGGCTGGAAGTGGTGCCCAGCACCCTCCCCGGCCCGCGGTTCAGCCCGTCGGCTCGGACGCCAGGCGGATCGGCTTCATGAGCTCGGGGTGGCGACCGATCCGTCCCTGGTAGACCTCCCGGAGGCGGTCCATGTCGGCCTGGACGTTGGACGTCAGCTCCATGAGCGGGGCGAAGCCGATTCGGCGGGTCGGGTAGTCGATCCATGCCGGTTGGAGTGGGACGTCGGCCTCCCGGGCGATGCGATGGAACCCGGACTTCCAGTGCTCGGCGCGGCTGCGGGTGCCCTCGGGGGCGAGGACGAGCACCATCTCCGACGCCCGTCGGAACGCCTCCACGGTGCGGTCCACGAGTCCATGTCCGCCGGTGCGATCGACCGGGATCGCGCCGATCCGGCGCAGCAGCGTTCCGAGTGGGCCGACGAACGCCGAGTCCTTGATGAGCACGTTGGCTCGGAGGTCGAAGTGGGCCATGGCGGCCACGAACCCGAAGAAGTCCCAGTTCGAGGTGTGGGGGGCGCCGATGGCGAGGAACTTGGGCGCCTCGGGGCGGGAGCCCTCGAAGGTCCACCCGCGGGCGGTGTAGAGGCGGTGGGTGAGGGCGTACATGGGGTCATGGTCGCAGGTCGGGGGCCGTAGCGCATCCCCTCCCTGATGCGGAAAGACCCGACGGTTCCGGTACGGTGCCGACAACCCGTCGACATGGCCGCCTTCCCTTGAGACCCCGCCCGTTCCTGCTCGCCGCCGCGCTCGCCGCGGCGGTGCTCGTCGTCGCGGTCGTGGCGCCCCTCCGCGCCGCCCCCGACCTCACCGTGTCGGTGGGCCTCGACGGCTCCACCCTCCACGGCGGCACCACGGGCGGCTCGTTCACGATCTCGAACGCCAGCGGCGAGAACGGCTTCAACCTCTCGCTCACCCTCACCACCCCCGAGGGGGTGACCCTCGCCGGGTCAGACCTGCCGGCCACCGCCTCGTACCAGGACCCGACGACGCTCGAGACGACCTACTTCTTCGAGAACGTCTCCGACGCCCCCGACGGCGCCACCGTGACGTTCGGGTTCTCGCTCGCCCACGACGACACCGTCTGGATCGTCGGCGAGTCGTTCACGGTCGATGGCGCCGGGTTCGTCTCGGCCGATCCCCGCTTCGTGCCCGACTTCGACGACACCACCGGGACCGTCACCGGCGACTTCGACGGCACCGGCGTCGGCAGCGGGTCGACGACGATCGTGCCCTTCACCGTCACCAAGTCGATCGCCGCCCCCGAGGGCGAGCTGCTCCGCGGCGTCCACGACCACCAGACCACCGCCACCATCACCATCGAGAACGCCGATGCGGGCGCCACCGAGTCCGTCACGATCGTCGACGTGCTCGACGCCGGGCTCGAGTTCCTCGCCTGCGGGGTGGACGACAACTCGCAGTTCCGGGTGGAGGAGTACCCGAGCTCGGGTCCGATCCCCAACCTCGGACCTCAGGCCGGTTGCCTCGACCCCGACACGGTCGAGACCGTCGTGAACCCGGGCGGGTTCCCGCCCGGGACCTACACCCGGGTCACCTGGACGCTCACCGACCTCGGCGCCGGCGAGACCCGGACCCTGACCTACCGCCTCGCCATCCCGCTCCGGGAGAACACGACGTCGTGGGACGCCGCGGGTGGCCCCGGCACCGGCACCGCTCCCACGCCCGCCTCGCTTGCCCAGTCCGCCAACCTCGACAACAACAACGGCGACCTCACCACCGAGACCGACCCCGAGACGTCCCTCGGCAACGTCGCCGCCGTGACCGGCACCTACCAGGGGGCGACGCTCACGCCCGGCACCCCGCTCACCGTCGAGGGGTCGGCCGGGGTCGCCGCCGAGGACCTCCGCATCCGCAAGTCGGCATCGACGGGCACCTCGGTCATCGGCACCCAGACGACGTGGACGGTCACGGTCGAGACCTCCGAGTACGTCACCGACGCCACCGCGCTCACGCTCACCGACCTCGTCCCCTCGGGGCTCTGCCCCGGTGCCGACCCGGCCGTCTGCGGGTTCACCGCGGCCCCGACGCCGGTCTACGACGCCGGCTTCCCCGCCGACAACGGCGACGGGACCTACACGCTGCGGTGGACGCTCGCCGACCTCGGAACGAACGACACCACGACGGTGAGCTACCGGACCGAACAGGACGCCCAGTTCGGGTCGGGCGAGCCGATCGAGATCGGCCAGTCGTGGTCGAACCAGGCGTCGATCTCGGGCACCACCGAGACGATCGACGGCGACGGCGGCACCACCAGCCAGTCCGTCGGCGACGAGAGCAGCGACTCCCAGTCCACGCCCCGGCTCACCTTCGACAAGGAGGTGGCGGTCCCCGCCACCGGCGACGCCTGCGGCGACGGCTCGGCGCTCGACTGGGCGGCGGGTGCCCCGACGGTCGGCGCCGGCGACCGGGTGTGCTGGCGGATCACGGTCCAGGCCCCCGACGTGCGGTCCCGCAACGTCACCATCACCGACCTCCTCCCGCTCGGCTTCGCCTACGAGTCGGCCCAACCCGGGGCCGGCAACGACGACCTGGCCCTCCTGCCCATCACCGACTTCGATGACGGCGCGTCCGCCGACGGCGTGCTCGTCTGGCGGCTCGGTGCCGCCCCGGACTTCATCCTCCCGCCCGGGGTGACCTTCGAGTGGGTCATCTCCACGGTCGCCGAGGACCCGAACGACTACGAGATCGCCGACCTCGTCGGCAACCTCCTGAAGATCACGGCCGAGAACGGCACCGGCGACTTCTTCTTCGACCGGGAGGACATCGAGGTCATCTGGGGCAGGCCGGAGCTGTCGCTGGTCAAGACCGTCGACGGCACCGATGCCGACACGCCAGGTACGGCGGTGGAGGCGGTCGCCGGCGACACCGTCACCTACGCGGTGACGATCACCAACGACGGCAACGTCGCCGCGGTGGACGTCGACGTCCGCGACATCCTCCCCGACTGGCCCGGCGGCGGGTGCGCGGCGGTGGGCGCGATCCCCGACGCCGGCACCTGCGCGGACGAGGGCGGGACCGACGTCATCCAGTGGGACGCACTCGGGCCGATCGCCCCCGGTGACTCGCTCACCCTCACCTACGACCTCACGGTGCCCGACGGCGTCTCCCCCGAGGAGGTCTTCCGCAACGACGCCGGCGTCGAGCGCTACTTCGCCGACACCACCGCCGGCACCCGCTTCGAGTACATCCCCGAGGACAACCTCGACCCGGGAGCCGGGACTCCCAACGCGCCGGCCGCCGACGACCCGGCCCACGTGCGAGGGCCGGCGGCGGTCGTGGTCAAGCCGCACACGACGGGCATCGACACGGCCACCAACGCCGGGGTCGGCGAAGCCACGGTCGGTGAAGGGGTCACCTTCACCGCCCGGGTGACGATCCCCGCCGGCACCACCGTCTACGGCGCCGAGATCCTCGACAACCTCACCGAAGCCTTCGAGTACGGGTCGCTCGAGTCGTTCAACCTGAACGGGGTCGAGAACCCGCCCGGGTTCACCTTCACCCCCGACGGGAACGGCAACGGCCTCCTCGGCGACCTGCAGGTCGGCTTCCCCGACCCGTTCGTCGTGCCCGCCGGCGGACCGGACGCCGTGGTCGAGCTGCGGTTCCTGGCCACGGTCGCCGACGTCCCGTCGGTGGCGCGGGGCGGCACCATCCTCAACGCGGTCAACTTCCTCTGGGAGGACTCCCAGGAGAACAACTTCACCGAGGTGGCGGTCGCCAGTCTCACCGTCGTCGAGCCGTCCGTCCGGGTCCGCAAGCAGGCCGACGACCCCGACGGACAGGTCGAGGCCGGCCAGGTGGTCCGGTACGAGCTGCGGGTGCGCAATCGCAACCTCCCCTCGGCGACGACCGCGTTCGACACGGTCCTCACCGACACCCTCCCCGACGGGCTCTTCTGCGCCGACCTCGAACTCGCCGATCCCGACGGCGACCCGACGACGTTGGACCCCGACTCGTGCGTCGACGGCGCCGACTCGGCGACCCTCACGTGGGACCTCGGCACGATCGAGCCGGGGGGCGCCAACGACGTGTTCGCCGTCTACGACGCCACGTTCCCCGACCCGCTCGTGGTGGGCACCACCTTCACCAACGTGGCCGAGGTCGCCACGACCTCGTTGCCCGGTCCCAGCCCCCAGGAACGGACCGGCGCCTCCGACTGCGGCCCGGCGATCGGCTTCCAGCCCTGCACCGACTACCTCGACACCGATGCCGAGACCCTGACCGTGCCGGGCGCCCTGATCGCCAAGCAGGTGCAGGGGCCCGACGACCCCACGCCCGGCCCGTCGACCGAGCAGACGATCGGCGAGCCGGTCCGCTTCTTCATCGAGGCGACCATCCCCGCCGACGTCGTCGGCTTCGACGTGATCGTCATCGATCGGCTCCCGCCGGGGATCCGCACCGCCTCGGCGACCGGCTACACGGTGTCGGCCACCTGCCTCAACTGTGACGGAGGGACGAACCCCGACATCGAGATCACCGAGCTACCCGCCACCGCCAACCGGGTGGGGTGGGCGCTGACCGACGGCCTCGACGTGCCCGCCGTCGACGCCCGGGTCGTGGCGATCGTCTTCGACGCCGTCGTCCTCGACGAGCCCGGCAACGCCGACGGGGTGGTCCGCACGAACCGCGTGCAGACGGTCGGCAACACCGAGCCCCGCCTGCCGGCGTTCCCGCCCCCTGGGGTCCCCACCCCGGGCGGCTTCGACGTGTCCACCGACGTCGCCGCCGCCGACGTGGTGATCCGCGAGCCCGACGTCGTGGTCGACAAGCAGGTCTTCGAAGCGGGCGCCCCCGCCCCCGACGACCGCCGCCGGGCTATCGAGGCGTTCGACCTCCAGTACCGCCTGGTCGTCACGAACCAGGGCCAGTGGCCTGCCTACGACGTGGCGGTCACCGACACGATCACGATCCCGTCGGGCAACGCCATGGGCTGCGTGTTCGGGCTGCCCGAATGCGTGTACGACCCCGTCGTCCTCCCGCTGCCCCCGGGCGTGACCGCCCTCGACGTCGATCCCGCCGACGGCTCCCTCGCCTTCGAGGTCGACGAACTGGAGCCGGGTCAGACCGTCCAGATCATCTACGGCCTCAAGGTGTGGAGCCCCGCCACCACTGCCGACGAGGACCCGCTCGGGCCCGAGATCCTGAACGTCGGATCGGTCGACCGCTACGTCGGCGTGCCCGACTTCGAGGCCGACAACCGCGAGTACGTCGGCAATGACGACGACACCGAGGTCGAGTTGGACCTCGCCACCGTCGGCGACCTCGTGTGGTTCGACGTGAACGGCGACGGGGTTCGCCAGGTGCTGGTGGAGCCCCCCCTCGCGGGCGTCGTGGTCACCGTCGACTACCTCGACGGCGACCTCGTGACGATCGACGACTCCGACACCACCGACGGCTCGATCCTCGGCAACTGGCTGATCGACGACCTTCCGGGCGGGACCTTCACGATCTCGGTCGACCCGGCAACGCTGCCTGGCTGGGCGACGCCGTCCTACGACCTCGACGGGATCGGCACCCCCAACCAGTGGACCGGGGTCATCGCCGAGGACGGCGACCCCCGCGACGTCGACTTCGGCTACACCGGCACCGGCACCCTCGGCGACACCATCTTCTGGGA
>CAZTLW010000039.1:0-4452 GCA_964614585.1 uncultured Acidimicrobiia bacterium | reverse complement strand
GGCCTCGTCGGCGGCAGCTACGAAGTGACGGTCGACCCGGCCACCCTGCCACCCGGCCTCGACCCGACGTACGACCTCGACGGCACGCCCGACGGCACCACCGACGTGACCCTCGCCGACGCCGACGACGCCAACCTCGACGTCGATTTCTCGTTCGGCGGAAACGGCGAGATCGGCGACACGGTGTGGTGGGACCTCGACGGCGACGGGACGCAGGATCCGGGCGAGCCGGGCATCCCCGGCGTCGACGTGCTCATCCGCTGGGCCGGCCCCAACGGCGCCTTCGACGACGGGGTCGGCACCGACGACGTCACCTACCTGGAGACGACCGATGCCGCCGGCGGCTACGGCCGGGACCGCCTGCCCGGCGGGCTGTTCCGGGTCACCGTCACCGATCCGTTCGGCACGTCGCTGCCGTCGATCGGCGTCCCCACGTTCGACCTCGACGGGATCGGCACCCCCCACGAAGCGGAGCTGACCCTGGGCCTCGGGGAGGCCAACCTCGGCGTCGACTTCGGCTATCGCGGCGACAACGCCCTCGGCGACCTCGTGTGGTTCGACGTCGACGACTCCGGCGTCCAGGAGCCACCCGAGCCGGGCCTCGACGGCATCGACCTGGACCTGGTCTGGGCCGGCCTCGACGGCGTGGTCGGCACCGCCGACGACCTGGCGCTCGCCACCACCACCGCCGGCGGCGGCGCCTACGGCTTCGACGGCCTCTTCAGCGGGCTCCACCGGGTGACCGTCGACGAGGCGGGCCTCCCGACGGGCCTCGCCGCGTCCTACGACCTCGACGGCGGCAACGACTCCACCACCGACCTCGACCTGCCGGGCGGCGCCGATCTCGACACCGTCGACTTCGGCTACCGGGGCTCGGCCGCGGTGGGGGACCTGCTGTGGCTGGACCTCGACGCCGACGGCGCGTTCGGCCCCGCCGATGTCGGCATCCCGGACGTCGACATGCTCGTGACCTGGCCCGGTCCCGACGACACCCTCGACACCGCCGACGACGTGACGTTCGTCGCATCGACCAGTGCCGCCGGCATCTACGGGCGCAACGGCCTCCCGCCCGGCGTGCCGATCCGGGTCTCGGTCGACACGGCCGACCCCGGGTTCCCCGCCGGCGTCACCCCGTCCTTCGACCCCGACGGCGGCGACGACGACCGCTCGGAGGTCGTCCTCGCACTCGGCGAGTCGAACCTCGACCAGGACTTCGGCTACGCCGGCTCGGCGTCGCTGGGTGATCGGGTGTGGCTGGACCTCGACCGCGACGGCGTCCAGCAGCCGGACGAGCCCGGTCTCGTGGGCGTCGACGTCGGGGTGACCTGGGCCGGGGGCGACGGCGCGTTCGGCACCGCCGACGACGTCGGCCTGGCCGCCACGACGGGCGCCGACGGAGGGTGGGGTATCGACCGGCTGCCCGCCGGCAGGTTCCGGGTGGCGATGGCCGATCCCGGCGCCGACCTCGTCCCCACGTACGACCTCGACGACGGGACCACCGGCCCCGATGGGACGGCCGAGCTCGTCCTCGGCGACGGCGAGGCCCGCGACGACGCCGACGTCGGCTACGCCGGGCCCCATGAGGTCGGCGACCTCGTCTGGTTCGACGTGGACGATTCGGGGTCGCTCGATGGGGACGAGGTGGGCCTCGATGGGCTCGACGTGACCCTCGTCTGGGATGGCCTGGACGGGACGGCCGGTACCGCCGACGACGTGACCCTCACCACGACCAGTGCCGCCGGCGGCCTCTACGGCTTCGCCGGACTCCCGTCGGGCGACGTGGTGGTGTCGGTCGACGAGGCCGGACTCCCGACGGGCCTCGCCGCGTCCTACGACCTCGACGGCGGCAACGACTCAGCGACGTCGCTGACCCTCGGCCCGTCGAATCTCGACGTCGACTTCGGCTACCGGGGCGACGCCGAGATCGGCGAGGTCGTGTTCCTCGACACCGACGCCGACTTCCAGCGGGACCCGTTCGACCCGGGCCTCCCCGGCGTGGACATGCTGGTCACCTGGCCCGGACCGGACGGGGCGCTCGACACGGCGGACGACGTCGTCTTCACCGAGACCACCGACGCCGACGGCCAGTACCTGCGCGACGGCCTGCCCGGCGGTGTCACCTACCGGGTGATGGTCGACGAGACGACCACCCCACCGGGCACCGCCCAGACCTTCGACCCCGATGGGCCACCCGGTCCGCTCGTGCCCCGCGATGGGATGACCGAGGTCGACCTCGCGCCGGGCGAGTCCTTCCTCGATGCCAACTTCGGGTATGCGGGCCAGGCGACGATCGGCGATCGCATCTGGTGGGACGTCGACGGCGACGGGACCGACGACGTCGGCGAGCCCGGCATCCCCGGGATCGAGGTGCAAGTCACCTGGGACGGCGTGGACGGCATCTTCGGCACGCCCGATGACGTGCCGTTGCTGCCGGTGTTCACCGGGGCCGACGGGGCCTGGTCGGTCGTCGCCGTCGCCGCCGGCAACTACGAGGTCGTGGTCGTCGACCGCCCCGTCGACCTCGTCCCGACCTTCGACTTCGATGGCGTTGCCACCCCCGACATGAGTGCCACGACGATCGCCCCGTCGACCGACGACCTCGACCAGGACTTCGGCTACACCGGCACGGCCGGCCTCGGCGACCTCGTGTGGGTCGACGTCGACGGCGACGGCGTGGTCGACCCCGGCGAGCCGCCGATCCCGGGGGCGGGGGTGACGCTCACGTGGGCCGGCGTCGACGGGCTCCTCGACACCGCCGACGACGTCGCCCTCCCCGAGGTGGTGACCGACGCCGACGGGCTGTACGGGTTCACCGGTCTGCCGGCCGGGACGTTCCGGGTGGCGGTGACCTCGGGCATCCCCGACGGCCTCGTCCCGGTGTTCGACCTGGACGGGAGCGACGACGCCGTCGCCGAGGTGGCGTTGGCAGAGGGTGAGGCCCGCGACGACGTCGACTTCGGCTACCTCGGGGCCGGGGTGCTCGGCGACCTCGTGTGGTGGGACGTCGACGGCGACGGCACCGCCGATCCCGGTGAGCCCGGCTTCCCGGGCGTGGGCGTGACGGTGACCTGGGCCGGTCTCGACGGGACCCCGGGCACCGCCGACGACGTCGCCTACGCGGCGACCACCGACCCCGCCGGCCAGTGGACGGTGGACCGACTCCCCGCCGGCCCCTTCGTGGTGGCGGTCGATCGGGCCAGCCTCCCCGGGGGCCTGGTGGCGACCTTCGACCCCGACGGCGGCGACGACGACACCGCCGTCGTCGACCTCGCTCCGGCCGAGGCGAACCTCGACCAGGACTTCGGCTACGTCGGGACGCTGGCCATCGGCGACCTCGTCTGGCGGGACACGAACCGCAACGGCGTGTACGACGCCGATGAGGAAGCGCTCGCCGGGGTCGGCGTCGAGGTGACCTTCCTCGGGGCGGACGGGGTGCTGGGTGGTGGCGACGACGTCACGTTCCGGTACGAGACGGCGGTCGGCCCAGCCGGTGCCGTTCCGCTGGCCGCCATCCCTCGTCCCGGTGACCCGCAGTACCTCGCCGGGGGCCTCGTGGCGGGCAGCTACGTCGTGGAGCTCGACGTCGCTTCGCTGCCCGAGGGCAGCGAGCCGCTCTCGGACCTCGACGGTGGCGACGCGGCCACGACCGAGGTGGCGCTCGTCGACGCCGACATCCTCGACGCCGACTTCGGCGTGTTCCTCAACGACCCGCCCGAGGTGAGCGATCGGACGGCGACGGCGGCCTGCGGCCGGGATCTGTTCGTCGACCCGCTCGCCGGGGTCACCGACCCCAACGGCGACGAGGTGACGTTGGTGGTGGACTCGATCGTGGCCCCCGACGGCGTCGACGTGACCGTCGAGGCCGACGGGCGCCTGCGGATCGCCGTCGGCTCGTCGGTGACCGAGCCGGTGACGGTGGCCTGGGAGGTGGCCGACGCTCGCGGGGCCCGCTCCGCCGTGGAGTTGGTCGTCGAGGTCGATTGTCTCGACGTCGAGGTCTCGGCGCAGTGCACGGCCGACGACGTGTCCGAGCTGACCTGGGCGATCACCGGGACGGGCTCGCCGGCCGAGGCGCCGGTCACGATCACCTGGCTCGACGCCGACGGGATCGTCCGGGCGACGAGCACCGACCAACCGCTGGCCGGGACCATCGCCTTCCCGGGGTACGTCGACGGGGGCTTCGACGAGGCGTTCTCGTGGGTGCTCGACGGGGTGGCGGTGACGTTCGAGGCCGCCAACGGCCCGGTCGTCGGCCCGTTCGAGGTGGACGTGCCCTGCGACCGCCTGCCCCAGACCGGCACCGATGCCGCCGCCCCGTTCGCCTGGGGCGTCGGCTTGACCTTGCTGGGCGGCGCCCTCGTCCTCCTCACCCGCCGCCGGGACCGAACCCAGGGTTCTGACCCCCGCTGAGTCCGCAACCCAGGGTTCACACCTGCGCCCGATCGGCAACCC
>CAZTLW010000038.1:0-17075 GCA_964614585.1 uncultured Acidimicrobiia bacterium | reverse complement strand
CGGGAGCGAGTCGGGCACGGTCACCACCACCGAGGTCTGCTCGTACCCGTCCGGCACCTGACTCGAGGGAATGGTGATCGTGTGGGTGGCTCCCTCGAGCAGGAGGAACGGGCCGAACCCCTGGTAGAGGGTTCCGCCGTACCCCACCGAGGTGACGGTGCCGAAACCGTCGACATCGACGGCGTTGTCGGCGGCGTAGAAGACGTCGGCGTCGACGACCTCGTCCGTGTCGTCCTTCACCACCGAGATGACGTACTCGACCGCCGGCACCCGCCACGTCCCGAGGTCGACGGAGTCGCCGTCGGGGATGGCCACGTCGAAGTCGAAGGCGCCGACCGTCGTCGGCGCCTGGTCGTTGTCGAACCGCGAGAACGAGAGTGTCCGGTCGCCGGGGACGAGGTCGAGGGAGAACCGCCCGTCGGCGTCGGTGACCGTGGGGCCCTCCGGGCCAACGGGCGTGACACGCACCCCGTCCGCCGGGGTCCCGTCCCACCCCAGGACGCGACCACTCACGGTCACCGGGGCCACTGGCAAGGCCACGGTGACCGTGCCGCCGGATGCACCGACGGCCGCAACAGCCGAGGCATCCGAAGCCTGCGTCGAGCCCGCCTCCCGGACGAAGACCGTGGTCTCGCCGCCGGGCGACGCGGGCAGGGTCGCCGTGCCGTCGGCTCCGGTCGCGACCCCGCACCCGAACGAGGTCCCGGCGTCCACGGACCCGCCCCGTGGGGCCAGACCGGCCTGGAAGACGAACGACGAGAACGTCGAGACCGAAGCCCCCTCCACCGGGGTCACGCCATCGGACTCGACGACGGTGACGTCGAGTGGGACGAAGGTCGGAGTCACGGGGTAGGTCGTGGCCTGGTCGGCGTCATACGGGGTCCGGACGGCGATGGACTCCGGAAGCGCCGGGAGCGCGGTGCAGTCGCCGGACCAGTCGAGTTCGATGATGCCGGTCGGGTTGGTCACGGCGAGCGACCAGCCACCATCGGTGCCCGTGGTGGTCGACGACCCGTCTGCCTCGATGGTCGCCCCGTCCAGCGGCGTCCCGTCCGCGACGAAGCTCCCATCGAGATCGGATCCGGGGTCCACGATGGTCAGGACGATGTTCACGGTGGCGGTCGCATCATCAGCCACCGCGACACCCGTCACGGTGGTCGGCCCGTACGGCGATCCGGCCGGAGGCGTGGCGACGACGTCATAGGTCCCGGCATCGAGGTCGAACGAGTAGGTGCCGGTGGCGGTGGTCGTCGCCGTGCCGACGTCGCCGCCTCCGGCGGGCACCGCCTCGACCACGACACCGTCGAGCGGCGATCCGTCACCTGTCACCGTCCCAGCGATGGAGCCGAGTGCCAGGGCCGGTTCGGGCAGCACCATGAGCGCCGAGAGCGCCACGGCGAGGGAGAGGCCGAGCGTGAGCAGGCGTCGGCGAAGGTGTGGACGAGTGGTCATGCTTCATCTCCCTGGCTGGCGACTGACGGCGGGCCGGTTCGCCACGGAGTGTGGCGGTTGCGAGCAGGGTCCCACTACTCAAAATCCCCTACCCCGGTACTCAACGGTCCGGGTCAGCACCCTCGGCCGCCGCTACGTTCGGGGCGTGGATCACACACTCGAGCCACCGGGGCGTGGCACCCGGCTCGCCATCGACGGGGCCCGACGGACCGGCCGGAGCCGGGCACTCGCCGCGCTCGCCGAGCGGGAACGACGCCGGCCGATCCTCCGGCTGGCGGGCAGCCGCGAACTGGCCGGCGTCCCCTACGGCGCCTTCAGGCTGGCGCTCCCCGACCTCCCGGATCCCCCCACCTTCGATGTCGTGGTCGCCGGCGGTCGGGCGGCGCTCGACGACGACGGCCTGCTCATCGTCGACGACGGCCGCTGGCTGGACGGCGACTCGGTCCGGGCGCTGTCACTCCTGGCCGGCTTTGCCGGACTGGCCATCGTCGCCGGGCGGAACCATCCCCTCGTGACGGCCGACACCGAGGTGGTGGAGGTCGCACCACTGCAGTCCGACGGCCTCCGGCGACTCGTCGAGGCCGAACTGGGCGGACGGGTGCACCGGGAGGTGCTCGCCGTCCTCGAGGCCCTCACCGGCGGCCGGGCCGGCCTCGTGGCACCGCTGGTGCGGTCGGCCCGAGATGATGGCTGCCTGGCCCTGCATCAAGGCGTCTGGGTCATCGAAGGGCCACTGGTCACCGAGCGGGCTGCCGCCGAGGTCGCCGACCTCCTGGCCCGCCCGCCGGTGCAGCGCGACGCCCTCGACCTGCTGGCGGTCGCCGGGCGACTCGGCCATGACAGCCTCAGAAGGCTTGGCGTGACCGACGACGCCCTGGTCGAACTCGAGCGCGACGGCCTCGTGACGGCAACCGGCGACCACGACGTGAGCCTCTCGATCCCGCTCGCCGGTGTCGTGGCACGGTCGATGCTCCCTGACGTCCGACGAACCGTCTTGAGTAGCCGGGTGGTGGACACCGAGGCCCATCGCTTCGGCGCCGACGCCGATCCCGAATCGGTTCGACTGGCGGTCGCCGCCGAGATGCCGGTCGCCGACGCGGCACTGGTGCGAGCCGGGCACGCCTTCGTGGCCGAGGGCGACCTCGGTTCGGCCGAGGAGGCAGCGCGGCGAGTCGGCGACGACTTCGAGAGGCCCATGTTGCGGGCCGCCATCGCCGCCGCCACCGGGGATGCGCGATCGGCGCACGACGCGTTGCGCGACGCGGAAGCCGCCGCTCGGGACGACCACGAACGGGCACGGGCCATCGAGTTCGACCTCACGCTCAGCGGCCTCGGCCTCGGGCAACCGCCGGCCGCCATCGAGCGCGCCAGCCGGGCACTTGCCGACATCGGCGACGCCAACGCCCGTCGGCAGGTGGAAGCGACGGTCGCCCTCGTCTCCGCCTACCTCGGGAACCTGGCCCCGGCTCGGGATCTGGACGAGGGCGACCTCGACGACCCGCGGTCGGTGGCTGCCGTCTCCGTCCCCGTCTCGCTCGCCCACGCCGTGGCGGGCGACGTCGATGCCGCCCGGTCCGCGAGCCGGCGGGGGCGGGCGGCCGTGGAGACGCTCGGACCGGCTGCCGCGCCGGTCGAGGTGCTCCTCACCATCAACGACGCCTACGCCGACGTCGCCGCCGGATCGGCGGTCACGGCCCGGGCCCGGCTCACCGAACTCGGTTCCCACGTCGTCGGCACCCCGCTCGCCGGTGCCGTGGCCACCAACGAGGCCGGGGTGGCGGCGTTCATGGGCGACGTCGCCACGGGTGTCGAGCTGGGAGTGGAAGCCGCCATCGACCTGGGTCGCGTCGACCCGTTCGCGACTCGTCAGGCCCTGGCCGCCTTCCGGGTGATCGCGGCCGGCCTGGCCGGCGAGTCCATCGGGGCTGCGGCGCTCCTCGACGACCTCGACCGATCGTGGCCCGACCCGCTGCCATTCTCGGCGGGCTTCGTGGCGCTCGGTCGCGGCTGGGTGCATCTGGCTCGCGGCGACGAGACCGGTGCCATCCCCCATCTCGCCGACGCCATGTCGGCGATGCAAGCCGCGGGACAGGCCTCCTTCGTGCCGCTCGCCGCCCACACCCTCGCGCACCTGGATCCCGGCGCCCCACTCGAGGGGCTCTCGGGGCCACCGGGCGGCCTCGCCGACCTGGTCGAACGCGAGGCGACCGCCATCCGATCAAGGGATCCCCACGCCCTTGCTGCCGTCGCCGAGGACCTCCACCGGGGCGGCTTCTGGTCGATGGCCGCCGAAGCGCTCGTGCGGGCGGCCGATCTCGGCGGCGACCGGGGCGCCCGGCGGGCGATGCGGGCGTTCGAGATGCTGGCCCGATGCCCCGGCGCCCGGCTTCCTGCGTTCGCCGGTCGGACCCCGCCCCTCAGCTCCCGCGAGGTCGACGTGGCCCGCGTGGTGGCGATGGGCTGCTCCAGCGCCGACGCAGCCGATCGACTCCACGTGTCGGTCCGCACGATCGACAACCACCTCGGTCGCATCTACGGCAAGCTGGGCATCGATGGGCGCGACGACCTGCCGGCGGTGTTCGGCGGCCTCGCCTGAGCCAAGCCCCCGGCCCACCCCGTTCCTGTGTCACTCACCCCTTCAGGAGAGGGCTGGGCGACACAGGAACGTCATCCGGCCCAGCGGTGGGGGCGGTCCCGCAGGCCCTCGACGCCCAGTTCGTCGCAGAGCTCCAGGAACTCATCCCGGTGGACGCCCTCCCACCGCAGCTCGTCGAGGTCGTCGCCGACCGGGGCGTCGAGGCGCAACGTCGTGAGGGTGCGGAACAGGCGAGCCTGCTCTCGATGGGCCGCCAGTGACTCGGCCAGCCGCGCCGCCCCGCGCACCGTCACGTCCCAGTCGTCGACGTCGGCGGGGATGGCGTCGAGGGACCCGTAGCGAGCCAGCACGGCGGCGCTCGACTTCGCCCCCCAGCCCGGGACGCCGGGGATGCCGTCGGCGCTGTCGCCGACCAGGGCGAGGTAGTCGGGAATCGATGCCGGGCCCACCCCGAACTTCTCCCACACGCCCCCCTCGTCGAGGAACGTGCGCTTGCGCCGGTCGAACGTGACGATCCGGTCCTCCACCACGACCTGGGCGAGGTCCTTGTCCGGCGAGAGGACCACGACGCGCTCGACCTCGTCGGCCCACCGGATGGCGGCCGAGGCGAGGGCGTCGTCGGCCTCGAACTCGTCCATCCGCCAGACGGTCACCCCCAGCGTCTCGAGCGCCCGCTCGGCCAGCGGGAACTGGTCCAGCAGCTCCTGCTCCACGCCCTCGCCGGTCTTGTACCCGTCGTACAGGTCGTTGCGGAACGAACGGATCACGCTGTCGAAGGCCGCCCCGAGGTGGGTGACGTCGTCCTCGCGCAGCAGCTGGAGCGTCGACTCGAGCAGTCCGACGACGGCGCCCACCTCCCGCCCCGACGGGTCGGTTCGGGGCGGGGGCCCGAAGTAGGCGCGGAAGAGCTCGTAGGTGCCATCGAGCAGGTGGAGCTGCACCCCGGACAGCCTACGGACGGCCGCCGACGGTGGCGCCGGTCGTAGGCTCTCGGCATGCGACGGTGGCTGGATCGAATCCCCGGATTCGGGGCGCTCACGGAGCGCCGGACCGGCGCCTTCCTCCTCATCTCGGCCGTCGTCGGCGTGGGCGTCGGCCTCGGCGCCGCCGCGCTCATCACCCTGATCGAGGGAGCCGCCCATCTGGTCGACGTGGGGATCGAGGCATCGGGCGCCGGATCGTGGGCGTGGCTGGCGGTCCTGCCCCTGGCGTTGCTGGCGTCGTGGGCGATCTCGCGTCGCTTCGCACCGGAGACCATGGGCAGCGGCATCGCCGAGACCATCGAGGACCTCATCCTGCGCAACGGGCGGATGCGGTGGCAGATCATCCCCACCAAGCTCGTCGCCACCGCCCTCACCATCGGTGGCGGCGGCTCGGGCGGCCGCGAAGGCCCGGTGGTCCAACTCGGCGGCACCATCGGATCGGTCGTGGCCCGCCGGTTCGGCCTCGGGGAGGACATGGTGCGGAGCCTCGTGGCGGCGGGAGCGGGCGCCGGCATCGGCGCCTCGTTCAATGCCCCCATCGCCGGGATGCTCTTCGCCCTCGAGGTGATCCTCGGCACGTTCTCCGTGCGCCACCTGTCGTCGGTCGTGGTGGCCTCGGTCACCGCGGCGGTCACCACCGAGAGCCTCGTCGGCGACGAGGCGATCCTGTCGGCCCGCCCGTACACCCTCGGCGATCCCCGGGAGCTGTTCCTCTACGCCGGGCTGGCGGTCGTGATCATCGTCGTCGCCATCGGTTTCCTCCGCCTCGTCGACCTCTCCGAGACCCTCGGCGAGCGCTTCGGCTCCTGGCTGCGGCCCGTGGGCATGGGCCTCGCCGTCGGCGCCGTCGCCCTCGTCGAACTGGTGGTGATCGGCGGTGAGGAGCCGCTCGTGCTGCGGTCCGGCCAGGAGCTGCTGGGGAACTTCATCACCGCCAACGCCGACACCATCTTCGGGTTCGCCTGGTGGGCGATCGCCGGCCTCGCCGCCTTCAAGATCGTCGCCTCGACCCTCACCCACGCCTCGGGCGGGTCGGCGGGCCTGTTCATGCCCAGCCTCTTCATCGGCGGCGCCATCGGCGTGGCCTTCGGGGAGGCCCTCTCGGAGCTGTGGACCGTCTCGGCCCTCGAGCCCGGCGCGTTCGCGGTGGTGGGGATGGCGACGATGTTCGCGGCCGTCGGGCGGGCGCCCCTGACGTCCATCCTGATCGTCTTCGAGATCACCGGGTCCCGCAACTACGGGCTCGTGCTGCCCCTGATGTTCTCCGCCGCCCTGGCGACGTTCATCGCCGAGCGGTTCCATCCCGAGTCGCTCTACACCGGCGCCCTCGCCCGCCGCGGGATCAAGATCCCCCGAGCCGGTGAGATCGACCTGCTCGACACGGTCGCGGTGGGGTCGGTCATGACCACGAGCCCGATGCGGGTGCGCGACACCACCCCGCTCGGCACGGTGAGGGCCGAGCTCGACAAGCGGCGATCCCATGGGGCACCGGTGGTCGACGGCGGCGGCCGCCTGGTCGGCATCGTGACCCTCACCGACATCGCCAAGGCCCATGACGACACCATGCCGGCGGTCGGGGCGATGACCCCCCGACCGGCCACGGTCACCCCCGACACCCCCGTGTCGGCGGCGCTCGAGCGCATGGCGGCCCTCGGGATCGGGCGCCTGCCCGTGGTGGCGGTCGACGACCCGACCCGTCTCGTCGGGCTCTTCCGGCGCGAGGACGCCGTCAATGCCTACCACCAGGCGTTGGGATCGTCGACCGCCGGCGAGTTGCATCGCAGCCGTCTCCGGATGCGCACCGAGCCGGGGGTGCACTACTACGAGTTCCGAGTCCCCCCGGGGTCGTTCGCCGACCGGCGCACCGTGAAGGAGGTGGCCTGGCCGGAGGGATCCACGCTCGTCTCCATCCGACGGGGCACCATGGTCCTCGTCCCCTCCGGCACCACCGAACTGTTCGCCGGCGACGTCGTGACCGCCTTCGGCAGCGAGGGCTCGGAACGCCGGCTCATCGAACGACTCAACGCCGGTGCCGACGAGCCCACCGCCGAGTACACCATCGAAGTGCCCGCGGTCCCACCGCCCCCCGACGGCGTAGCCTCCGACCATCCACGGGAGGAACCATGAACGAGGACGACACGCCCATCGACGAGCCCGAGGAGCCGCCGAGCGACACCGGCGACACGACGGCCGAGGCGGACGAGCCGACCCACGAGGCCGACGACGAGTGGTCGGCCGCCGGTCAGCAGATTCGCGCCCTCGGCTCTGCCGTCCGCGGCCACTACGAGGCCCCGGGCGAGGGCGAGGAGCCGGGTCCCAGCCCCGACGAGCTTCGGGAGGCCGCCCGCGCCTTCGGTCGCGGCCTCGGTCGCTTCTTCGGGGCCATCGGCGACGCCGCCCGCGACCCCGAGGTGAAGGAACAGGCCTCCCGCGCCGGGACGTCGATGCTCAACGCCCTGGGTGCCACCTTCGACCAGCTCGGCAAGGAGGCCTCCGAGGCCTTCAGCAAGGCTCGGGACGGGCAGGACGAGGGCGAGGAGGACGACCTTGCGGCTGCCGCCCAGCGGGAGCTCGACGACGCCGACCTGCTCGAGGAGTTGAAGACCGACCTCGCCGAGGACGAGGACCCGGGCACCACATAGTGGAGTCGATCGAGCTCGAGGTCGAGACCGGGGGGTCGCCCACCGTCACCGATCTCACCGACCGCGTCGGCTCGTTCTGCCGCGACCGGGGAGACGGGCTGGTGTCGGTGTTCGTGCCCCACGCCACGGCAGGGGTGGCGATCATCGAGACAGGTGCCGGCAGCGACGCCGACCTGCTGGCGGCGATCGACGACGTACTCCCGGCCGAGCGGGGGCGCTGGCGCCACGAGCACGGGGCGCCGGGCCACGGGCGCGACCACGTCCTCCCGGCCTTCATCGCCCCCAGTCTCACCCTCCCGGTCCTCGGGGGACAGCCGGCCCTCGGCACCTGGCAGTCGATCGTGCTCGTCGACACCAACGTCGACAACCCCCGCCGGCGGGTCCGACTCTCATTCCTGGCCGGATGACCGGGCCGATCGTCGACCCCGACGAGGTGGCCGAGCGGCTCGGCGACCCGAGCCTGCGGATCGTCGACGTCCGGTGGTACCTCAGCGCCCCGACCCTCGGCGCGGTGCGCTACGCGGAGGGCCACGTCCCCGGGGCGGTGTTCCTCGACCTCGAGGACGACCTGTCCGACACCTCGGTGCCCGACGCCGGCCGTCACCCGCTGCCGGGCCGACAGGCGCTGGCAGCCCGCCTGGGCGAGATCGGCATCGGCAGTGGGCACGACGTGGTGGCCTATGACGACGCCGCGGGGGCCATCGCCGCCCGACTCTGGTGGTTGCTGCGGTGGCTGGGCCACGAGCGGGTCGCCGTGCTCGACGGTGGGTGGCCGGCCTGGGTGCGGGCGGGCCACCCCGTGAGCCGCGTGGTGCCCGACCACCCGCCGGCGCTCTTCGCCATGTCCGACCCGTTGACGACGACGGTGGACCGCGCCGCCGTCGCCGACCGGGGCGAGAAGGTATTGGTCGATGCCCGGGCGCCGGAGCGGTTCCGGGGCGAGGTCGAACCCGTGGACCCGGTGCCGGGTCACATTCCGGGGGCGGTGAACCTGCCGACGGGGGCCGTCGTGGGCACCGACGGCCGGTTCCTCGCCCCCGAGGCGCTGGCCGATCGGCTGGCACCGGCGATCGGCGAGGGACCCGCGATCGCCTCGTGCGGTTCGGGGGTCACGGCGTGCGCGGTGATCCTGGGCGCCGTGGCCGCCGGGCTCCCGGAGCCGGCGCTGTACCCGGGGTCGTACTCGGAGTGGTCCACGGCGGGCCTGCCGGTGGAGCGGGCGTAGGGACGAGCCCTACGGGCCGCGGGGATCGACCGTGTAGGTGAGGCCGAGCGGGGAGGTCCACACGATGCCGCCGTCGGGGTCGATGACGTAGCTCCAGAGGCCTTCGTGCCTGCCCCGATGATGGAAGCGGCAGAGCGGGACCAGGTTGTCGACCCGGGTGGGACCACCGACGGCGTGCGGGACCCGATGGTCCAGGTCGGAGCGCCTGGCCGGCATGCGGCAGCCGGGGAAACAGCAGCGGGGACGGCGGTGGTGGATGGCGCGCCGCTGGGCAGCCGACGGGACCCGGGCGGTGACCTCGACGGCGCCCACTCGCTTCGCTCGTGGGTTGCAGTTCCCGTCGGAAACTGCGGGCGGCCTTGCGGGCGATGTCGGCGAGGGTGGGACCCCAGCCGGGGATCTCGGCGGGCCGATCGGCGAGGCCGATGAGGGTCTCGAGGTCGACGATCACGTCGACCCGACTGGTGGCACCGTCGGAGCGGAGGTGGTGGCAGCGACCCGCCAGCAGGTCGAGCATCACGTCCGCCCGCTTCTGGTCCATGGTGCGATCGTCGCCGAGTCGGCGGGCCAGGTCGTCGATGTGGTCCAGGGCGGCGTGGAGTTGGTCGGCGGGCAGGCGGTCGGCGACCAGGAGCCCGGTACCGTCGGCGTTGGCGATGGCGGCTACCGACCGATCCTCGGTCGACCGGCGGTAGCGCTCGGCGGCGTCATCGGGATCGTGGTCGAGGCAGACCCGCCGGATCAGGGCGGCCAGCTTGCCGGTGGTGAGGCGGGGGGCTTCGGTGAGGATCTCGGCGGCGATCTCGGCCGCGGTGGCGTCGTCGAGGTGGTCGAGACCCTCCACGATGATCCGGGCGCGCACCCAGTCGATCTCGCCGGCGTACAGGGCCCCGAAGACCACCGGGAGGCGCTCGAGACCGAACGCCAGGTCGACCTCGGCCTCGGACTTGCGGCGCGTGAGGGTGAGCGCACACGCCACCTCGAGGGCGTCGAACTCGCCGGGCTCGTCCAGGGCACCGGTGCGGCGGCACACGTCGACGATGTCGGCCGATCGCTCAGCCATGAGGTGGTTGATGAGGCGCTGGCGAGCCTCGAGGAGCATCACCGCCTCGACGTCGGACAGCTCACGCCGGTCGACCGAGAACGTGGTAAAGGCCAGAAGCGCAGCGTGGAGGTCGGCCCAGGTCTCCGGGCCGGGCAGCTCCGCCTCGATGGGCGCTTCCTCGCAGATACCGAACATGTGTTCGCATCGTACGGGGAGGGTGTGACGGATTCGGAATTCCGGGGGAGACCGACGCCATCGGCTGGCAGCATCGTGGGTCATGCCGGATCCACGAGAGGGACTCGAGCCCGACGGGACGATCCGCACCGGTGCGCACGCCGATTGGATCGCCGATCGCTTTCGCCCGCTGCTGTCCTCCGCGGTCGACGTTGTCCACGCCATCTCGCCGGCGGCGTCGGTGTACGTCTACGGCTCCGTGGCGACCGGACAGGCCCGCAGCCCCGACTCCGACGTCGACCTGCTCGTCGTGGGCCTGGCCGAATCGGACGGCGCCGACATCGCTCGAACCGAGTCCGCTCGCTTCGGATGGCTGTGTCGCGCCGTCGAGATCGTCGTCGCCACGCCCGCCGACTTCGACGGCGACTCCGACCGGGCCCATGGCGGGCGCGTGTTCCTCCACCACTACTGCGTGCACCTCGCCGGACCCGACGTCGATCGCGCAACCGCACCGTTCCGCGGCGACCGCCGCGCCGCCCGAGGCTTCAACGGCGACATCGGCGAACACCTCGACCGTTGGCGCCACGACGTCGACGACGCCGACCCGAGCGAACTCGGACGTCGCGTCGCCCGGAAGACCCTGCTCGCCACCGCCGGGCTCGTCAGCGTCCACGATCGCACCTGGACCACCGATCGACGACGGGCCGCACGCCGTTGGGGCGAGTTGCACCCACACCTGCGAGCGGGAGTCGACCGGCTGGCGGCCTGGGCCGACCGGACCGAGGAGGCAGACCGAGCCGAAGTCCGGATGCGCCTCGATGACACGGTGGCACCCATCGTGGACCAGTTCGACGCCCTGATCGGCCTCTGGCAGCCGACCTGATCCCGCTGCCCTCACCGCGCATCCACCGCCATGAGCGCCCACGACAATCCATCCAGCGGGTCCTCCACGGCGAGACGGACCACCCAGCCCGTGTCGGGGGCGAGGTCCGACCAGACGTACCAGCGCAGGTCCCCGACGACATCGCCGAGCATGTCGGCCTCCACCGGCCAGGCGTCGTCGATGCCACCGAGCACCGCCGCCGTCCACCAGGCCGAGGACCGGCCCGCCGCGCCGCCCCGTCGCGTGCCGTAGGCGCCGCCGGAGGCCGCCGCCCAGGCCATCCAGGCCATGGCCTCGGCGGGTGACACCTCCCCGATCCGGGCCCGGCGCAGGCCGAACGTGCCGATGGCGGCGGCGGCATCGCCCTCGACCGCCCGCACCTCGGCCCGACCGGCCGACTCGGCCATCCACGCCCGCACCAACTCCAACAGGGCGTCGGCCCCTTCGTCGTCGACGGACTCGGCCCCGTGGGCCAACTCGACCGGGGCGAGACGTGGCAGCGGCGGTGGGTCGAACGTCCCGCCGTCCGGTCCGTACTCCACCGGGGCGTAGGGGCCCTCCCACGAGCCGAGCCGCACCGGGACATCGACGACGAGCGGGTCGACCTCGGCCGGGTCGACTGGCTCGCCACGCAGTCCGCACTCATGGGCGACGATCGAGCGAGCCGGCCCGTCGGGCAGGTGGTCGCGCAGGTCGGCCCACCGGTGACGCACCCCCAGGATCTCGGTGATCGGCCCCGGCAACAGGGGGCTCGACGGCTCGGCCAGCTGGGCGGCCGCCACCTCCGGCGGCGCCTCGAGGGCCAGCCGGTACGTGCACCAATGCGCCACACCCCACAGCTGGTGCCCCCGCTCGACCGCCTCCCTGGCCCGCTCCCGCAGCTCCTGGAGGCCCGACCAATCCCGGCTGCCGGCCAGGCCGTCGACGAGGCGGACCAACTCGTCGAGGTTCGCCCGCTCGACGGCGGCGGCGATGGTCATGCGGCGAGGCTCACGGAAGGAGCAGCACCTTGCCGGTGGTGCGACGGCCCTCCAGGTCGCGGTGGGCGTCGGCCGCCTCGACGAGGCGGCGCCGCAGCCCGATCCGCACGTCGAGCCGGCCGTCGGCCACCGCCCCCAACACCGCCTCGGCCCGGGCTTCGAGTTCGTGGCGTTCGGCGACGTGGTCGGCGAGCGTGGGGCGCGTGACGTAGAGCGAGCCGTTGCGGCTCAGCACCTGCAGATCGACCGGCGGCACCGGGCCGGATGCCTGCCCGAACAACACCATGAGCCCCCGGGGTCGCAGCAACCCGAGCCCGGCTTCGAACGTCGCCACCCCGACACCGTCGTAGACGACGTCGAGCGGGCGTTCCGACCCGGTGAGGTCGCGGACGGCCTCGTCGAAGGGCGTCTCGTCGTAGCGGATGACGTGGTCGGCGCCGGCCCCGGCCGCCAGCGTCGCCTTCTCCTCGCTGGAGACGGTCGTGAACACCTCGGCCCCGGCGGCGACGGCCAACTGGATCGCCAGCAACCCCACCCCACCGGCACCGGCATGGATGAGGCAGCGGTCGCCGGGGCCGAGGGGAAACGTGTCGGCGGTGAGGTAGTGGGCGGTCATCCCCTGGAGCATCACCGCCGCGGCGACTTCGTCGGGGACCCCGTCGGGGACCGGCACCAGCCGGCCGGGGTCGGCGACGACCCTGTCGGCGTAGGAGCCGAGGACCGCGGAGGTGGCGACCCGGTCGCCGACGGACGGCCAGGCGACGTCGGGTCCCACCGCGGTGACGGTCCCGGCGTGCTCGAGACCCGGCACGAACGGCAGCGGCAGCGGGTAGAGGCCCGACCGGTGGTACGTGTCGATGTAGTTGACGCCGATGGCGGCCGGGGCGACCACCACCTCGCCGGGGCCGGGCTCGGGCTCGGGCCGCTCGACGACCTCGAGCACCTCGGGGCCGCCGGTCCGTGACACCTCGATCGCGCGCATGCCGTCCTTCCTCGGGGTGGCCCGAGCGTACCGCCCGGCGCCGTTACGCTGCCGAGCCATGCGTGTCCTCACCCGGATCCTCGCCCTGGTGGCGTTCGTCGTCGTGGTCGCCGGCGCAGGCCTCGTCGTCTGGTCGTGGCTCGGCCCCGGCTGGGGAGAGGCGGCCGAGGCGGCGCTCGCCTCCGACGAGGCCGTCACCGTCGACGTCGAGCCGTTCCTCACGTTCGACCCCGGGGACGCAACCACCGGGCTCATCGTCTACCCGGGCGGTCGGATCGAGGCGGAGGCCTACGCGCCCGTCGCCCGGCGCATCGCCGAGGCCGGCTACCTGGTCGTCGTACCGGGAATGCCCCTGAACTTCGCCATCTTCGCCCCGTCCCGGGCCGCCGAGGTGATCGACGCCAACCCCGGCATCGACCGGTGGGTCGTCGGCGGGCACTCGCTCGGCGGCGCCATGGCCGCCACCTTCGCGGAGTTGTCCCTCGACGTCGACGGCCTGGTGCTGTGGGCCGCGTACCCGGCCGGCAGCACCGACCTCACCGGCCGCGACCTCGAGACGATCGGCCTCCTCGGGACCGCCGACGGCCTGGTCGATGCCGGGGAGGTGCAGACGGCCGCCGACCGCCTGCCCGACTCCTACGTGGTCATCCCCATCGAGGGCGGCAACCATGCCCAGTTCGGCGACTACGGCCCCCAACGGGGAGACGGCGAGGCGACGATCACGCCCAGCGAGCAGTGGGACATCGTCGCCGACTTCACCGTCGACCTGCTCATTCGGGTCGAGGCCGGCTAGGCCGGTTCCGCGAGCCGGCGGCGGATGGCGGCCAGGCTCCGAACGGTGAAGACGGCGTCGGACCGCGAGGCGAGGCCGGAGGCCGGTTGCAGGACCACGTGGCGCAACCCGGCGTCGGCGAGGTCGCGGAGGGCCCGCTCCACCCGCTGCCGATCGCCCCAGACCACCCGATCGGCGAGGAAGTCGACGTCCACCGACTCGATGGCGTCCCGCACGTCCTGGGGTGGCATGCGGTGGGGGATGAAGTCGACCATGCCCCCGAAGTCGGCTCCGAACGGATGGTCGAGACCCTCCTCGGCCCAGACCGAGGCCGGGAGCAACAGCCCCAGGAAGCGGATCGCCGGGTGGGCCAGCAGCGCCCGCGCCCGGGCCTCGGTGCGGCCCACCACCACCGAGACCTGCATCCCCGGGGTCACCGCCCCCGGGGCACGACCGGCGGCCGAGGCGGCCGCCGTGATGGCGGCCAGCGAGTCGGCGTACTGCTGAGGTCGCATCGGCATCGTGGGGTACCACCCGTCGCCGTACTCACCCGTCAGCCGCAGCATCCGGGGACCGTGGGCGGCCACCCAGATCTCCGGGGTACGCCCCGCTCCGGCCCGGAGGTCCATCATCGCGTCGGGCAGGTCCCAGAACTCGCCGTGGAACTCGAACGGCCCCTCGGCCTCGAAGCAGGTGCGAACGATGGCCAGCGCCTCCTCGAGCCGGGAGACCGGCCGGTCGAACGAGAGGCCATAGGGCTCGACGTTCTCGCGCTCCCCGGCACCGATCCCGAGGATCGGGGGCCGCTTGGTGAGGTGGGACAGGGTCAGCGCGGCCTGGGCCAACAGCACGGGGTGCCGACGGATGGGCTCGGTCACCCCGATCGCCAGCTGCATCGTCCCGGCCCGGACGGCGAGGTGACCGGCGAGCACCTGCCAGTCGAAGTAGGCGTGGGGCGAGCCACCACCCCGGGCGAGCCAGGTGAACGACGGTGTCCAGAGCTCCCGGGGGAAGAACCCGAGGAAGTGGTCGACGACCCAGGCCGAGTCGAAGCCGGCGGTGCGGGCGGCCCGCAGGGCGGCGGTGGTGCGGCCGATCGGCGGCTGGGTGCCGACGCCGATGCCGACGGCGAGGGGAGGTGCGGCCATGGCGGCGACGCTACCCACGCGAAGGGGCCCCGCCGAAGCGGGGCCCCTTCATCGATGTCCGTGATCGGTCGATCAGGACACCGGGTCCAGGGTCTCGGGGGGAGCGACCTGCTCCTGGAACTCCGGGTAGGCCAGTGACCCGTGCTCCATGTGATCGAGCCCGGCACGCTCCTCCTCCTCGCTGACACGCAATCCCCAGATGGCGTTGAGGACCCTGAACACGATGGTGGAGGTGACGAACACCCAGCCGGCGATGGCCAGGACGCCGATCGCCTGGATGCCGAGCAACTCGGCGCCGCCGCCGTTGAACAGTCCGGCCTCGAACTCGAAGAGCCCGACGGCGAGCACGCCCCAGATGCCGGCGGTGCCGTGCACCGAGATGGCGCCGACGGGATCGTCGATCTTGATGCGCTCGAGACCGACGATCGACACGACGACGATCAGACCTGCGACGAGGCCGATGATGACGGCCGAGAGGTTCGTGACGTTGGCGGTCCCGGCGGTGATGCCGACGAGGCCGGCGAGGACGCCGTTCAGCGTCAGCCCCACGTCCGGCTTGCCGTACAGCGGGTAGAGCCAGCCGACGAACATGGCCGCCACACCGCCGGCAGCCGCCGACAGCGTGGTGGTGACGGCGACCGAGGCGAAGTCGGCGCCGACCGCGGCCAGCGTCGAGCCACCGTTGAAGCCGTACCAACCGAACCACAGGATGAACACACCGAGTGCACCCAACAGGAGTGAGTGGCCGGGGATCGGCTGGGGGTTTCCGTCCTTGTCGTACTTGCCGATGCGGGGGCCGATGACGAGCACGCCGGCGAGGGCCGCCATGCCACCGGTGAGGTGGACGATCCCGGAGCCGGCGAAGTCGACGAACCCGAGGTCGCCGAGCCAGCCCTGGCCGGACCACACCCAGTGGGTGACGACCGGGTAGATGAGGCCGGTGATGAACGGCGTGTACAGGAGGTAGGCCGAGAACTTGGTGCGCTCGGCCATGGCCCCCGACACGATCGTCGCGGCGGTGGCGGCGAACACGACCTGGAAGAACCACTCCACGGAACGGTCCGGGTTGTTGAAGAAGAACTCGCCGTAGCCGACGAAACCGCCGAGGGTCGAGCCGCCGTAGGCGAGGCCGAAGCCGACCGCCCAGTAGATGAGCCCGCCGACGGAGAAGTCCATCACGTTCTTCATGACGATGTTCGCCGCGTTCTTGGCCCGGGTGAACCCGGCCTCGACGAGGGCGAACCCCGCCTGCATCAGCATGACGAGGATGCCGGCCACCACGATCCAGACGTTGTCGACGGCCGTGGCGACCTCCTCGACGGTCTGGGCCGCCGCCGGCAGGGCCAGCGGGCCCACCAAAGCGGCGGCACCGGCCGCCATCACGATGGTCAATCGTCGTCTCATGTTCCTACCTCCGTGGGGATCGCCATTGGCCGACGAGACGGTACGAGCGAGCCTTTTCCTGCCGTTTTCCCGACCGTTGCGGTCCCGCGAAGCGCGTGTTTCCGGCCTGTTACGCGCCCGCCGGATCCCGGTGCCCCGGATCGGCACGTAGGGTGAGGGGATGCCCGACGCCGACCTCCTCGCCGAGATCACCGACCTCCGGCGCCGCATCCACCGCAATCCGGAACTGGGCAACAAGGAGTACGCCACCACCCAGGCCGTCTCCGAGGTCCTGACCGCCCACGGGGTCCCCCACACGATTCGCGAGGCCCAGACGGGCCTCGTCGCCGAGTTCGGCGGCGACGGACCGGTCGTCGGCTACCGCGCCGACCTCGACGCGCTCCCGATCACCGAGGCGACCGGACTCCCGTTCTCCTCGGCCCGTCCCGGCCTCATGCACGCCTGCGGCCACGACGCCCACACGGCGATCGCCGTCGGAATCGCGGCGACCCTCGTGGGCGAGGACCTCCCGGGACGGGTACGGATCCTGTTCCAACCCGCCGAGGAGATCTTCCCCGGCGGAGCCGAGGCGCTGCTCACCGAGGGCCATGCCGACGGGCTCGACGCCATCATGGCGCTCCATGCCGACCCATCGCTACGGGCCGGTCAGGTGGGCATCAAGGCCGGGCCGATCACCTCGTCATCGGATCGGTTCACGGTGGTGCTGTCGGGTCCCGGCGGCCACACCGCCCGCCCCCACGAGACCGCCGACACGCTGCTGGCGGCCGGGAAGCTGTTGTCGGAGTTGGA
>CAZTLW010000037.1:0-17098 GCA_964614585.1 uncultured Acidimicrobiia bacterium | reverse complement strand
CCCCCTCACCACGGCGAACCCAGGGTTGGGTACAGGGGCGATGGGCGTTCTTCGGTCCTGGGACCAGAACTGGTCTGGTCCGGGCACCGGAGTTCGGGATCGGCGAGATCGGGTCTGGACAAGATTTGAACGGCTGTTTAGAGTACTGAACATGCGTTCAACCGACGAGCGTTCGACCAAGGCCCGCATCCGCGACGCCGCCGTCGGGGTCTTCGCCGCCCACGGCACCGCCGGCACCACGGCCCGCGCCGTCGCTGAGGCGGCCGGGGTCTCGCCGGGCCTCGTGATCCACCACTTCGACTCCATGGACGGCCTGCGACGGGCCTGTGACGAGCACATCGTGGAGCGCATCCGCGCCCGCAAGTCCGACGCCATGGCCCAGGGCGCCGACCTCGACGTCCTCGGGGCAATCCGCGACGCCGAGTACGCCCCGCTCGCGGCCTACGTGGCCCGCATGCTCGTGGAGGACTCGCCCGCCTCGGACGAACTCGTCGACCACCTCGTCGGCGACGCCGAGGCCTATCTGGAACAGGGCGTCGAGGCGGGAACCCTGCGGCCGTCCGCCGACCCCCGGGCCCGTGCCCGTCTCCTCACCCTCTGGTCACTCGGCGGGCTGGTGCTCCACCGGCATATGGAGCGGCTCCTCGGCGTCGACCTCACCGCCCCCGACGTCGGCACCGATCCCGCCATCGCCAACTACGCCCGCCCGGCGCTCGAGCTCCTCGGCACGGGCATCTTCACCGACGAGTTCCTCGCCCGTGTCCAGCAGGCATTCACCGAACAGGAGACCCCATGACCCCCGACCCGGCCATCCGCACCGAGGGCCTCACCAAGCACTACGGCGAGGTCGAGGCCCTGAACGATCTCGACCTCGAGGTGGCTGCCGGCGAGGTCTTCGGCTTCCTCGGGCCCAACGGCGCCGGCAAGACGACGATGATCCGCACGATCCTCGACCTCATCCGGCCCACCCGAGGCCGGGCCGAGCTGCTCGGCCTCGACAGCCACCACGATGCGGTCGAGATCCGTCGCCACATCGGGTACCTGCCATCGGACCTGGCGATGTACCCCCGGCTGACGGGCCGTGACACGCTCCGATACTTCGCCAACCTTCGGGGTGGCGTCGACTGGTCGTACGTGGAGGAGCTCGCCACCCGCCTGAAGGCCGACCTGTCGCCGAAGGTGGGGGAGCTGTCGTCGGGTAACCGCCAGAAGGTGGGCATCATCCAGGCGTTCATGAGCCGGCCCCAGTTGTTGGTGATGGACGAGCCGAGCGCCGGACTCGACCCGCTCATGCAGCGCGAGTTCCAGAAGCTCATGCGGGAGGTCGCGGCCGACGGCCGGACGGTGTTCCTGTCCTCGCACACCCTGTCGGAGGTGCAGGCCGTGGCCGACCGGGTCGGCGTCATTCGGGACGGTCACCTCGTCGAGGTGTCCCGGGTGGCCGACCTCCGCTCCAAGGCGATCCGCACGGTCGAGCTCGAGTTCACCGAGCCCGTCGAGGCAGCTGTGTTCGAGGGGATCGACGGGGCGAGTGACGTCCGGGTGGCCAACCACCACGTGGTGCTCTCCTTCGAGGGCCCGATGGCCGACTTGCTGCGCGTCGCCACCGCTCGCTACCAGCTCGTCGACGTGGCCTCCGAGGAGGCCGACCTCGAGGAGATCTTCCTCACCTACTACCAGGACGAGGTGAGCGCCTGATGCTCGCCAACGTGTTCATGAAGACCAACGCCGATCGGGCGACGGCATTCGTCGTCGGCGCGGTCACGATCGGCGTGTTCCTCCTGGCCGGGATGGCGGTCTACGCCGACATCGACCCGAGCTTCTACCAGGACCTTCCCGAGATCATGCGGACGCTCATGGGCATCCCCGTCGGGGCGGACGCCGCCGCCCTCGCGTTCGGCGCCCTCTACAGCGTCATCGGGGCGCTGACCCTGGCCGGGCTCGCGATCGCCATGGGCTCGGCGTCGATCGCCGGCGAGGAGCGCGAGGGCACGCTCGGGCTGCTGCTGGGGAACCCGCTGAGTCGGTCCCGGGTGCTCGGCGCCAAGGCGGCCTCGCTGCTGGCGCTGACCACCGTCGCCGCCCTCATCGTCTGGGGGATGGGCTACGCCACCCCGGCGATCCTCGGGGTGGAGCTCGGTGAGCTCGACGTCGACGCGCTCACGTTCCACCTGTTCGTCAACACCCTCTTCTACGGGTTCCTCGCCCTCGGGATCGGGGCGTGGACGGGCAGGGGTGGCCTCGCCACCGGGGTCAGCGCGGGGGTGATGGTCGCCGGCTGGCTGGCGGTGGGCATCCTCCCGCTCGTCGAACGTCTCGAGGGCTGGGAGCAGGCGTTCCCCTGGTATTACTTCGAGGGCAGCCAGCCATCGCTCAACGGCATCGACTGGGGCCATGTCGCCCTGCTCGGTGGGGCCAGCGTCGCGTTCCTCGCCACCGGGTTCGTGGGCGTCAACCGCCGCGACCTGCGCGGCCGGGGCCTCGGTACCACGTTGGTCGACCGCCTCCGGACCAACCGCTTCGTCGGCGCCGCCGTGGAGCGCCTGGCCGGCTCGGCGCGGGTGTCGAGCCTCGCCGCCAAGACCGCCTCAGACTTCCAGGGGCTCACGTTTGCGCTGGCCGTGATCATGTTCCTCATGGCGGTGATGATGGGGCCGATCTACGCCGTCGTCCCCGAGGACACGTGGGAGGCGATCGGGCAGTTCCCCGACGTGCTCATCGCCATGATCGGCGGCGGCGACTTCTCGACCCCAGCCGGGTTCATCCAGGCCGAGGTGTTCTCGATCACTGCCCCCATCGTGCTGGGCATCCTCACGATCGTCATGGGAGCGCGGGCCCTGGCGGGCGAGGAGCAGGACCACACGATGGGTTTGCTGTTGGCCAGCCCGCTCAGCCGCGGCCGCATCGTGTTGACGAAGGCGGCCGTGATGGTGGCCCTCACCGCCGTCATCGGCGTCGCCACGTTCGTCGGCACCTGGGGCGGCGTCGCCCTCGGCGGTGTGGACCTGCCGACCGAGGGCATCGCCGCCACGTCGCTGCTCGTGGCACTGTTGGCGCTCGGGTTCGGTGGGGTGGCGCTGCTGCTGTCGGCGCTGTCCGGGCGGACGTCGTACGCCGCCTACGGCGCCACGGCCTTCGCCCTCATCGGCTACTTCGTCTGGTCGTTCCTGTCCGTCAACGAGAACACCGAGGCCTGGTCACGGGTGTCCCCGTTTCACTTCTTCCTCGGCAGCGACCCGCTCACGAACGGGATGGCCTGGGGCGACGCCGCCGTGCTCCTGGCCGTGTTCGCGGTCGGGGTGGGGTTGGCGGTCCCGGCCTTCCAGCGCCGGGATTTGCGCGGGTGACCCCTGGCCGGGATAGAGTCGCGCGTCCGCAACCGGAGTTCCCATGAACCGTTTCCTCAGCCTCGTCGGCTTCGCCGTCATCGCCGCGGCGATCGCAGCCGTCATCCGCCGTCGGGCCATCGCCGACTACCTGACCGGGATGGACCGCGACGAAGCGCGGGCCAAGATCATCGAGCGCACCGAGCCCCGCATGGGCGCCGAGCGCGCCGAGGAGATCGCCGACAAGGTGATCGAGCGCCTCGACGCCGCCGGCAAGCTCGCCACCGACGCCGCCGACAAGATCGACGAAGTGGTCGAGCAGGTCGAGGAAGCGGCCGGCGACGCCGCCGACGAGGCGGCCGATGCCACCAAGAGCGCCGCCGACAAGGCCGCCAACGCGACGCGCGAGGCCGCCGACGAGGTGAAGTCCGCCGCCGACAAGGCGGCCGACAAGGTCCACGACGCCGTCGACGAGTAGGCCTCAGGCGAGTTCGCCGGCCTCCTCTCGGGTCTCCCGGGCCTCGTTGAGGGCGGCGATGGCCACGATCAGACCCGCCAACGGGTCGGCCCACCACAGCCCGAACCAGGCGTTGAGGCCGAGCCCGACGAGCGTGGAGACCGACAAGACGCCGTCGAGGAACGTGACGGTCGCCTCCGACGCGAGGGGCTCCGACCCGAGCCCCGTGGCCGTGCGCCGCTTCGCCCAGGCGAGGCCGAACATGACCACTGCGGTCACCGCCAGGTAGGCGATCCCCCACGGGGACGGGTCCGCCCGGCGCCCCGAGACGAGGTCGTTGACGGCGGCCACCGCGATCCCGACCGCCAACAGCACGAAGGCGACCGAGATGAGGCGCAGCGCTCGGGCGGTGCGCGCGGCGTGGTCGGCGCGTCCGCCGGTGCGCAGGTGCCAGACGACCACCCCCGACGCGAAGACCTCCACGATCGACACGGTGCCGAAGCCGATGAGTGCGATTGATCCGGCGATCGAGCCGAGCCAGATCGTGAGCACCGCCTCGCCGACGTTCCAGCCGATCGTGCCCCACTCGAGCGCGAGCGCCCGCCCGTGGAGACGAGCGCGGGCGTCGTCGGCGTCGGTGGGCATGGGTTCCCTCGGATGCGGATCGGACGCACGCTAGGCCCGGGCGCCCCCGGTAGCGTCCAGCCCATGGACGTCGGATCCGACCAGTGGCTCCTCGACTCGGACCCGGCGCTGCGTTGGCAGGTCGAGCGAGACCTCCTCGGCGCCCCGCGGGAGGTGTGGCAGGCGACCCGGTCCAGGGTCGTCACCGAGGGCTTCGGCGCCCGACTCCTCGCCCACCAGGACCCCGACGGGCAGTGGGCCGGTGGCGCCTACTTCCCCGGCGACTTCCGATTCGAGGACATGGAGTTGCAAGGTCAGCCATGGACGGCCACGACGTGGTCGCTGAACGCCTTGCGGGAGTGGGGGGTCGACGCGCCGGTCCTCGGGGACACCGCCGACCGACTCGCCGCCCACAGCCGCTGGGAGTACGACGACCTTCCCTACTGGGGCGGCGAGGTCGACTGCTGCATCAACGGGTACACCGTTGCCAACGGCGCCTGGCTGGGTGTCGACGTCGCCGGGCTCGTCGACTGGTTCGCCGAGCACCGCATGGCCGACGGTGGCTGGAACTGTGACTGGGTCGAGGGCGCGACCCGGTCGTCGTTCCACTCGACCCTCAACTCGCTGAAGGGCTTGGTCGCCTACGAGGCGTTTACCGGCGAGTCGACCCGCGACGTCCGTCGCCCCGGCGAGGAGTACCTCCTGGAGCGGGGCCTGTACCGGCGTCTGGCCACGGGGGAGCCCGTGGCCGACTGGGCCCTTCGGTTCTCCCATCCGGTCCGCTGGGTTTACTCCGTGCTCGACGCTGCCGAGTACCTCCGGCAGTCCTCCGCCCTCGACGGGACCGATCCCGACCCCCGCGCGGCCGATGCCATCGAGCGCATCCGCGAGCAGCGACGGCTCGACGGCACCTGGCTCCAGGGCCATCGGTTCCCCGGTCGGGTCTGGTTCGAGGTCGACGTGCCGGTCGGCGAGCCGTCGAAATGGCTCACCCTGTTCGGCCGCCGAGTGCTGGCGTGGTGGGACGGTGGCTGAGGATCTCTCGAAGAAACCCTGTATCCATCGGTCTTCGTCGTTCGTCTTTGGGGTCGTACACGGAAGCAACCCGGAAGGGAGCACATCATGGGATTCGTCAACGAGGCAGGCTGGGACCGCATCGCCCGCATCGTCCTCGGCATCGTCCTCCTCTGGCTCGGGTGGGGCGGGGTCGTCACCGGCACGTGGGGCACGGTCCTGGGCATCGTGGGGTTCGTCCCCCTGATCACCGGACTCTTCGGCTGGTGCCCGCTCTACGCACTGTTCGGGGTCCGGACCAACAAGGCGACCGCCGACGCAAGCTGAGCCTGCGCCCGCCCGGCCGAGCGACCACGAGTGGTCCCGGCCGGGCGGGTCCGCGACAGGAGTGCCCATGGGACCGACGAGCGAGTCGATCGATGCCACCCGCCCGACGATCGTCGAGGTGTGGTCGCCGACGTGCGCCGACTGCCGCGCCATGCAGGCGGATCTCGACGCCGTAGCTGCGGCGCACCCGGGTGTCGACCTCGTGGTCGTCGACGCGTCCGCCGACGCGACCTGGGCTCGGGAACGGGGCGTGCTCGCCACCCCGACGCTGCTCGGCCTGCGCGATGGGGTCGAGGTGTTCCGCCATGCCGGCCGCAGGAGCGCCGCCGAACTCGAGGAGTTGTTCGCCGGGATCGAGTCCGGTAGGCGACCATCGGGGATCGGTCGGACCGACCTCGCGTTGCGCCTGGCTGCCGGGGGGGCCCTCGTGGCGATCGGGTTGGCCGCGGGTCCCGTGTGGCCACTGGTCGCCGTCGGTGCCGTGGTCGCGGTCGTGACCCTCGGGGGGTGGGTGCGACACCGATGAGGGCCATGGCCGACCGCCTTGGGGAGCACTCGGCGATGCTCTACCGGTTCGCCCTCGGGATCACCCGGGATCCGGTGCTCGCCGCCGACCTCGTCCAGGACACCTTCGTCCGGGCCATGGAGCGGTCGGACCAGTACCGCGGCGACGCGCCACTCGATGCCTGGTTGCGGCGCATCCTCCACAACCTGGCCGTCGATCGGGGCCGGCGCTCGGCTCGTGAGGTCGTCGTCGACGACGTGGAGGCCCGCTGGCAGGACGACGACTACACCGTCGACCCGTCAGCGATGGCGGCCCGGACCGAGACCCGGGAGGAACTGGAGGATGCGCTCGTCCGACTGCCCTTCATGTATCGGGTGCCCGTGGTCCTCCACGACGTGGAGGGCTGGACCGTTCGCCAGATCGCCGAGACCACCGGGGTGTCGCTCCCCGCCGCCAAGCAGCGCCTGCGCCGGGGCCGGATGGCGTTGGTCAGCGCCCTGGCCGAAGGGGCGGAGCGCCGTCGACGACTCGAAGGAGTGCCCATGCGGTGCTGGGATGCCCGCCAACACGTGTCCGACTACCTCGACGGGGCCCTCGAGGCCTCGACGGCGACGATGGTGGAAGCCCATCTCGAGACCTGCCCGACCTGCCCGCCGCTCTATGCGGCACTGGTCGACGCCCACGGGCGACTCGGCGAGATGCGGGACCCCAACACGGTCGTCCCGCCCGCGCTCGAGCGCCGGATCCGCACGGTGCTGTCGGACCCCTGACCGATCGGCCTGGCATCCTGTGGGCATGCAGATCACCCGCCTCAACCACGCCGTGCTCTTCGTCCGTGAGATCGATCCAGCCGTCGAGTTCTACGTCGACGTGTTCGGCTTCGAGGTCGTGGCCCGCGAGCCCAGGGCGAACGCCGTGTTCCTGAGGGCGCCCGGTTCGGAGAACCACCACGACCTCGGATTGTTCGGGTTGGGCGATCGTGCCGTGGCCCGCCCACCGGGTTCGGTGGGCCTCTACCACCTCGCCTGGCAGATGGATACCATCGACGACCTCGCCGAGGCCCGGTCGCGGCTTGCCGACGCCGGCGCCCTCACCGGCGAATCGTCCCATGGCGCCACGAAGTCCCTCTACGGCGTCGACCCCGACGGCAACGAGTTCGAGGTCATGTGGCTCCTGCCCCGCGCCGCCTGGGGCGAGTACGAGCACCAGGCGATCGTCGAGCGCCTCGACCTGCCGACCGAGGTCGAGCGCTGGTCCGGGGTGTCGACCGGCTGACCGCCGTGCCTGCCGAGGCGGCGCGACAGCCCGGTCGTCCTGCGCACAATGGCGTCGTGAGCCACCACCCGATCGAGGACCTCGGGTTCCTCTCCGACTGCCACACCGCCGCGCTCGTGAACCGGGACGGCACCGTCGAATGGTGGTGCCTGCCCCGCTTCGACGGCGATTCCGTCTTCGCCCGGCTGCTCGACGCCGACGCCGGCCACCTCGCCCTCACCCCCGACGGCGTCGAGTCGGTGGAGCGCCGCTACGAGGACCAGTCGCTCGTCCTCACGACCACCTTCACGACGTCGACCGGCGTGGTCGAGGTCACCGACGCGCTGGCAATGGGCGAGGGTGCCCGTCACCACGACCTCGGGCTCGGGTCCCCACACGTGTTGCTACGGGGCGTCCGCTGCACCAATGGCCACGTCGACCTCGACCTTGAGTTCGCCCCCCGCCACGAGTACGGCCTCACCTTCCCGATCGTCGAATCGATCCACGGCGGCGTGTACGCCCGAGGTGGGGCCACGGCCCTGCGGCTCTCGGCGCCTTTCGACCTGGCGATCGAGGACCGAACCGCCTCCGGACGTCTCCGGCTCGAGGCGGGGGAGCGGGCGGGTATCGCCGTCTCGTCCGCCCACAGCTGGGAGCCGCCGCCGGACCACTTCGATACCGACGCCGTCTTCGACCGGCTCGACGACACCGTGGCGGCGTGGTCGTCGTGGGGATCCCACCACCAGGCCTACGAGGGCCCCTACGGCGAGCTGGTCGCCCACAGCGGCCGGGTGCTGCAGGGGCTCACGTTCCAGCCGACCGGGGCGATCGTCGCCGCGGCGACGACGTCGTTGCCGGAGGTGGTCGGTGGCGATCGCAACTGGGACTACCGCTACGCGTGGATCCGCGATGCCAGTCTCACCCTCAACGCCCTCTGGGTGGCGGCGTGCCCCGACGAGGCCGAGCACTTCTTCGACTACCTCACGAACGCGGCGTCGTCGTTCACCGAGGACCGCGAGGTCCAGGTCATGTTCGGCATCCAGGGCGAGCGCGACCTCCACGAGCGGGAGTTGCCGTGGTTGTCGGGTTGGCGGGACAGTCGCCCCGTGCGCGTCGGCAACGGGGCCTGGAACCAGCGCCAACTCGATGTCTACGGCTCCCTCCTCGACGCGGTCCACCGCCTCCGGGAGGTGCTTCCCGAGTTCGAGCCCGCCGAGTGCCGACTCCTCACCGGGCTGGCCGACGTGGCCGCCCGGGTCTGGTCGGAACCCGACGACGGCATCTGGGAGATCCGCGGTGACCCACGCCACCACGTCTACTCCAAGGTCATGTGCTGGGTGGCACTCGACCGTGCCATCGACCTCGCCGATCGCCTCGACGCCGCCGACCGGGTCGGCCACTGGGAGGCCGTCCGCGAGGAGATCCACGCGTCGATCCTCGCCGAGGGCTGGAACGACGAGGTGGGGGCCTTCACCCAGTCGTACGGGTCCGATGCGCTCGACGCCGCGGTCCTGACGATGCCGATCGTGGGCTTCCTCCCGGCCGACGACGAGCGGGTGCTGGCCACGATCGAGGCGATCGAACGGGACCTGACCGACCCCGCCGGCCTCGTGTACCGCTATCGCGTCGACGACGGCCTCGAGGGCGAGGAGGGTGCCTTCCTGCTCTGCACGTTCTGGCTGGCCGAGGCGCTCGCCCTCGCGGGGAGGACCGACCGGGCCCGCGAGATGTTCGACCGGGCGGTCGGTCATGCCAACGACCTCGGGCTGTTGGCCGAGGAGGTCGACGCCGACTCGGGCGAACTGCGGGGCAACTTCCCCCAGGCCTTCAGCCACGTCGGCCTCGTCAACGCCGCCTGGGCCATCGCACGCGCCGAGGGTGCCGTCGAGTGAGCGACACCCGGAGTACCGCCGCCCGGGTCATCACCGACCGCCGGTTCGGTCCGTACATCGCCGGCAACTTCACGTCCAACATCGGCAACTGGTTCCAGAACGTCGCGGCCGGCATCGTCGTCTTCCAACTCACCGGGTCGAACACGCTCGTCGGCGTCGTCTCGGTCCTCCAGTTCCTCGGCACCCTCGTGCTGTCACCGGTGTCGGGGTCGCTGGCCGATCGCTTCGACCGCCGCAAGCTGTTGCTCCTCGCCCAGGTCGTGTCGGCCACCGGGGCCGTGGGACTGGCCATCTGGGTGGCCCTCACCGGCGTGGAGGGCCTGCCCGGTGTATGGCCGGTCTTCGCCGCCACCGGGGTCATCGGCCTCGGGTACGCCATCGGCATCTCGGCGATGAACGCCCTGGTCCCCGCCCTCGTCGAGCCTCGGGACCTCGAGACCGCCATCGCCTTCAACTCGGCGTCGTTCACGCTCGCCCGCGCGATCGGGCCGGCGTTGGCCGGGATCGTGGTGGCGGCGCTCGGGGCGGCATGGGCGTTCGGCATCAACGCCCTCACGTTCCTGCCGCTCATCGTCGTGTTGGCGTTCATCCGGCCACGGGAGGTCGCCCGCGACGACGGCGGCGACCGGTCGGTGCGGGCCGGGTTCGCCTACGCCCTCGCCAACCCGTCGATGCTGTGGCTGGTGTTGGCCGTGCTGACGGTGGGCTGGGCGAGCGACCCCGTCAACACGCTCGCCCCCGCCTACGCCGACCTGTTCGGCCTCGACGAGGCGTTCGTCGGGTTGCAGGTGGCGGCGTTCGGTGCCGGTGCCGCGGTCACGACCCTCGTCGTCGGTCGGATCCGGCGCCGGCTCGGCCCCGAGTCGACCAGCCGCCTCGGGATGGCGGTGCTGGCGACCGGGATGATCGGCTACGCCGCCGCACCGCGGCCGTGGGTGGTGGTCGTTGCGTTGGCCTCCGCCGGCGCCGGGTTCCTGTTGGGGGTGGCCACCACCAACAGCAACCTCCAACAGCGCCTCGACGAGGACATGCGGGGCCGAGTCATGGCCCTCTGGAGCATGGCGTTCCTCGGCTCCCGCCCCTTGGCGGCCATCATCGACGGGGCGGTGGCCGACCTCGTCTCGCCCCGGGTCGGGGTGCTGACGGCCGTCGTCCCGCTGGCGGTCGGCTGGTGGGCGATGGGCAAGGTCCAGCCCATCACCGGGGAAGCGTGACGAGCGGGCGGAGAAACCCGTGGACGCCGTCCCCGAACGGGGCCAATATGCCTCCCATCGGGAGAGGAGATGACCATGTCGCACCGTGATGGCTACCCCCAGGGCGTCCCCAGCTGGGTCGACCTGCAGGCCAAGGACCAGGAGGTCGCCAAGACCTTCTACTCGCAGCTGTTCGGGTGGGAGCTCGACGACCAGCCACTGCCCATGGGCGGCCACTACACCATGGCCAGCCTCGACGGCGGAGCCGTCGCCGGGATCGGTTCCGCGCCCCCGGGCAGTCCCGAGGGCATGCCCTCGGTGTGGACCACCTACTTCGCCGTCGACGACCTCGCCGACGTCCTCGCCAAGGTCGAGGGCGCGGGCGGGCAGGTCGTCATGCCGGCCATGGCGGTGATGGAGTCCGGCCACATGGCGCTGGTCGCCGACCCGACGGGTGGCATCGCCGGTCTGTGGCAGGCCAACCAGCACCGGGGTGCCGGCACCGTCAACCAACACGGTGCCCTCGTCTGGAACGAACTCATCACCCCCGACCCCGACGGTGCGGCCGCGTTCTACGACGCCATCCTCGGCACGACCCACGAGACCGGTCCCATGGGCGGTGACGGCGACTACACGGTCATCAACGTCGACGGGCGCAGCGTCGCCGGGGCGATGGCGCTCCCCGAGCACCAGGGCGTGCCGACTGCCTGGACCGTGTACTTCGCCACCGACGACATCGACGCCACGGTCGCCAGGGCCGAGGAGCTCGGTGGCACGGTCATGAACCAGGTGGACTCTCCGGCCGGGCCGCTGGCGGTCATCGCCGACCCCCAGGGTGCCGTGTTCCAGGTGATGCAGCCGACCGAGATGGACGACTGAGGGCCAGGGCCACAAGGGGAATCGCCCCGGCAGGGGGATGGGTCCCGCCGAGGAGCGCCGGCGACGAGGTGGGAGGGGGGCGGTTCCAGAGAGCGGTCAGAACCCACGCCCCGCGGCCACGCCCTGTGGGTCCCCCCACCGACCGCAGATCGGCGGCCGTTCCCCCTGGGCGCACCCCCGACGTCCTGGCCCGTTCTCAATCGGCCTGGCACGACGGACACCAGGCGGTGACCCGGGCCGGGGAGCCGAGCCAGGCCTCCTCGATGGCGGTGCCGCAGCGTCGGCAGGGCTTGCCCGCCCGGCCGTAGACCCACGTCTCCCGGCCGGGGGCGCGATCCCCGGTCGTCGACCGAATCGGTTGGTCGACGTTGGCTCCGACCAGCCGCGCCGCCAGCTCGGCCGCCACCACCCATTCGTCCTCGGTGACCGATCGTGCCGGGCGCAGCGGGTGCCAGTGCAGCCGGAACAGCAGCTCGGCCTTGTACTCGTTGCCCACCCCCGCCATGACCCGCTGGTCCAAGAGCACGTCGGTGACCGGCCGATCGGTCCTTCCCGCCGCCCGGCGGGCCACCTCGGCGGGGTCGAAGTCGTCGGCGAGCACGTCGGGGCCGAGCTCCCCGAGCACGCGGTCGATGGCGGGGGTCCGGTCCACCTCGACCGTGGGGGCGTCGAGGCAGGCCACCATGCCCCGCGACGTCGACAGCACGAGCCGAGCCCGGCCGGGGACGCCGCCGTCCTTGCGGACCACCCACGAGCCCGACATGCCGAGGTGGACCCGGACCGACCAACCGCCCTGGACGTCGACGACGAGGTGTTTGCCGACCGTCCGGATGTCATGGACGTGACGACGGCGGAGTCGGGCCTGGTGGCGGCGGATCGCCGGGGCGGTACCACCCACGTCGGCCAGCACCTGGCCCACGAGGACGGGCCGGATGCGGGCGGCGGCCCGGGCGACCGTGTCGCCCTCGGGCACCTAGGCCCGGGCCGTCAGCAGCCCGTAGTCGCCGTCGTAGCGGTGATAGGCCACCGACGGCTCCTCCGTCTCGGCGTCGAGGTAGAAGACGAAGGAGAGGTTGCCCTCGTCGAGCGTCTTGATCGCCTCCTCGGTGGTGAGCTTCGGTGCCGGCACCGGGTCGATCTCCTCCACGGCGGTGGCGTACTTGGGGTGGTCGTCGGGGGCGCCCTCGGCGTAGCGGAGGACCAGTTGGTCGGTGCCGTCGACGAGGTAGAGCAGGGCGCCGGATCCGGTCTCGACGTCGGTGAAGACGAAGAAGTCGTAGTCCATCTGCGACATGTCGAACGCCGCCTCGTCGACGGTCGACTCGCGGGTCCCGACCGACTTCTGGCGGACCAACTCCCGCTCCTCGACCGGCTTGGGGTAGTACGAGGTGCGTTGGGTGGGGGCGTCGCCGCGGTGCCAGGCATCGCCGTTGGTGTGGCGCCGGGCCTCGTAGCGCCCTCCGATACGGCGCAGCTTACGAGCCGTGCGGTCGACCAGCAGGTCGGCCGCCTCTCGGATGGTCCCCGCCTCGATCCGCACCCGGATGAAGTGGCCGTCGGCGAGGTCCAGGTTGACCTGGGCGACCGCCTTGTTCGGGATCCGGGGCACCTCCAACATCGTGAGCTTCAGTCGGGCCTTCATGATGGGCCGATGGGCCACCTTCTCGAGGCCGAGGATCTTCTCCTCGGCGTAGGCACGGTCGTCGGTCGGGACCGGTCCTCGCACGAGGGTGATCACGTCGAAGCTCGCCATGGTGGGTGCTCCCTTCGGTCGGCGGCTGGGTCGTAGAGTCTACGCGTCCACCCCCATCTGCGACTCCGGGAGTCCGTGTGACGACCACTTTCCGGTCGGCCGACCTGACCTGGCGAGATGACTACAAGCTCCTGACCGGCCTCGTCACGCCGCGCCCCATCGCCTGGGTCGGCACGAGGTCGGCCGACGGCGTCCCCAACCTCGCCCCCTATTCGTTTTTCAACGTCGCCTCGGCCGACCCCCCCACCATCCTCTTCTGTCCCCAACTCCCCGAGGGCCGCGACCCCAAGGACTCCCTGGCCAACGTCGAGGCCACCGGCGAGTTCACGGTGTCGATCGTGAGCCGGGAGCTGGCCGAGCGGATGAACGCCACGTCCGAGGAGGTCGGCCCCGACGTCGACGAGTTCGCGCTCGGCGGCGTGCTCCCCAAGGACGGCGACCTGGTCGATGCCCCCTACGTCTCCGAGGCGCCGGCGGCCATGGAGTGCCGCCTCCACGAGATCATCCGCGTGGGGGCCGGGGCGGTGGTGCTCGGCGAGGTGCTGGCGTTCCACGTCGACCCGCGGGTGTTGGACGGCACCCGGGTGCTCCCCGAGGAGTTGGACGTGCTCGGCAGGTTGGGTGGGCCCAACTACACGACGACCCGCGACATCTTCCAGATGGTGCGGCCGTAGCTCAGTCGTCGCGGTGGTCGCCCCCGAGTCCTCGGGGCAGGGTGCCCACCGTCGTCCCCCAACCCAGGGTTGTCAGCGTCGGAATCCGACGCCCACAACCCTGGGTCGACCGAGAGGCGACGCCCACAACCCAGGGTTGGAACATCCTCATCGGGGGGCGTGTTCGTACCGATGTAGACACCGGACGTCGGAGGGGTACTCACCCCCCACCATTACACTGCCCCCACGGAGGCCCCGAGGGGCCAGCCAACCGCCAGGAGGACCCACACGTGTTCGAGCGCTTCACCGACCGAGCCCGCCGGGTGGTCGTCCTCGCCCAGGAAGAGGCCCGTCGCCTCAACCACAACTACATCGGCACCGAGCACATCCTGCTCGGGCTCATCGCCGAGGGTGAGGGCGTTGCCGCCAAGGCCCTGCAAGGCATGGGCATCTCCCTCGAGAACGTCCGCGAGCAGGTCGTCGAGATCATCGGCCAGGGCCAGCAGTCGCCCTCCGGCCACATCCCCTTCACGCCCCGAGCCAAGAAGGTGCTCGAGCTGAGCCTCCGCGAGGCCCTCCAGCTCGGCCACAACTACATCGGCACCGAGCACATCCTGCTCGGGCTGATCCGCGAGGGTGAGGGCGTCGCCGCCCAGGTCCTCCAGAAGCTCGGTGCCGACCTGCCCAAGGTGCGCCAGGCCGTCATCCAGCTCCTGTCCGGCTCGCCCGGCGAGGAGCGTCCCCCGGCCACCTCGGGCGGCGGCGGTTCGTCACGTGAGTCGTCGGGCTCCACCGTGCTCGACCAGTTCGGCCGCAACCTGACCCAGGTCGCCAAGGAGCGCCAGCTCGACCCGGTCATCGGCCGGACCAAGGAGATCGAGCGGGTCATGCAGGTGCTGAGCCGGCGGACGAAGAACAACCCGGTGCTCATCGGTGAGCCCGGCGTCGGCAAGACCGCCATCGTCGAGGGCCTCGCCCAGAAGATCACCAACAACGAGGTGCCCGACACCCTCACCAACAAGCAGCTCTACACCCTCGACCTCGGGGCCCTCGTCGCGGGCAGCCGTTATCGCGGCGACTTCGAGGAGCGCCTCAAGAAGGTGCTCAAGGAGATCAAGACCCGCGGCGACGTGATCGTCTTCATCGACGAGATCCACACCCTCGTGGGCGCCGGCGCCGCCGAGGGGGCCATCGACGCCGCCTCGATCCTCAAGCCGATGCTCGCCCGCGGCGAGCTGCAGACCATCGGGGCGACCACCCTCGAGGAGTACCGCAAGTACCTCGAGAAGGACTCGGCCCTCGAGCGCCGGTTCCAGCCCGTGCAGGTCGACGAGCCCAGCGTGTCGGACACGATCCGGATCCTGCAGGGCCTGAAGGACCAGTACGAGTCCCACCACTCGGTCCGCTACACCGACCAGGCGATCGTGTCGGCGGCCAACCTCGCCGACCGCTACATCTCCGACCGCTTCCTCCCCGACAAGGCCATCGACCTCCTCGACGAGGCGGGCTCGCGGATGCGCATCAACCGTCGCTCTGCCTCCCCCGACATCGCCGAGATCGACGACCAGCTCCAGAAGGTGCGCCAGGAGAAGACCGAGGCCGTCTCGAGCCAGCAGTTCGAGCGTGCCGCCCAGCTGCGCGACCGCGAGCGGGCGCTGCTCGGTGACCGCACCGAGAAGGAGAACGCCCTCAAGGCCGCCGGCGACGACGTCGCCTGGGTCATCGACGACGACGAGATCGCCGCGGTCCTGAGCCAGTGGACCGGCATCCCCGTCCAGCGCCTCACCGAGGAGGAGACGGCCAAGCTCGTCCGGATGGAGGACGAGCTCCACAAGCGCATCGTGGGCCAGCAGGACGGCATCGTCGCCGTCAGCCGGGCCATCCGACGCACCCGGGCCGGGCTCAAGGATCCCAAGCGCCCCTCCGGCTCGTTCATCTTCCTCGGCCCCTCGGGCGTCGGGAAGACCGAGACCGCCAAGGCGCTCGCCGAGTTCCTCTTCGGCGACGAGCAGGCCCTCATCCAGCTCGACATGTCCGAGTACATGGACAAGCACACGGTGAGCCGCCTCGTCGGCTCGCCTCCCGGCTACGTCGGCTACGACGAGGGTGGCCAGCTCACCGAGGCGGTGCGTCGCAAGCCGTTCTCCGTCGTGCTGTTCGACGAGGTCGAGAAGGCGCACCCCGACGTGTTCAACACGCTGTTGCAGATCCTCGAGGATGGTCGCCTGACCGATGCCCAGGGTCGCACCGTCGACTTCAAGAACACGGTCATCATCATGACCTCCAACCTCGGCACCCGTGACCTGCGCAAGACGTCGATCGGCTTCTCGCCCGACTCCGACGACGTCACCTACGAGAAGATGAAGGACAAGGTGACCGAGGCGCTGAAGCGGCACTTCCGCCCGGAGTTCCTCAACCGCCTCGACGAGATCATCGTCTTCCACGAGCTGACCAAGGACGAGGTCAAGGAGATCGTCGACCTCATGCTCGTCCGGGTCCAGGACCAGGTTCAGGCCCAAGGTCTGGAACTCGTGCTGTCGGATGCCGCCAAGGGCTTCCTCGGCGACCGGGGCTACGACCGGGAGCTCGGAGCCCGACCGCTGCGGCGGGCCATCCAGCGACTGCTGGAGGACGTCCTGTCGGAGAAGCTGCTCATGGGCGAGTTCGAGGCCGGCACCACCATCGTGGTCGACCTCGACGAGGAGGCCCAGGAACTCACGTTCGAGTCCGTCGACACCCCCGACGGCCCACCGCTCGAGATGGCGGGCGCCGAGGGTCCCGACGGTGACGACGAGGACGACTGACGACTTCGTCCCACCAAGCTGTCCCGGAGCCGCCCCTGGGGGCGGCTCCGGCGCGTCAGGAGGCGATGAGCACGATCGCCGAGAAGATGGCGGTCAGGCCCGTCATGGCCGAGACGACGACCACGAGCGTCGTTCGCTGCCAGTGGTCGAGGCGGTCCTCGAGGCGGTCGAACCGGTCCTCGAGTATCCCGACGTCCACCTTCGTGGCGGCCTCGTCGGCTCGGTGGGCAGGGAGGTAGGTCATGAGCGTGTCGGCGTGGGGCTTCCCGATGGCGCCTCCGAGGGCAGCGTAGAGGGCGTGTCGGGCGGCGCAACGGTGTCCAGCCAGGTGGCGCCGTCGATGAACTCCGAGGACTGCGCTGGGGCCTCACCGGCGACTCGCCCCAGACCGACGAACAGGTCGACTTCTTCCTTCGA
>CAZTLW010000036.1:9413-17300 GCA_964614585.1 uncultured Acidimicrobiia bacterium | reverse complement strand
AATCGTCCTCCGACGGGTCGTCGACATCGTCCGAGACATCGGGCGAATCGTCCTCCGACGGGTCGTCGACATCGTCCGAGACATCGGGCGAATCGTCCTCCGACGGGTCGTCGACATCGTCCGAGACATCGGGCGAATCGTCCTCGGACGGGTCGTCGACATCGTCCGGTGGCTCGGAAGGCCCCGTTCGGTCGCCGGGGGCCACCGAGCCCTCCTGGACATCGCTCGGTGCCTCCGGTTCGTCGTCATCGACGTCTCTCGAGGGACCGAGGTCGACGACGGGTGGCACGACCTCGAAGGCCCCTCCGCCGAGATCGGCCGGCGGGCGCGCCGAAAGCACGACCGGCTCCGGCAGGACCGGGGCCGGGGCCGACTGCACGGCCACGGTCCCGGCGATGGCCAGGACCGCAGCGACTCCGAGGATGGCGGCGATGCGCATGGAGGAAGCGTATGACGCGAGAGCGGGGACCGCCGATCGACGGCCCCCGCCCTCACTCGGCGTTCGGTTCAGTCGTCGTCGTCGGGCGAGTCGCCGTCATCGTCCGGGGTGTCGTCCATGTCGGGGGTCTCGAGGTCCGGGGAGTCCACGTCCGGCGAGTCCAGGTCCGGGGAGTCCACGTCCGGCGAATCCACGTCCGGCGAATCCACATCGGGCGAATCCACATCGGGCGAGTCCACATCGGGGGTGTCGACGTCCGGCGAGTCCACGTCCGGGGAGTCCACGTCCGGGGAGTCGACGTCCGGCGAGTCGACGTCCGGGGAGTCCACATCGGGGGAGTCGACATCGGGCGAGTCCACATCGGGCGAGTCCACGTCCGGGGAGTCCACATCGGGCGAGTCCACGTCCGGGGAGTCGACGTCCGGGGAATCGACGTCCGGGGTGTCCACGGGGTCGGGGGTGTCGTCGAACGGCGAGTCGTTGTCGTCGTCGAGGATGACGAGCGTCGTGGGCGGCATCGGGTCGGGCATGGGGACCTCCCGAACGACGCCCGGCTCCTGGAGCGTGATGCCCTCGGGGGCCGACGTGTCCGAACCCGGGCTGGCGACGGCGATGGCGCCGAGGCCGAGGGTGGCGGCGGCGGCGATGCCGGCCACCGTGCGCCAGCGCTTCGACTGGAGGATCTGGTCCTTGGTCTGCATGGTCTGCTCCTTCTGGTCCGAGCTGTTGTTGTCAGGATGCGGGTGGGCGATGAGATGGTCCTGTGGCGCCGATGAGACCCTTCTCACCGACCCGGCGGGCGCTCTCGAGCCATCGTTCGGCGATGGCGAGCCGGGCGACCACGTCCTCGGGCCATGTCGCCTGCTGCACCCGGAAGGGGCCCGTGGCCAGACCGACGACGACGGCGGCGACCCGTCGTCGCAGGTCGACGGCGTCGAGGCGGGCGTCCCAGCGGCGCAGGAGCCGGCCGGCGTACTCGCCCACGCGTTCAGGTCGGGCGGCCGACGACCGCTGCCAACTAGCGAGGTGGCCGATCATCGTGGCGGGGTCGTCACCGGGGCGACCGAGGCCGTAGGTGTCTACGTCCAGCAGGCCGGTGACCACCCCGCCGTGCACCAGCAGTTGGGACTCGTAGAAGTCGCCGTGGCTGGGGACGTCGGCCGGCCGGTCGTCGGGCCCGATGCCTTCCATGATCTGGCCTACCCGACCCGCCTCCTCAGGCAGGATGCGGCCGAGCAGGGCGACGAGGCCGTCGAGGCGGTCGATCGGCGAGCGTGCCACGGCGCCGTCGAGCGGCCGGGGCAGGCGGGTGAGGAGCCCGTCGACGGCGCCGGGATCGGGGAGGTCGCCCTCGGGGTCGTCGAGCAACGACCGCAGCGTGCGCCCCGGCATCGCCTGGAGGACCACGATGCCACGTTGGGGGTCCACCCCGAGGCTCTCGGGCACGGGCAGGCCCTCCGGCAACGAGCGGTGGTGGCGATGCAAGCGCTCGGCCTCGCGGGGCCGGACGACCTTCAGATAGATGGTGGGGCCGATGCCGGTGGCCACCTCCACGACCGCCCTGCGACCCGGTCGATAGGCACGCAGCCGGGGCCGAGTCGTGACATCGGGCACCCCGAGGTCGGCGAGCAGGCCGGCGGTCACCGAGGCGTCGAGGGCGGGCGCCAGGCCGGGCAGGGCGGGATCGTGCGGCACGGTCCAGACACCGACTCGCTGATCGGCGGCCTCGACGACGACTGCACCGTCGGGGATGTCGCCCGTGGTGGCCACCACGTCGTGCCCGCCGGTGAGCGGCCCCTCCAACACGGTCCCGAATCGCACGGTGAGTGACCGCCCGGGCCACCAGGTGACCTGGCGGGCGGTCGCCTCGCGCACCTCGACACCGAACGTGGCGAAGGCGGCGCCGATCGGCCCGGGGACCCCGTCGGCCACCAGCAGGTCGGACATCGCCGGGATGGCGTCGTCGCGGAGGCGGGCGGTGCGCGGATTGGTCACGGCCATGGCACCAGCCTCGGGCACCTCGATGAGCCGTCCATGAGCCGACGATGAGAGTCCTCTCATGCGACGGGCCGTGACGACCCGCCCGACGACGCCGTAGCCTTCCATGCCCCATGGAGACCCCCACGCCCCCCAACCTGTTCGCCGACGACGTCGACGCCGTCATCTTCGACCTCGACGGCGTCATCACCGACACCGCCTCGGTCCACGCCACGGCCTGGAAGCGGCTCTTCGACGACTACCTGCGCGAGCGCGCCGCGTCCCGCGACGAGGAGTTCGTGGAGTTCACCGAGGACGACTACCTGACCTTCGTCGACGGGAAGCCCCGCTACGAGGGCGTGGCCTCGTTCCTGGAGTCCCGTGACATCGAGTTGCCGTGGGGCGATCCCGACGACGGACCCGATGCCGAGACCGTCTGCGGGCTCGGCAACCGCAAGAACCGACTGTTCCGCGACACACTCGCCGCCGACGGGGCCGACGTCTTCCCGGCGTCGGTCACCCTGCTCGGTCGGCTCCGCGACGCCGGGATCGCCACCGGCTGCGTCTCGTCATCGAAGAACTGCCGCTTCGTGCTCGAGTCGGTCGACCTGATGGATGCCTTCGACGAGATCCTCGACGGCAACGACGCCGCCGAGCGGGGCCTCCCCGGCAAACCCCAACCCGACACGTACCTCGACTGCGCCCGGCGGCTCGGCGTGGACGCCGCCCGGTCCGCCATGGTGGAGGACGCCCTCTCGGGGGTGGCATCGGGGGCGGCCGGCGGGTTCCGCCACGTCATCGGGGTGGACCGCGGCGCAGGGCGAACCGCCCTGTTGGAGGCCGGCGCCACCGTCGTGGTCGACGACCTCGGCGAATTCCTGTGATCCCGCTGACCGATCGGCTGGCCGTCACCGACGACGGCTGGCGACTCGTCGAGACCGGGTGGGATCCCGAGCGTGCCGTCGCCCTGGGGTCGAACTTCCTCGCCGGCAACGGCTACCTCGGCTATCGGGGCACCAGCCCCGAGCAGGGCGCCGACGATTTCGTCGCCCTCGTCGTGAGCGACACCTACGACCGCGCCGACGGGCACTGGACCGAGCTGACCACCGCCCCCAACCCGCTCTTCGTGGCAGCCCGGATCGACGGGGTCGAACTCGGGGTGGCGGCGGCGAGCGAGGTGACGGCCTCCCTCGACCTGGCCACGGGGACCGTCGGCCTGCGCCACGTCCACGACGTCGCCGGCACCAAGGTCACGGTGGGCGTCGAGCGTTTCGCCTCCTACGAGGACCTCCACGTGCTGGCCCAGCGATGGACGCTCACCGCCGACCGCGACGTCGTCGTCGAGGTCGACGCCGGCATCGACGCCGTGGTCTGGAGCCTCAACGGCACCCACCTCCCGCGAGTCGACCTCCGCGCCGGCACCGGTCAACTCATCGCCACCGGGACCACCGTCGAGAGCGGGATCGACCTCGCCGTGGTGGCCTCCACCGCCGTGTCGGGTGGGCAGTCGCTCGCAGAGGAGGACACCACCGATGGTGACCGGCTCCTGACCCGGCGACGGGTTGCGGTCGCGGCGGGTGACACCCTCGTCGTCGACACGGTCGCCGCCGTTCGCACCTCCAGCGACGGCCCGGAACCCACGAGGACCGCCTCGGAGCTGGTGACCGTCGCCACCGAAGCCGGCTGGGAGCGCCTCCGCGCCGCGTCGGACGCCCGGTGGGCCAAGATCTGGGAGGCGCTGGACGTCCGCATCGACGGCAGCCCGCTCGACCAGGCGACCCTGCGGTTTGCGGCGTACCACAACCGGATCTGCACCCCCGCCCACACCGACCACCTGCCCATCGGCGCCCGCGGGCTGTCCTGCCAGGCCTACCAGGGGGCGGCGTTCTGGGACCAGGAGGTGTACAACCTGCCGGCGTTCCTGTTCACCGAGCCGGACATCGCCCGCTCCCTGCTCGTCTACCGCCACCGCACACTCGACGGCGCTCGCCGCAAGGCGGCCCGGCTCGGCCATGACGGCGCCTTCTTCGCCTGGATCTCGGGCCGGACCGGCGACGAACTGTGCCCCGACATCTTCTTCACCGACGTGCTGACCGGCCGTCCGATCCGCAACCACTTCAACGACTGGCAGATGCACGTCGCCCCCGACGTGGTGACGACGATCGCCCGCTACGTGGCGGTGACCGACGACGTCGACTTCCTCGTCGACCACGGCGCCGAGGTCGCCTTCGAGGTGGCCCGCTTCCTGCGGTCGTTCGTGCGCTTCGACGACTGGCGCGGCACCTACCACTGCATCCGGCTGCTCGGCCCCGACGAGTGGCACGAGAACGTCGACGACAACGCCTTCACCAACCACCAGGTGGCCGCCGCGCTCGCTTTCGCCATCGAGACCTGGGACCGGCTTGGTGACGATCGCCCCGACGACCTCATCGCCCTCGCCGGGCGGCTGGGGCTCACGGACGAGGAGGTGGACCGCTGGCGCCATGTCCGCGACCACCTCCATCTCCCCGCCCCCGACCCCGACACGCGCCTCGTCGAGCAGTTCGACGGGTTCTTCGACCTCGAGGACGTCACCCCCGCCGAGGTGGCCACCCGGTTGCTGGACCCCCAGGAGTACTGGGGTTGGCCCAACGGCGTCGCCGTCGCCACCCAGGTGTCGAAGCAGGCGGACGTCCCGATGCTGCTGTGGCTGCACGAGGACCGGTTCGACGAGGCCACCGCCCGGGTCAACTACGACTACTACGAGCCGCGTTGCTCGCACCACTCGTCGCTGAGCCACGCCGCCTTCGGGATGGTGGCGACCCGGGTCGGCGAGCTCGAGGCGGCCCTGGCCCACTTCCGGGCGACGGCGACCGTCGACCTCCGCGACGCCAACCACTCGGTCGTCGCCGGCACCTTCATCGGCGGCATCCACACTGCCGCCTGCGGGGGGACCTACCAGCTGGCGGTGCAGGGATTCGGCGGCCTCGGCTTCGCCGACGGCCGCCTCGGCATCGACCCGGCCCTGCCTCCCGGCTGGGAGGCGATCACCTACCCGGTCCGGTGGCGAGGGCTCCGATTCACGGTGCGGGTCACCGCCGACGGCGTCTCGGTGACTGCCGCCGACGAGAACGAGACGGCCGCCACCCTCGCGGTGATGGGTTCTGAGCTGACGGTGACGCCGGGGGCCACCGTCTCGACCTGACCCGGCTTGACAGATGAATGAGCGTTCATCCATAATGAGCGAACGTTCACTCATCACCAGGAGCCGCCCATGCCATGGTCCACCGCCGACATCCCCGACCTCTCCCACCACGTCGCCGTCGTCACCGGCGCCAACTCCGGCCTCGGGCTCGAGTCCGCCAAGGCCCTGGCCGGCGCCGGCGCCCACGTGGTCATGGCGGCCCGCAACCAGGAGAAGGCCCGCGCTGCCCATGACGAGATCCTCGCCGCCCACCCCGACGCCTCGTTGGAGATCGTCGAGCTGGACCTCGGGTCATTGGACTCCGTGCGGGCGGCCGCCGCCACGATCGCCGCCGCCCACCCGACCGTCGACATCCTGATGAACAACGCCGGGCTCATGGCGATGCCCGAGCGGCGGACCGCCGACGGGTTCGAGATGCAACTCGGCGTCAACCACTTCGGCCACTGGGTGCTCACCGCCGAGCTGCTCGAGGCGCTGCTGGCCGCCGAGGCGGCCCGGGTCGTGACCGTGACGAGCACCGCGCACCACATGGGACGCCCGATCGACCCCGACGACGTCGACCTCGAGGGCTCGTACTCGCCGTGGAGTGCCTATGGCCGAGCCAAGCTCGCCAACTACCACTTCGGCCTCGGCCTCGACCGCGAGTTCCGGGCACGGGACCTCGCCGCCGAGAGCCTCGTCGCCCACCCCGGCCTGTCACACACCGACCTCCAGGTCCGCACCCACGCCGAGGGAGGTGCCGGGACGAGTGGGGCGGTCGCCCAGTGGATGGCCGCCAAGACCGGGATGCCGGCCGACCGGGGCGCCCTGCCCCAGCTACGGGCCGCCACCGACCCCCAGGCCCGCGGCGGGGAGTTCTACGGGCCCCGCTGGGTCAACGTCGGCCACCCGGTCCGGCTGCCGGTACTGCGCCCGAACCTCGATCGGGACATCGCCACGCTGTGGGCGGTGTCGGAGCGGGAGACCGGGGTGGCTTTCGACTTCGACGCAGCCCGGGAGGACGCATGACGCCGACCGCCACCGACATCGACCGTCCCGCCGCCATCCGTCGGGCCCTGCGCGATCTCGTGGCCGACCGCGGCTTCCACGGGGCGTCGATGAGCGCCGTCGCCAAGGAGGCAGGGGTGGCCGCCGGCACGGCCTACGTGCACTACGAGTCCAAGGAAGAGCTCGTGTACGCCACGTACCTCGAGCTCAAGGCCGACCTCGCCGCGGCCGTGCTCGACGTCCTCGATTCCGATGCCCCACCCGAGGCCCGCTACCGAACGATCGTCCGAGCCGTGTACCACCACCTCGGCGAGGAACCGGCCCGGGCCCGGTTCCTCGACCAGCTCGAGGTGTCGCCCTATCGGGCGGAGGCCAAGCGGCGACTGACCGAGCAGGGGGACCCGCTCACCGAACAGGCAGCCGAAGCCGACGTGGCCGCCCGGCTGGTCGACGTGCCGATGGAGGTGATCGGGGTGCTCGCCTTCGGCTCGCTGGTCCGGCTGGTGGCCGCCGGCGTCGAGCTGTCGGACGCCGAGCTGGACCGCGTGGCCGACGCCACCTGGCGAGCCATCACCCGGCCCTGACGCGGAGTGGCCCCGCCACTGGCGGGGCCACTCGGGGTCGACCGAACCGGCTCGCCCACCCCCCTTGGCTGTGACGAGCCGGACCCGACGCACGGTCGGTGCCGGCGGACGCTTCCCTGGTCCACCCCCTCCATCGCAGCCAGGGGTGCCAACCGTGACATCTCAGGGCTCCCGGGAGCCGAGCATCCGCCAGAGCCGATACCCGGTCCAGACGGTCACCGCCGACAACATGACGACCGCGGCATTCACCGGCACCTTGTAGGCCGCCTGCAACTCGAAGAAGTCGAGGCCGGCGACGGACTCCTGCCACGACATGAGGATGAGGAACAGCACCGGGAGCAGGCTGAGCGCCTGGGCGACGAAGTAGCGGCGGGCCGCCCGCCCCACCTCGCCGCCCCGATACCGGAAGGCGAGGGCGAGCAGGATCCCAGCGGCGATGAGCCCGCCGATGACGATCTGCAGTTCGGTGACGCCGAGCTCCCTCATGGGCGACCTCCCTTCGAGAGCAGCCCCCTGAACGCCCACGCCGCCGCCGCCGGCAGCAGGATGATCGTCGACCACTGGAGGGTCTCGGCCAGATCGGCGTACCACGATCCCCATCCCATCCCGAGGTTGAGCATGGAGTAGAGGATGTTCGAGTAGGCCCACACCGCGGCGACGGCCACGAACCCCACCAGCGGCCGCAGCAACGGGAACCGCCAGAGTCGCTCCACAAG
>CAZTLW010000036.1:1993-9313 GCA_964614585.1 uncultured Acidimicrobiia bacterium | reverse complement strand
GAGCGCACCGGCGGCCAGCACGTGCCCGGTCCCGATCTCCACCACGGACACCCACAGATCGTCGGACGCCGTGCCGGGCTCGACCGGCACGGTGATGGTGGCGGTGAGCCGGTCGTCGTCGAACGACCAGCGGCCGGGCCGGCCGGCGTCGACCCCGACGGGCGCGGACGAGGGCATCGAGAACGCCGCTTCGTCGCCCGTCGCGGCGAGTCGACCAGGGAGGATCGGCCACGACCCGTCGGTGGCGGCGTCGAGGTCGATTCCGGTGGCTGCGAGGACGGCGGCACGCGACCCGGGGGGCAGCGAGCCATCAGGATCGGCATCGACGGCGACGACCGCCACCGCGCCACCCGACGTGCGACGCACGGTGACACCCGGTGCCGGTGACTCCGCCTCGCCCCACGCGGTCTCCGGCGCCAGCCGGAGCTCCCAGCGGGCCAGGTCGTCGTGATACTGCAGTCCCTCGCTCACGGCCCCTCGTACCCCACGATCGCCATCGCCCGCTCGATGGTACGCCGCACGCACGGCCCGCAGCGGCGGCGGCGCTGCCGCACGGTCGCCGGGGCGGCGTCGGCGCCCATCACCTCGGCCAACGCGACGGTGAGCAGCCGGTCGAAGTCGGTGCCGCGCCCACCCGGGTCGTCGCCGACGGCGATGCGCTGGACCACCGCCACCGCGACGGCGGCGACCACCTCCGGGCGACAGCCCGGGCACTCGAGGCCCTCCATGGCATCGGGGATGGCACCGATGACGCTTCGCAACCCGTCCAGTGTCTCCAGGCGGGACGCGACGGGGGCGATCGCCGGGGGCACCGGGTCGGCGACCGGCACGATGTCGGTTGGTCGGGCCCGGCGGAGGAGGTCGACGAGGGCGGCGTCCACGACCCTGGCGACCAGCCGATCGGCCGAGTCATCCGCCCACTCGGGGTAGGGCTCCGCGCGCCGGGCGAAGGTCTGCGAGAGCCGAAGCCAGGCCTCCGAGACCAGTTCCTCGGGCCGGATGCCATGGGCTCCCCGGCGCCGTAGCGCCACCCGGGCCTGCTCGGCGGCACCACCGGCCAGCACGCGCTCCACCGCCTCCCATTGGGCGACGAGTCCGGGCGCGAGGGCGGTGGGATCGTCCATCGGCGGCGTGACGATACCGCTCCCCCTCGTCGCGGCCCGATTCGGTCAGGCGTCGCGGGCGAGGGGACACGTCAGACAGTGGCTGCCACCGCGCCCCCGACCCAGTTCGCTGCCGGCGATCTCCAGCACCTCGATCCCCGCCGAGCGCAGCTTGCGGTTCGTGGCCGTGTTGCGCTCATAGGCCACCACGACCCCTGGCTCGAGGGCCAGGACGTTGTTCCCGTCGTCCCACTGCTCGCGCTCGGCCTCGAAGGCGTCGCCTCCGGTGGTGATCACCCGGATGTCGGTGCCGAGCGCCCGGCCCATGACCTCGGGAATCGTCTCGTCGCGTTCGACGATGACCACGTCCTCGGGCACGTCGCCCGGGAGCAACGACCACACCCGCGCCCGGTCGACGACGTCGGGGTAGGCGGTGATGGCGTCCCGGTCGACCATCGTCAGCACGGTGTCGAGGTGCATGTACGAGCGGTGCTTCGGGAGGCTGACGGCCAGCACCTCTTCGGCCGCCCCGGCCGCGAACAGGGTCCTGGCGAGGATCGAGACGGCCTGGGGGGTGGTCCGCTCCCCCATGCCGACCATCACGCGGCCATTGCCGATCACCTCGACGTCGCCGCCCTCCACGGTGGCGCGCCCCCAGTCCTCGCCGGCCCCCCCGAACCAGACGTCGACCCCACCAGTGGCCATGAACATGGGGTGGTACCGGTAGATGGTCTCGACGATGAGCGTCTCGGGTCGACGCGCTCCGAGCGCCATCGGGTTGAGGGTCACGCCCCCATACACCCAGCTCGACGGGTCGCGCTGGTAGAGGAAGTTCGGGAGTGGCGGCAGCACCATGGCGGTGGGATCGGACGACTGGTATCCGAGTCCCATCTCCCAATGGGCGTCGGCGTGGGCGATGCCGCCGATCACGAGGTCGGCGATGCCCTCGGTCGGGGTGGCGGCGAAGGCCGCCTTGGCCTCGACGGCGGCATGGGCACCGACCATCCGCTCGTCGAGCACGGTGTCGAGGACGAACGCCCGCGCCTCGGCGTGGGTCAGCGCCTCGACGAAGAGGTCCTCGGCGTGGAACACCTCGATGCCCCGGGCCCGCATGAGGTCGACGAGCGCCCGGTGCTCCTCGATCGCCCGATCGACCCAGATGACGTCGTCGAACAGGAGCTCGGTCGCGTTCGACGGGGTCAGCCGTCGGTGCTCGCGGCCGGGCTCGTGGACCATCACCTTGCGGAGCCGGCCGACCTCGGAGTGCACGCCGAATGCCATGGTCGACGTTCTAGCCCGCCGCCGGCTCGATGCCGTCGACCTCGGTCGTGACCACGGTCCCGGCCGACCCGGCGACGAGGTCGGTCACGTCGGTGAGCGCGCCGATCACCGCCCGCCGTCCGGGCCTCGACGCGAACCGGGCGGCGGCCTCGGCCTTCGGCCGCATGGAGCCGGCCGGGAGGCTCGGGGCCAGGGCAGCGAGGGCGTCGGGGTGGATGCGGGCGATCGGTCGTTGCTGCGGCGTGCCCCAGTCGAGGTGGACGGCGGCCACGTCGGTGGCCATCACGAAGACGTCGGCGCCGATGCCGTCGGCCAGCAGCCCGGAGGCGAGGTCCTTGTCGATCACGGCCTCGACGCCGACCAGTCGCCGGCCCGACGTGTAGGCGGTGGGGACGCCGCCGCCACCGGCACAGATGACCACCGCGCCCCGCTCGAGCATCCACTCCACCTGCCGCAACTCGAAGATCCGCTTCGGGGCGGGCGAGGGCACGACCCGCCGGAACCCGGCGCCATCGGGTCGCAACACCCAGCCCTCCTCGGCGGCGAGGCGTTCGGCCTCGGCCTCGTCGTAGACGGGCCCGATCGGCTTGGTCGGATCGTCGAAGGCGGGGTCGTCGGAGTCCACCTCGATCATCGTCAGGAGCACCGCCAGCGGTCGCTCGAACGGGAGCCGATTGCCCAACTCCCGGGTGAGGAGGTAGCCGATCATGCCCTGGGTCTCGGCCCCGAGCACGTCGAGGGGGTACACCGGCAGGTCGGGATGGGCCGCGGCCTGGAGCGCCAGCAGCCCGACCTGTGGGCCATTGCCGTGGGACACCACCAACTCGTGATCGGCGGCGACGGGGGCGAGGCGGTCGGCGGCGAGGGCGACGTTGGCCTCCTGGTTGGCCTCCGTGGGCGGCTCGTCCCGGCGCAGCAGCGCATTGCCACCGAGGGCGACGACGACGCGCACTAGCCCCGCAGGTCCTCGGCCGGGAACGGGAAGAACGAGAGCATCGGCAACCACCGCTCGGGCGGCGCCGACCAGTCGAGCGCCCGCACCTGACGCTCCGAACGGCGGCCGAACAGCACCCGACCGACCTCGTGGAGGTCCGGGAACCCGACGGTGGGGCCGTCGCCGGCGAGGACCGCCTCGCCGGCGACCCGAAACGTCGGGGTCGGGAGCCCGGCCTCGCGGCAGCGATTGCGGACTGCCCAGACCGCAGTGGCCGAGTACCGCACGGCCTCGTCGTCATCGCGGCGGGGGACGCCCAAGGCCGCCCGCAGGTCGTGCTCGTGGACCCAGCAGTCGTGGACCGAGAAGGTCCAGCGCCGCGGCTCCACGTCGATCAACGCCTCCATTGCAGGCCCGGCGACGTCCCAGCGGCCAAGCACCTCGAGGACCGGGAGCGGCGCGAGCCGGGCCACGTGGGCAGCCGTCCAGGCGTCCCCCGGAGCGCCTTCGTTCGTCCCGGCGACGTGGTCCTCACACCCACCAACGAGGTGGCCGAGCACGTCCCGAATCGTCCAGGCCGGGGTCGCCGGGACTGGCGTCGACAGCCCGACGTCGTCGATGTCCGAGACGAGGTCGGCGACGGCGTGGCGCGACCGGCGGTAGACGGCGCCGCTCATCGACGGGCGTTCTTGACGAGCCGGTAGGCGAGCAGAGCGACGACGGCGCCGACGATCGACAGGAAGAACCCGGCCCGGGGGATGAACAGGAGGCGGTCGTCGACGGCGCCACCGAGCAGTGCGCCGCCGATGCCGGCGACCAGGGATCCGGCGATGCCGAGCCCGACGGTGCCGAGGAACGACAGGTCGTCGCGGCCGGGCAGCAGCCAACGGGCGAGGAGGCCGACGACCGCGCCCATGGCGACGAGGCCGACGAGCGTGAGCGGGAAGGTGATGATGTCCCACAGGAGCTCGAGCATGCAGGACCGACTCTACGACCGCCCCCGATGCGCCGACCGGTCGAATACCGTCGGGGGATGCGCGTGGGTTCACGGCCGTGGCTGGCCGGCCTCGCCATGGGCGTGGCCGGGCTCGTCGCCGGGGGTGGCCTCGGCGCGTGGGCGGGGTCGGCGGGGTCGCCGGCGCCCACCACCAACCCCATGACCACGGTGCCGGCCGCCGCGCCGGTCGACGCCCTCCCCGACGCCGACCCACTCCCCGCCCCCGATCCCGGCGTGTTCTGGGAGGGTCTCCCCGAGGGGGCGTGGGTCGCACTCGCCGACCTGCCCGACGATCGGCTCCTCGTCGTCGCCGACGATCGCCTGGTCCCGGTGGCTGGCGTGGCGCCCGGTCGCGTCATCGCCCTGGGGCGTGGTGGCGCCGCCCTCGCCGGGTCGGACGGGCTGCGCATCGTCCGATCGGACGGGTCGGAGCGGTCGGCGTCGTCGTCGGGCCCGGTGCATGGCCAGGGCGAACTCGTCGCCTGGACGGCGGCCGGCGGCCGGGGCCCGGAGGTGCGGATCGTCGACCTCGCGTCGGACGACCCGGAGACCCGGACCCTGGCCCCGGCACCCGTCGACGGTCTCGTCGTGGCCCGGGTCGACCGGTCGGGCGCCGTGCTGACCGACCCGACGGGATCCACGTCGTGGGTGGTGGGACCCGACGGGGCCTGGTCGGTCCCGGCGGGCGAGACCGTCGCCGCCCTGCTGACGGATCGGGTCGCCGTGGTCACGGCGGACGGGCTGGGGTGGCGCGATCGTGCCTCCGGCTCACCCACCGACGGCATCGAGCCGCCGGTGGGAGGGCGCGACTGCCTGCCGGTCGAGGCAAGGGGCCGAACCGTCCTGTGGGCGTGCGTGGGCGGGTTCTCGGTCTCGTCCCCGTGGGGGTCGTCATCGGGGGCCGGCGACCGGGCCCACCTCGTCGACGATGGCGAGGGCGTCGTCTGGTACCAGGCGAACGAGGGGGGTCCCGACCTCGCCCGCGCCCTCCACCTCCCCACCGCCAAGACTGCGTCGGTGGGGTCGTCGGACCTGACGATCCGGGCGGTGGCGCCGTGAGTGAGTACGGCGTCGTCGAGTACGAGGCCTTCACGCTCGACCCGGTGTCGGCGACCCCCGCCCCGAGGCCTCGCCGCCGCCGAGCCTGGGCGTGGCTGGTCGTCGGGCTGCTCGTGGGGTTCGGCATCGGCTTCGGTCTCACGGAGGACCCCGCCACATCGCCGGGCGGTCCCGAGGCGGCCCCGCTCCCGCGGCCCGACCGAGGGGGCGCCGCCCCGGTCCTGGTGCCCACCGCAGCCACGCTGGCCGAGGCGACGGGCGGCTTCGTGGGCGACCTCAACCTGCTCCTGACCACCGAGTCCGGCACCGCCCACGCCCGTCTGCTGCCGCAACGAGGGACTCCGTGGATCATCGACCCGCAGGTGGACCCGTCGGTCGAGCCCGACGCCGGCGGGCGGGCGCTCGGGCGCCTCGTCGCCCATCCCGACGGCACCTCGGTCGAGGCCCGCTCCATGCCTGGCCTGCCCGCCGAGGGGGGCGTGTGGCTGGGCGACGACGTGGCCGGCTGGGCCTGGAGCCGCACCACCGATCTCGCCATCGTCTGGAGCGAGGCCTCAGACCGGGGCGGCACCCTGATACGGCATCGGGTGCTCGGCGGGCCCGAGCGGTCCCCGATCGTGGTGGGTGGGGAGTGGCGGGTCACCGACCTCGCCGGTGACAAGGCCGTGGTGGTGAGCAACGACGCCATCGGCCTGGTCGATCTCGAGACCGCCCAGCTGTACCTGCGGATGGCAACGCCGCCCGTGCGGGTCGCCGGTGTGTTCGGGGACCTCGTCCTCGGCGAGGCCGGCGACGGTGACCCGATCCAGGTCGACCTCGACGGGACGTACGCCGCCGCCCCGCCCTGGTGGGAGCCCTCGGCCGACCTGGTCCTCGACGACCCGGGCACCGGCTGGGGCGCCCAGGTCCTCGGTGACACCGTCTACCTGCACGCGCCCGATGGCGCCACCGAGTTCATCCCCACCTCGGGCACCCCGACCTGGTCGGCCAACGGGCGCCATCTCGTGGTGCCACAGGGATCGGCGGTCCTCGTCCTCGACACCCGCATGGGCACCCGGGCTCGGGTGGACGTCGGGGCCCCGATCGAACGGGTCTGGGTGGCCGGCTAGTTGGCGTAGGCCAACAGCATGGCGTCGGCCCAGCGCCCCGCCGTCTCCTCGTACCACCGGCGGGCCCCGCCGAAGTCGCCCACCTCCAACGCCTCGATCGACGCCCACAGGTGCTCGCACGAGTGGTCGTCGGCGAGGTCGTCGGGATCGAACAGCTCGACGACCCCGGCGTAGTCCACCTCGACGAGTCGGTTCGGCGGGAAGGCCAGCAACCAGTCGAGGAGGGCCTCCATGTCGTCGGTGGTCGCCTCCATGCCGACCGACCGGAGGGCCCGGATCGCCCGGCGCAGTCGCTTGGTGGCGTCTCGGCGCAGGGTGCGGTACCGGAGGTGGAGTCCGCGCTCGTCCACCGAGAGCACCCGTTCGGTCGGGTCGAAGAGCAGGAACCACCGGAGGGGCACGTGCCACTGGGACGTGAGGATGTGGCTGCGTGCGGACTGAGACCGCTCACGCATCGCCTCCAACTCGTCGGCGGCCCGGCGGGCCACCGACTCGGGGACGATCAGGTCGGCGCCGAGCTCCCCGAAGGCGTTGTGGAACGCCAGCACGCCCTCGAGCATCCGGAGTCGGGGCTGGCGGGGGCACAGGAATCGGGTGCCCTCGTGCACGGCGGTCACCACGTCGTTGCGGAGCGGCTCGGTCGTCAGTCCGAAGGGATGCTCGCGCCAGGCGGGCGCCGGGTCGTCGACCGCCTCGGGCAGGTCGAGCCATTCGTCCTCGGCATCCTCCACCGGCACGTAGACACGGAGTTGGGCAGCACGGGTCATGTCGCGCGCGACCCTAGGTCCCCGTCCGGCGTTCGCCGGACGACAACACCGGCGGCTGTCGCCGCCCACG
>CAZTLW010000036.1:0-1893 GCA_964614585.1 uncultured Acidimicrobiia bacterium | reverse complement strand
CGGGCGGAGCCCGGCGGTGCCGCCTCAGCCGGTGGCGAGGTTGAGGGCGCTCACCACCGCTCGGAGGCTCGCCATGACGATCGAGGGGTGGATGCCGACGCCCCACACACGCCGGCCGGACTCGAGCTCCAACTCCACGTACGCGGCGGCGCGGGCGTCGGAACCCGCGTCGATGGCGTGCTCCTCGTAGGCGGTGAGCCGGAACCCCATCCCGGCGTGGGTTCGTATCGCCCCGATGAACGCGTCGATCGGACCGTTGCCCTCGCCCCGCACCTCCGTCTCCTCGCCGTGGTGGCGGATCCGGGCCGTCACCGTGGCTGGGCGCTCGTCGTCGAAGTCGGACTCGACCCGGGCCGACACCAACTCGAAGGGGGTTGCAGTGGTCAGGTAGGTCGCCTCGAACTCGCGCCAGATCTCGAACGACGTGATCTCCTCGGAGGTCTCGTCGGCGATCGCCTGCACCCGGTTGGTGAAGTCGACCTGGCAACCGCGGGGCAGGTCCATGAGGTAGTCGTGGAGGAGGATGTAGCTGACCCCGCCCTTGCCGGACTGACTGTTGACCCGCACGACCGCCTCGTAGGTACGGCCGACGTGGTGGGGGTCGATGGGGAGGTACGGCACCTCCCAGCGGTCGTAGTCGTCGGCGAGGGCGGCCATGCCCTTCTTGATGGCGTCCTGGTGGGAGCCGGAGAAGGCCGTGTAGACGAGGTCGCCGCCATAGGGATGGCGGGGATGGACCGGGAGCTGGTTGCAGTGCTCGGTCTCACGACGGATCTCGTCGATGTCGGTGAAGTCCAACTCCGGGTCGACGCCCTGGCTGAACAGGTTGAGCGCCAGGGTGACGACGTCGACGTTGCCGGTGCGCTCCCCGTTGCCGAAGAGGGTTCCCTCCACTCGCTGGGCGCCGGCCATCTGGCCGAACTCGGCGGCGGCGACCGCCGTGCCCCGGTCGTTGTGGGGATGGAGTGAGAGGATGATGGCATCCCGTTCGCGCAGCCGACGGTGCAGCCACTCGATCTGGTCGGCGTAGATGTTGGGGGTCGCCGACTCCACGGTGGCGGGGAAGTTGAGCACGATCGGGTCGTCGGGGGTGGGAGCCATCACGTCCACGACCGCATGGCACACCTCGAGGGCCACCGGGAGCTCGGTCTGGGAGAACGACTCGGGGGAGTACTCGTAGCGGACCCGGGTCTGGCCACCGAGCTGCGCCTCGAACTTCTTGCACAGCTCGGCGCCACCGACCGCGATGTCGACGACCCCGGCCGCATCGGTGTTGAACACGACCCGCCGCTGGAGGGGACTGGTCGAGTTGTAGAAGTGGACGATCGCCTGGCGCGATCCGTCGATCGACTCGAAGGTCCGCTCGATCAACTCGGGGCGCGACTGGCTGAGCACCTGGATGGTGACGTCGTCGGGGATGGCGTCGTCGTCGACGAGGTGGCGGACGAAGTCGAAGTCGGTCTGGCTGGCGGCGGGGAAGCCGACCTCGATCTCCTTGAACCCGACCCGGACGAGGAGGTCGAACATGCGGCGCTTGCGCTCGAGGTTCATCGGGTTGATGAGGGCCTGGTTGCCGTCGCGGAGGTCGACCGAGCACCACCGTGGGGCGCGGGTGATGGGGGTGTCGGGCCAGGTGCGGTCGCGGAGGCCCACCGGCTCGAAGGGTCGGTATTTCTCGAAGGGCATCCGCCCCGTGTCCTGTGGCCCGCCCATGTCGTCCTCCGGTCGGGTGGTGGGGCCCTCCTACGAAAAAACCTCCCGGCCGGTCGGCATGGGAGGTTCGGCGATCACCGGGTTGTGGTGTCGCCGCTATCCGAGGAGGAGCTCCAGTGCGTGGGTCATGTGTACGACACCATAGCGCGGGAGTGCCGGCTGGTTCCACCGACGTGCCCG
>CAZTLW010000035.1:6396-17772 GCA_964614585.1 uncultured Acidimicrobiia bacterium | reverse complement strand
GATGGCAGGGGCGCCCGAGCGAGTCACGAACATCGTGTACATGGGCATGGGCGAGCCGCTGGCGAACTACGACCGGGTCCGGGAGTCACTCCGGCGGCTCATCGAGGTGCGCGGGCTCGGCGCTCGCCGGATCACCGTCTCGACGGTGGGCGTGGTGCCCGGGATGCGGCGATTGGCCGAGGAGCCGTGGCAGGTGGGGCTGGCAGTGAGCCTGCATGCGGCCGACGACGAGCTCCGCAGCCGACTGGTGCCGCTCAACGACCGGTACCCGCTCGCCGAGGTGGAGGCGGCGGCCCAGACGTTCTTCGACCGGACGGGACGCCGGGTCTCGATCGAGTGGACGCTCATCGACGGCGTCAACGACACCGACGGCCAGGCCGACCGGCTCGCGCCGATCGCCCTTCGTCTCGGCGCCCACGTCAACCTGATCCCGATGAACCCGACACCGCTCACCGACGACCGCCCGTCGCCCGACGACCGGGTGACGGCCTTCGCCCAGCGCCTGCGAGCAGCAGGGGTCAATGCCACCGTCCGGGTCATCCGCGGCCGGTCGATCGATGCGGCGTGCGGCCAGCTGCGAGCCGCCACCGACGGCCGCCGGGGGTTGACGCCGGGTTGACCGTCCGCTTGCATGCCCGGCGGCGGGCGGAGTGAGATCGGGGCCGTCAGGAGAGCTTGTCGTGCCCACCGCCAAACGAGTCGTCGCGGTCGTCCTGGTGCTCGGCGCCATGGCCGCGGCGTCGTTCGACTACACCGTCCAGCGGGGCGACACCCTCCGGGAGATCGCCGACGCCAACGGCGTGACCATCCGAGTCCTCGTCGAGGCCAACGGCATCTCGAACCCCGACCTCATCCGGGTCGGGCAGGTGCTGGTCATCCCCGGCGTCGACGGAGCCGGCTCCGGCGGCGACCCAGCACCGACCCCGCCGCCCGCTGCCACGTACACGGTGCAGCGGGGCGACTCGCTCTACAAGATCGCCGCCCGACTCGGCGTGACGATCGCCGCCCTCGCCACGGCCAACGACATCTCGAACCCCGACCTCATCCGGGTCGGGACCGTGCTCACGGTGCCCGGCGGCGAGCCCGCCACGAGCTCGGGTGGCGGAGACGACGGTGCCGGCGGCGCGGTCGTGGCCGGTACGGCCACCTACGTCGTGCAGCGGGGCGACACCCTTGGGCGCATCGCCGCCCGCTTCGGGATCTCGGTGTCCGCGCTCGCCGAGGCCAACGGGATCACCAACCCCAACCTCATCTTCCCCGGGGCACAGCTGCTGGTCTCGGGCGGCGGTGACGGTGGTTCCTCCCCCGCCCCACCACCCCGCCTGAGCGACGAGGTGTGGATCGCCCCCGGCGCCGGCGAAACCGCCGCCGAGGCCTACACCGTCGTCGGCGGCGACACGATCGCCAAGATCGCCGGCCGCTACGGCATCGGCATCTCGGACATCGTCGAGGCGAACCGGCTCTCGAACCCCAACCTCCTTCGGGTCGGACAGGTCCTCACCATCCCGCTGGGTGACGGCTGGGTCTGCCCGGTCCCCGGAGCGCCGTTCGGCGACACCTGGGGTGCCCCGCGTCCCGGCGGACGGCTCCACGAGGGCACCGACCTGTTCGCCCCGACCGGGACGCCGATCCTCGCCCCGGTGTCCGGGATCGTGACGATCCAGACCGGGCAGATCGCCGGGATCCAGTTCACGCTCGAGGGCGACGACGGCCACTGGTACTTCGGCACCCACCTCAGCGAGGCGACGGTCACCGGCCGGGTCGTCGCGGGCCAGGAGGTCGGCAAGGTCGGCAACACCGGCAACGCCATCACCACGCCGCCCCACCTGCACTTCGAGATCCACCGGAACGAGAAGGGCAACGAGCTCAACCCGTACCACACGCTCGTGAAGGCCTGCCGGTAGGCGCCCTGCCCCACGGCTGACGCCGCCCGGTAGCGTCGCCGCATGCTTGCCATCTTCGCCACCCTCCGGGCCGCCCCCGGTCGCCGCGACGACCTCGTCGCCGCCCTCGAGGCGGGGTTCCCGGCCGTCGAGTCCGAGGAGGGCACACTCGTCTACGCCCTCCACACGGACGCCAAGGACGCCGACCTCGTCCATTACTACGAGCTCTACACCTCCCGGGAGGCCTTCGACGTCCACGCCGCCGGTGCGGGCGAGGCCCTCGCCGACCTCGCCCCGCTGCTCGCCGGCCGCCCCGAGCTGACCTTCGCCCACCCCATACGGGCCAAGGGACTCGAGCTCGACTAGAGGGCGGCGAAGAGCCGCTCCCCTGCCGGGTCGTCCCAGGTCATCGGCACCAGGGCGACGGCTTCCGCCCCAGCGGCCTCGTATCGCTCCAGCGAGGCTCGCACGTCGGCTGCCGACCCGATCGCGCCAACCGCCATCGGCAGTTCGGCGGGCATGCGCAGGGCCAACTCGGAGACCGGGGCACCCGACCGGGCCTCGTCCACGAGGTCACCGAAGCCCGCTCGGGCCAGCATCTCCCCGTATCCCGGTGCCGCGAGGTACAGCGCCAGTTGGCGGCGGAGTCCGGCCATCGCCTCGGCCGAGGGGTCGAGGCCGGCCGTGACCCAGACGGTGGTGGGGAGGTCGCCGACGAGATCGGCGACGGCGTCCGGGGTCACGATGTTGAGCACCAACCGGTCTGAAGCCCCGGCCGCCACCGCTCGCATCCGGGGCCCGAACGCGGCAACGGCGATCTCGGGCATCTCTGCGGGGATGCCGAGGCGGAACCCGCGACTGGGAGCGAGACCATCGTGGTCCGTGCGCTCGCCGGCCAGCACCGAACGCACGACGTCGATGGTGGCCGCCATCCGTCCCGGGAGCCGATCCCACGCACGACCATGCCAGCCCTCGGCCACTGCGGCGGTGGACGCCCCGAGCGCGAGACCCACTCGATCGGGACCGGCCAGCGCCTGCAGTCCGGCCACGCCCATGGCGATGCCGACGGGAGTGCGGACGGTCACCGGGAGTGGGCCGACCACCAGTCGGATCGACGAGGTGGCCACGGCGGCGGCACCGGCGAGCGCGAACGCGTCGTACGAGAGCATCTCCCCGATCCAGACCTCGTCGAGGGACCCTCGCTCGGCGACCCGCACCACCTCGAGGGCCTCACCGGCCGGTCGACCGAGCCAGTACGGGACGACGGCGCCGACCCGCATCCCGGCTCAGGCGCCCCAGCGGGCCGTCATCGAGTAGAAGGCGACCAACAGGACGATGACGTTGATGACGCCGTAGGCCGAGTGCCGTGGCCACGAGGCGCGGGCACCGTCGGCGTCGCCCGACTCGAGGGCGGCGATGATGCGCCGGCCGATCGGTGTCTGGAGGCCCATGGCGATGCCGGCCGAGACGATCACGGCGGCGAAACCGATCGAGACGAAGGTGGCTCCCCAGGAGTAGCCGATGTCGATCACCAGCCAGATGCCGGTGAGGAGCGTCAGGATCGCCGCGGGGGTGAAGAACACCCGCCCGAGCGCCAGTGACGCCCGACCGAGCGCCAGCATGGTGGGCCGGCCACCCGAGGCGAGCAGGCCCGGCATCATGAGCATGACGAGGTTGCCGCCGAGCCAGGCCGCGGCCGAGATGATGTGCAGCCAGCGGGCGAGTTCGGTCATGGGGCCTCCGGGACGTCGTCCCGGCAGGCTACCGATCCCAGCGGGCGGCTACTTGTAGCGCCAGACGATCCGACCCCGGGTGGGGTCGTAGGCGCTCAACTCGAGGTCGACGCGGTCGCCGGGGAGGATCCGGATCGGCCGTCCGCGGCGCATCTTGCCGGCCGCACGGGCGAGGACCTCGAGCCCGCCGTCGACCTCGACGCGGAACGTCGCGTTCGGGAGGTTCTCCCGGACGACGCCCTGCACGCGGATGACGTCTTCCTGTTTCGACAAGGACCACTCCTGGGCGGGGGATGCACCAATGAGTGTACCGCCGGCCCGGTCCCTATCCCCCCGGCCGCCGGACCCGCTGGACCTCGAAGGCAGCGAGAGCGGCGGCGACGGACGCGTTGAGGCTCTCGGCCGGGCCGGCCATCGGTATCCCGGCGACGACGTCACACCGGTCCCCGACGAGGCGACCCAGACCTGCGCCCTCGGCGCCGACGACCACGGCGACCGGCTCGGTCAGCAGGTCGAGACCGAAGAGCGAGGTGCCGGAGCCGGCGTCGAGGCCGACGACCCACAGGCCCCGATCGGACAGGCGGGCGAGGGCGTCGGCGACGGAGTGCACCACTGCGACGGGGAGTCGCTCGAGGGCGCCGGCCGCCGCCTTGAAGGCCACCGCCGAGAAGGGTGCTGCCCGCTCGGCGGGGGCGACGAGGCCGGTCATCCCCGCGGCGAGGGCCGAGCGGGCGATGGCCCCGAGGTTGTGGGGGTCCTGCACGTGGTCGACGACGAGCACCGCCGGACGGTCGGCCTCGGCGAGGTCGTCGAGATCGACCGTCGGCAGGGGCCGGCAATCGGCGACCACGCCCTGGGGCGTCGACGACTCGGCGATGTCACGGACGTCGTCGACGACATCGGTCGGGATCCCGGCAGCGGCAGCGTCGGCAAGGAGGTCGCCGAGCGACCGACGGCGGCGCTCCTCGACGTGGAGGCGTGCCACCCGACCTGCCGAGAGGGCGGCGGCGACGGCGTGGGTGCCCTCGACCCTACGACCGATACCAGCGAACGCCATCTGGGGTGTCCTCGAGCGTGATGCCCGCCTCGGCGAGACCGTCCCGGATGTCGTCGGCGGTGGCCCAGTCCCGGTCGTCACGGGCGGCGGCACGGGCGTCGACGAGGCTGGCCACGGCCGACTCGAGGTCGTCGGCAGCCGGCAGGTCGTGGGCCTCCAACAGGGCGGCGACCGCCGGGCCGATCGCGTCGTCGGTCGCCTCGTCGCCCAGGCCGAGCACGGCGACCACGGTGTCGTAGGTGGCCGCGAGGTCGGCGACGGACTCACCCGCCTCCAGGCGGCGGTTGCCCTCCCGCACCAGGTCGAAGAGCGCCGAGATGGCCTCGGGCGTCGCCAGGTCGTCGTCCATGGCAGCCGTGAAGCGTCCGAGGAACTCGTCGTCGGGGGCCGAGCCCTCCCCGGCGCGGCGCCGGAACGCCCGCAGGCGCTCGAGGGCGGCCACCGACTCGTCGAGCAGGTCGAGCGAGTACTCGAGCGGCGACCGGTAGTGGGCCCGCAGGTAGAAGAGGCGGATGGCGGCGGCCGGGTACTGCTCGGCCGCCTCCACGAGGTCGATGACGTGGCCGGTGGACTTCGACATCTTCTCACCGCCGAGGTTCAGCATTCCGTTGTGCATCCAGAACCGGGCGAATGGGGTGCCGGTGGCCGCCTCGGACTGGGCGATCTCGTTCTCGTGGTGCGGGAAGATGAGGTCGGAGCCGCCACCGTGGATGTCGAACCCGTCGCCGAGGTAGGCGCGCGCCATCGCCGAGCACTCGATGTGCCAACCGGGCCGTCCCGGCCCCCAGGGCGAGTCCCAGGTCGGCTCGCCCGGCTTGGCACCCTTCCAGAGGGCGAAGTCCAGCGGGTCCCGCTTCGCCTCCCCCGGCTCGACCCGGGACCCGGAGCGGAGGTCGTCGGGATTGCGCCCCGACAGCTTGCCGTACTCGGGGAAGGAGCGGACCGAGAAGTAGACGTCGCCGTCGGACGGGTAGGCGTGGCCGGTCTCGATGAGCGTGGCGATGAGTTCCTGCATCTGGGCGATGTGCTCGGTGGCCCGTGGCTCCACGTCGGGGTCCTCCACGCAGAGCGCATGCATGGCCGAGCGGAAGACCTCCTCCATCTCCCGGGCGTGCTGGTCGACGGGGACGCCTCGCTCGGCGGCGGCGTCGATGATCTTGTCGTCGATGTCGGTGACGTTGCGGACGTAGAGGACGTCGAGGCCCTGCCAGCGGAGGTACCGGCGCAGCACGTCGAAGACCACGAATGCCCGTCCGTGGCCCAGGTGCGGCACCGTCTGCACGGTGGGCCCACACATGTAGATCGTCACCCGGTCCCCGTCGCGTGGGACGAGCTCGCTGGTCGTGCGGCCGAGGGTCGAGTGGATGCGCATCGGCCGCAGGGTATCCGGCCTGCCAACCCAGGGTTCCCAGCAGGACTCGGTCGGCTTCTGCGGTGGTGAGACCAGCCTGGGTCTGGTCTCCGCACCGGAGATCGGGGAGCCCCCGTAGGCTGCTGCCCATGCAGGTCTGGGGCATCGTGGTGGCAGCGGGTAGCGGCCAGCGATTCGGACGACCGAAACACCTCGTCGAGCTCGACGGCGTGCCGCTGTGGCGGCGGGCAATGGACGCGCTGGCCCCGGTCTGCGACGGCGTCATCGTGGTGGGCGACGTGCCCGATGGCGTCCCGGGCGGCCCCCGGCGCCGCGACTCGGTCGCCGCCGGCCTCGCCCGGGTGCCCGAGGGCGTCGACGCGGTCCTGGTGCACGACGCCGCCCGGCCGCTCGCCTCGACCGCCCTCGCCCACCGGGTCGTCGATCGGCTGGCGACCGGTGACGCCGACGGGGTCGTCCCCGCCGTGCCGGTCCGCGACACGCTCAAGCGCGTCGACGGCGACGTCGTCGTCGACACCATCGACCGGACTCCTCTCGTGGCCGTCCAGACCCCGCAGGCATTTCGTCTCGACGCGCTGATGGGCGCCCATCGCGCCTCTCGGGACGACGCCACCGACGACGCCCAACTGCTCGAGTGGGACGGCCGCCGGGTCGTCATCGTCGACGGCGACCCGACCAACCTCAAGATCACCTATCCCGACGACCTGTTCGTGGCCGCCTCGCTGTTGGCAGAGGCCCGGGCATGAGGGTCGGGTTCGGACTCGACGCCCATCGCTTCGGTGGCGACCCCCCGATCGTGCTCGGCGGCGTCGTGGTCGACGACACGCGAGGGCTCGAGGCGACCTCCGACGGCGACGTGGCGGTGCACGCCCTCGTCGATGCCCTGCTCGGTGCCGCCGCCCTCGGCGACCTCGGCCACCACTTCCCCTCCTCCGACCGACGCTGGCACGGGGCCGCGTCGCTCGACCTCCTCGTCCACACCGTCGGCCTGCTGGCCGACCGGGGCTGGCGGGTCGGCAACGTCGACGTGACGATCGTCGCCCAGTCCGTCCGGGTGGGCCCGCACCGGGAGGCGATGGCAGCCCGGTTGGCGGAGGTCCTCGGTGTCGACGTCGGAGCGGTGTCCGTCAAGGCGACCACCACCGACGGACTCGGTGCCCTCGGCCGGGGTGAGGGGATCGCCGCCCACGCCGTCGCCTCGATCGAGCCGTCCTGAACTGCGGTGCTGAGACCAGACCCAGACTGGTCCTGCCACCGGAGAACGGCCGGCTGACCTGCCCCGAACCCTGGGTTCGCAATCAGCCGATGGGTTTGGCGAAGAGGAGCTGGCCGACCGACGACTTGGTCGCCGACGTGACTTCGACGTCGAGCTCCTCGCCGACGCGGTCGGCGGCACCCTCGACGACGACCATGGTTCCGTCCTCGAGATAGCCGACGCCCTGGCCGGGCTGGGTGCCGGGCTTGGAGAGAGGAATGCGCAACCGCTCGCCGGTCGCCACGGTCCGGCGCAGGTCCTCGGCGACGATGGCGGGGTTCACCACTCGGACACCGCGGACCTCGGCGACCTGCCCGAGGTTGTGGTCGGTGGTGAGCAGCGTGGCCCCGCTGCGGGCCGCGAGCACCACCAACTTGGCGTCGACGTCCGACACCTCGGGCACCGTCTCGTCGAGCACCGTGACCTCGGTGATCGAGCGGAGGGCGGTGACCACGTCGAGGCCTCGCTTCCCGCGGCGACGGATGCCCTTGTCGGCAGCATCGGCGAGACCCTGCAGCTCGTCGAGCACGAACTCCGGCACCCAGATCCGGCCCGACAGCAGATTGGTCCGGAACATCTCGAGGACGCGGCCGTCGATCGCCGCCGAGGAGTCGAGCAGGTGGGCCCGTTCGTCGCCATCGAGACGCCGGGCGACCATCGGCCCGGTGGCACGCAGCCCGAGGGCACCGAGGACCCGGTCGCGGTTGACGGAGACGAACACGGCGCCGGCAGTCCCGGTGAGCGAGACGACGAGGAGGTAGGCCGGCACGGCGAGGCCGACCTCGAGGGCGACGAGGAGGGGGACCCCGAGTGCCACCCCGACGACCAGACCGAGGACGCCGCCGATGATCCCGGCGAGCAGGTCGGGGCCCACGGAGCGACGCCCGACCCGGCGGGCAAGCGTGTCGACGCCCCGCCGGTACGACCGGCCCATCCACCCGCCGAGCACGTAGCCGACCCCGGCCCCGACAACGGCTCCCAACAGGCGCGCCAAGTCGTCGGTGAGCAGGTCGGAACCGAACCCGAGGCGATAGCCGATGGCCGTGGCCAGCAGGGTCACACTCAGGCGGACGGCCTCCACGTGCACGCCGCCTCCTTTCCGATGGACGTCGTCAGTCCGCTGCAGCGGCGTCGACCTTGGGCAGGGCCCGGTCGATCTTCTTGATGACGTCTTCTTCGTCAAGGTCGAGCGCGAACTGAAGCTCCGATGAGAGCGTGAGGCGGGCTTTCGACAGCATCCGCTTCAGGGCCGGGGAGATCCCCTTCGTCTGCTGGGCGAAGGTGAGGTCCCGGACCACCTCGGCGACCTGGTAGATGTCGCCGGAGGTCATCTTCTCGTTGAGGACCTTGTACCAACGGGACCAGTTCGACCCGGCCTCCTGTGGCTCGCTGCGGAACGTCTGGAACACCTTGTTGGCCGCCGTCTTCGAGATCACGGGGCGGATCGTCTCCTCGATCGTCTCGACCGGCACCATGACGGTGAGCGGTTCGGTGGCGATGTCGAGGATGAAGTATTCGCGTCGGCTGCCGGCGACGTTCTTGTTGACCCGTCGCTCGATGGTGGCGGCACCGTGGTGAGGGTGCACCACCTTGTCGCCGACCTCGAACGTCTGCTTCTTGGCCATGGACCTTCCGAGGGCGGGAGAACCGAGAGTCTATCGACCTGACGGGCTAGTCCTTCACCGTCCACCCGGCCGCCTCGACCCAGCGGTCGAAGTAGCGGCGGATCTGGACGGCGCGGGTCGGGCCGATGCCGTCGACCTCCTCCAACTCGTGCACCGATGCCGAGATGAGGTCGTCGAAGGCCGGGAAGCGTTCGAGCATGCCGGCCTGGACCGGATCCGGGAGACGGGGTACCCCGGCGAGGAGTCGGATGCCGCGGGGCTCCACCTCGGCGTCGGGGTGGTCGAGCCCAAGGGCGCTCGTGAGGGCGAAGGCGTCGGCCAACTCGGCGGCGGTGAGGTTCGCCACGGCCTCTACCACCTTCTCGATCGCCGCCGCCGACGTGTCGGTGAGGTAGTCGAGATACACCAGGTGGGCGATCCGGATGGCACCGGTGGTCAGGTCCGAGAGCTGCAGTTCGACGAGGTCGATGCTCCCGCCGAGGCCGACCGTGTCGCCCTCGACCTCGCTGGCGATCCGGGCGACGAGCTCCGCCCGCTGGACGACGGCGAGGACATGGCGGGTGGTGACGAGGCCGGCGACCTCCATGCGGTCGAGCCGGTCGACGGCGTCATCGAGGCGCCGGCGGAAGCGCTCGAGGGTGTGGAGGTACTGGTTCACCCGGTCGATCAGGTCGTTCGGGTCCTCGAGCTCGCGGAGGCCGCCCGTGTGGAAGAGGGTCACCCGGCCACGGTTCTCGGAGACGGTGACCACCGGCTTGCCGGTCTGGACCGCCACCCGCTGGGCGGTGCGGTGGCGACTGCCGGTCTCCGACGTGGGGATCGAGGCGTCGGGCAGCAGGTGGACGTTGGCCTTGAGGATCCAATCACCGCTGTCGTCGAGGATGATCGCCCCGTCCATCTTCGCCAACTCGGCGACGCGGGCGATGGTGAACGACGACCGGTCGAGGTCGAACCCCCCAGAGCACACGGCCTCGACCTCGGGGCCGTTGCCGAGGACGATGAGGGCCCCATCCGACTGCTGGACGATCCGCTCGCAGGCCAGCCGGAGCGGGGAGCCCGGAGCGACGCGTTGCAGCAGATCGTGGAGTTGGAGGGGCGCCTCGGACATCACCCTCAGGCTAGTGAGCGGCGCCGTGGCGGAGGGGAGGATCAGCCGCTGAGCAGGCCGAGGTCGGCCAGGGCCTTCTGGACCGGGGTGGGCACCGGTGGCGCCACCGACCGCAGGCCCAGTCTGGCGGCCTCCTCAGCCCGCCGGGCGGCCTGGCTCCCCACCCGGACCTCCCCGGTGAGGCCCACCTCGCCCCAGGTGGCCACGTCGCCCACGGGGCGGTCGAGCAACGACGACGCAAGGGCCACGGCCACCGGCAGATCGGCCTCGGGTTCCCGGACCTGGACCCCACCCGAGACGGCCACGTACACCTCGCGGTCCCAGAAGGACAGGCCGGCGTGGCGTTGCAGGACGGCGAGGATCTGGTGGACCCGGGACGACTCGACCCCGCGGACGCTCCGCCGCGGATTGGGACCGCCGGACGACGACCCGACCAGGGCCTGCACCTCGACGAGCATCGTGCGGCGGCCGGCGAGGGTCGGGAACACGACCGAGCCGGGGGCGTCGGCCCGGCGCCCCCCGATGAACACCGTCGACGGGTCGGCGATCTCGGTGAGGCCCTCGTGGCCCATCTCGAAGAGGCCGGAGACGTTGGTGGTCCCGAAACGGTTCTTCAGCCCGCTGAGCACCCGCAGGCCCCGGTCGGCTTCGCCCTGGAGGTACAGGACGACGTCGACCATGTGCTCGAGCATCCGGGGGCCGGCGATGCCGCCGTCCTTGGTGACGTGGCCGACGATGACGGTGGGGGTGGCGGAGTCCTTGGCATGGCGGATGATGCGGGCGGCTGCCTCGCGCACCTGGCCCACCGATCCGGCGGCGCTGCCCACCTCGCCCACCCGGACCGTCTGGATGGAATCGACGACCAGAAGGTCGGGGTCGAGATCGTCGGCGGCGCCGAGGATCGCATCGACGTCGTCGTGGGCGAGCAGGCGGACATCACCCTCCCCCACGCCGAGTCGACGGGCCCGCAGGCCCACTTGCTCGGCCGACTCCTCGGCCGTGGCGACGAGGACGGTGGCCCCGTCGGCGCCGAGATGACCGGCGACCTGGAGGAGCAGCGACGACTTCCCGACGCCGGGCTCGCCACCCACCAACACGGCGGCACCGGGCACGAACCCGCCGCCGAGCACCCGGTCGACCTCGCCGATTCCCGACGAGCGCCGAGGCGTGGAGGCGTCGCCGGCCTCCCGGACGAGGGTCGTGGCCGGCGGCGGCCCGGTCGGGCGGGACCGGACCGCATCAGCCACCTCGGTGAGGGCACCTTCGGCACGACATCGGGGGCAGAACCCCATCCACTTCGGCGACGTGTACCCACACTCGCCACAGGCGTAACTCATGACTCC
>CAZTLW010000035.1:0-6296 GCA_964614585.1 uncultured Acidimicrobiia bacterium | reverse complement strand
ACCCAGGCACCCGACTCCACGATCACACCCCGCCGGGCCGCACGCAGAAATCCTGCGGGTTGCGGCTCGGTGGTCTGGCACGATCGGATGCATGCCGACCACCGAACCGATCGAGACCGATCGATTGACGCTTCGCCCCCTCGAGGTGAACGACGCGGCCGAGATGGTCGGCGTGCTCTCCGACGCCGGGCTCCACCGGTTCACCGGCGGCGAACCACCCACCCTCGACGAACTCCGCAACCGATATCGGCACCAGGTGGCCGGGCCGCCTCGTCTGGACGAGACCTGGCACAACTGGGTGATCCGGCTCGACGGGCGGGCCGTCGGTTTCGTACAGGCGACGGTGCACGGCGAGCACGCCGACCTGGCGTGGGTCGTGGGCGTGCCGTGGCAGGGATCGGGCTTCGCGAGCGAGGCAGCGGGGGCCATGCGCGAGTGGCTCTCCGAACGGGGCGTTTCCCGATTCACGGCCCACATCCATCCCGACCACGCCGCCTCCCTGGCCATCGCCCGCAAACTCGGCATGCAGCCGACGGGCCGGGTCGACGAGGACGGCGAGGCGGTCTGGCATCGACCAGGGACCCCGCAGCCGCCGTCCTAGGCCTCCCGATCCTCCCGGGAGGTCATGACACCGATCACCCAGCCGATGGCGACGAGGACGACGACCAGCAACGCCAGTGACAGGGCCACGGTCAGCGGCGTCCAGGTCTCGGTTGGTCGGATGGTGAGGAGCCAGAGCATGCGGTGCGCAAAGGAGGGTGCGTGCCACAATATCGACAGATGGCCGACGACCGAACATGCCCCAACTGCCACGGGCTCGTCACGGCGGGCGAGGAGTTCTGCCCGACGTGCGGTGAGTGGCTCGGAATCGAGGGTGGCGAGACGCCCGAGCGCTTCGAGCTCGGCGCCGACGGGCTCGAGAGGCCGACCGGCGCGCCCGAACCGAGCCCGGCCCCGGTGACCACTCCCGCACCGCCTCGTGCCGAGGGAACGGCGATCCGTTGCCCGCTCTGTGGCAGGGACAACCCGCCGAACAATCGCCACTGCGAGCAGTGCGGCGCCCGGCTCGCCAACGGGCAGCTGCCGGTGGCCCCCCAGCCGATGGTCCAGACCACGGCGGCGATGCGCACCGCGATCATCGCCGGCTCGGTGCTCGTGCTGGTGGTCGTCGTGGCATTCGTGGTCAACGCCTTTCGGGGTGACGGGGAGGATCCCGCGGTCGCCGACTCGTCCACGTCCACCACGACGTCGTCGGTCGCGTCACAGCAGGTGGTGGTGGACTCGGTGGAGTGCTCGGCGGAGTACGCCACCGCCCACCCCTGCACCAATCTCATCGACGGCACCCCGGCCGACTGGAACGCCCCGATCCCGCCCCCGGGCGAGACCCTGACCATCACCATGCAGTTCGACCGGCCGTACGCGATCTCCTTCGTCGAGATCCAGAACCTCCCCGAGGACGACGAGCGGTTCCTGCTCAACTACCGGGTACGGGCCGTGCGGCTGTCCACCTCGGACGTGGCGACGCCGTTCTCGAAGAGTCTTCCCGACCAGCCGGGTGCCCTGTTGGAGCCGATCGAGTTCCGCACCACCAACAGCGTCTCGCTCACGATCGAGATCGTGTCCACCTACCCGAGCCAGTCGATCGGCGAGGGCGAGGACATCCAGCCCGGCTTCCAGGACCTCTCGGTCGCCGAGATCCGGGTCTTCGGCACCCCGGCCGCCTGACCCGGCGCCGGCCAATGGTGCCCCCGGGAGTACCTAGACCGAGCACGGCCCTAACCTGACCTCGTCGGCGCAGGCCTCCGAGCCTGCGCCTTCGCTCGTACCGGGGACCGTCCCCGGACTCGATCCGAACCCTGCGCGGGCCCCGACGCGGCCCCGGGGTCAGGAGGTACGTCATGCGCACCTTGCTCTCCACCCTGTCCGGCCTCGCACTGGTCGTCGGGCTCTTCGTCCTCGGTGGCGCCGTGAGCCCCGTCGAGGAGCCGGAGGCGGCCCCGTTCTCGGCCCCCCGCCCGCTGCCCTTCGAAACCCCCTTCACGGGGCCGGCGCACGTCACCGAGGCGACACCCACACCCGGGCCGAGCTCGATCGATGTGCCCGATCCCCTCGCCGGGGAGTCCCGGGTGGCGTGGTTCGGCTGCCAGCCACCACTCGCCGACGCGGTCTGCGGACCGCTGGCCGGTCCGATGGGGGTCGAGTCGCTCATCCCCGAAGACCCGACCTCCCCAGAGGACTGGCGGCCACTGGTCGCCGCCTTCTTCGCACCCGACGACGTGGAGCGGGCCCTCGACGTGATGCAGTGCGAGTCGTTCGGGAACCCCGACGCCAAGAACCCCCGTTCGACGGCTTCGGGGCTGTTCCAGCACCTGGCCTCGATGTGGCCGCCCCGGGCGGCGGCGGCAGGGTTCGCCGGTGCCGACGTCTTCGAGCCGGTGGCCAACGTGGGTACCGCTGCGTGGCTCGTCTACGAGGGGGGCGGCTGGTCGCACTGGTACCCGTCCCGGCACTGCTGGGGACGGTGACCGTCAGCCCGTGAACACCTGGACGGCGATGATTCCGTAGGGGCCTTCGACGACCCCGATCCCGATCTCCGACCACGACGGGCCGAGGATGTTGGCGCGATGGCCCTCCGAGTCCATGAGCCCGTCGTGGGCCACCCCGAGGGTGGCCGCCAAGGCCAGGTTCTCGCCCACCACCCGGAACGGAACCCCGGCTTCGTCGACCCGGTCGACGACGGTCCGACCCGCCGGGTCGACGTGGCCGAAGAACCCGCCCACGGCCATGTCCCGGGCGTAGTCGGCGGCCACCTGCGACAGCGTCGGGTTGGCGGCGACGAGCACGAGCCCGGCGTCGAGCCGTTCGTCGTTCACCAGCTCCACCATCTCAGCCTCCAACGCCGGACGGCGCTCCAGCACCGCGGGGTCGGCCGCCTCCAGCGGGTACTGCTCGTCGGGCTCGAGCACGAGGTGTTGGCCGTCGAGGAGGGCATCGAGTCCGAGGGCCGCCGTCAGGGTGTCGTCTCCCGACAGCCGCCGGAAGGCGGCCTGCACCGGCTGGTCGGGGTCCACCAGGGCGGACGCCACCTGGGATCCGTCGAGCGTCTCCTGCCAGACCGGCGGCAGCGGTGCCAGTGCCAGCAGGGAGAAGACGACGGTGGCCAGCACCCACCCCCAACCAGCCGCCAGGATCGCCCCACCGACCTTGTTGGTGAGGCCGAACCCGGGGAGCCGCATGGCTCGGCCGGCGAAGTGGGCGGCGATCGAGGCCGCGATGCCGACCAACAGGAAGACGCCGACGCCGCCGAGGACCCGGGCCGTGCCGGGGCTCGCCCCCGACCAGTTGGCGACGAACGCCCCGGCCGGCTCGGCGAAGCGGAAGCCGGCGATGGCGCCGATCACGAGGCCGACGAGGTCGAAGAACTCCCGCACCAGGCCCCGCAGCCAGCCCCGGACGGCCAGCGCGGCGAAGGCGGTGCCGATGACGAAGTCGAGCATGGTCAGTCGGCGAGGGTCGGGGTGTCGGGCTCGGGCGGGGCCGGCCCCGACCCGCTGTCCTTGGTGCGGCGGGAGCGGATCCGCACGGCCAGCATCTCGGCGGTCGCCGACGGGTCGGGTTCGTGGACGATCGCCTCGACGGCCTGCTCCCAGGGCTCGCCGAGGACTCGGGTGCGCCAGAGGTGACCGATGAGCACCTTGGCGACGGCGACGACGGGCACGGCGAGGATGAGGCCGAGCAGCCCACCGACGGAGCCACCCACCAACAGGGCGAGGATGATGAGGGCCGGGTGGAGCTTGACGGTGGCCCGCAGGACCAGCGGGCTCACGAAGTTGTTGTCGAGCTGCTGGACGACGAGGGCGACCACGGCGGCGGCGATGACCGTCCCGAGGCTGCCCGACACGAGGGCGACGCCGACCGCGAGGGTGCCGGCGATCCACGGCCCGACGAACGGGATCATGTTGAAGAGGCCGGCGATGATCGCCACGATCAGCCACAGGTCGAGACCGATGATGCGGTACCCGATCGCGGACAGGACCGCCACGAACGAGGCGGCCAGCAGCTGTCCGCGAACGAACCCGCCGAGCGCCAGGCTCAGCCGCTGGGCGACGTGGAGGGTCTCGCCCCGGGTCCGCTCGGGGAGCAGGTCGACGGCGGTCTGGCCGAGGCGGGGCAGGTCGATGAGGATGTAGAACGCCACGACGGGCGCCACCAGGAACAGCGCAAACGCCTCGAAGACGGACAGCGCGGCGCTGAAGACCCGCCCGACCAGGTCCTGGAGCGTCGCCTGCAGATCGACGTCGAGGTCGGCCATGCCGAAGTCGCCGATGCGGTCGACGAGCTCCTGGAACGTCAGGATGGCGACGTCGACGCCGATGAGCGCCAGGGTCCGTTCGATGAGGGCGACGACGTCGTCGTAGATGACCGGGAGGCGCTCCACGAGCTGGACGGCCTGGTCCCGGATGGCCGGTGCGGTCCAGACGAAGACGGCGATGAGGGTGAGGGTGCCCAGCAGGTACGTGATGGTGGTACCGAGGGTCCGGGGGATTCCCCGCTCCGCCAACCAGCGAACCGTGGGATTGGCGAGGTACACGATCACCATCGCGAAGACCACCGGGATGACCAGCACCTGCATCCTGATGCCCAGCCAGGCGAGCATGCCGCCGAGCACCAGCACGCCGATGGCAGCCCACGCGACGAGGGCGATCCGGCGGGCGCCGTCGCCTAGATCCCGGGCGGTCACGACTCGGCCTCCTCGATGGTGAGCGATCCGGCGAGGACCTCGATCCGGTAGCCGTCGCCGGCCACGGGGGCAGCGGCTCCGTCGGCGGTGGGCGTCCACGTGTCGGGGACCGTGGCGGAGCCGACGACGCTGGCGGCGGTGTCGGGCGGGATCACGATGGTGAGCGTACCGCCGACCTGCGACACGGCCCCCGATCCGACACCGAGCCTGACGACGCCGTCGCCGGCGACGTCGAGACGGTCGATGGCGATGGTCCCGAGGTCGGCGTCGATGCGGTCGGCGACCACGGACAGGGTCCACACCGGCCCCGGCCGCAGCCCCAGCCGCCAACCGGCCGACTCGTACCATCCGTCGTCCTCCCGGACCCGGGTGACGATGGAGAGGGCGTCGTCGTCGAGGGCGTCGAAGGACTCAGGTGGGCCGACGTCACCGCCGACGAGGGCCGGGGCGATCGCGTAGGCGGCCTCCACGATGGGGGCGATGGTCAGGGTCCCGTCGATCGACACCTCGAGGGTGCCGAGCTCCGGGTCGACGGTGGGGCCGACCAGGTCGGCGGCACGCGACGGGGGCCCGCCCGGGCCGTCGGCGAGGAACCAGGCGACGCCGCCGAGCACCCAGGTGAGCAGCAGCAACGGGATGATGACCCAGAGCACCGGGACTCGCCGACGGAGGGCGGTAGCCATCGGCACGACGACCAGTGCGGCGGCGCCGATCGGCCAGAGGGCGACGACGTCGAGGACGATGGCCCGGGCAGCGAACCCGGTGACGACCACGGCGCCCAGCACGATGAGCGCGGCACCGAGGGTCAGCCAGGCCCAGGTCGCCGACAGCGCCGAGCCACTGACGCCGAGCATCGACGGCGACCGGTCGGACGGGACCGCCGGGGCGGATCCCCCATCGGGGGTGGCAGCGGTCACGGCTGGAACGAATCGCCCAGGATCACGACGATGGGGACGTCCTCGGTCGTGCGGCCCTCGTCGTCGAGTCCCACGATCGCCTCCTCCTCGAAGGCCGCGTCCTGCAACGCCAGGGCCTCGAGGGCGAAGTCCTCGGTGTGGAGGATGACGGTGACCGGCCTCCGGGGGGTGGCGTTGGCCGGTTGGACGACGACGTAGCCGAGGTCGGCGAGGTCGGCGGCGATGCCGGCGGCCAGCCCGACCCGGGGGGTCGAGTTGAGGACGAGGACCGTCACCTCCTCGGGGGGGCGCACGGGAGGGAGGGTCGTGGTGGTCGTGCTCGAGGTGGTGGTCGTGGTGTCCGCGATCGTGGTCGTCGTGGTCGACGTCTCGGCGGGCAGGGTCGTGGAGGTGTCGACGGGAGCGGTGGTGGTGGTGGTGTCGGCGGCGACCGTGGTGCTGGTGGCGTCGGGGCCGACCACGTCGGGGAGGACCTCCTGGAGCAACCAGAACAGCCCGACGACCGCGGAGACGACGAGCGCCCACGCCAACAGGTATCGAGTGACCTCCCACGCAAACCGCGATCGGCCGGGCTTCAGGTGCGATCCCACGCAGAGCTCCAGGGGGCCGGGGAAAACGTCCGCATCACTCTACGAACG
>CAZTLW010000034.1:0-17884 GCA_964614585.1 uncultured Acidimicrobiia bacterium | reverse complement strand
CCCTCAGTGCACCAGCACCACGTGGATCTCGCGGGGGCCATGGACGCCCTGCACGAGGATGCCCTCGATGTCGCCGGTGCGGGACGGGCCCGTGATGACGACCGTGTTGGCGGTGCCGTCGCCGACCGTGTCGTCGAGCCACGCCCGCAGCGACGGGAGAACCCGGTCGGCGGGGACGACGGCGACATGGAGGTCGCCGACCAGGGAGGCCAGCCGGGGCCGGCCGGGACCGGTGGTGACGACCACGCTGCCCGTCTCGGCCAGCAGCGCCTCTCCCCCGGTGACACCGAGACCGACCGAGTCGAGGGCGGCATGGGAGTCGGCGCCGACGACGTGCTCGGTCAGTCCGGCCGTCGCCAGATAGGCCCCGATGCCGTGGACGGGGAGGTGCTCGTCGTCCCAGGCGCAGAACGCCGCGATCCCGGCATCCTCGGCGATCGAGCGGACGAGCTCTCGGGTGTCGTTGGCCGTGGCGGCGTGGTGGACTCCGACGCCGATCGCGGTCGCCGCCTCCTCCCACCGGGCGAGGAGGTCACCCTCCAGCCGGATCGGCGACGGGGCCGGTGCCTCGAAGGCCGGCACCCGCGCCTGCTCGGTGGCCGCCCGGACCCGGTCGAGGAACGCCTCACGCTCCATCGCGATCCTCCCAGCGGTCCCGGAACGGGCGCCTGGCGGGGCGAGGCAGGTCGCGATGGTCGGTCCAGCCGCGGCCGGCCCCCGGCAGGCGGGTCAACCAATCGTCGTCGGTGGGCAGGAACGCCGAACCGAAGCGGGCCAGGCCCTCCCAGCGGCGCCAGCGCCGTTCGTCGCCGGCGACCCGGGCGAAGCGGCGGACACCGCCCGACAACCAGCCGGGGGCGAGTCCGGCCTCGACGCCGTGGGCGCGCACCTCGGCGAGCAGGTGGGGGATGTCGATGCGGACCGGGCAGGCGTCCCGGCAGGCCCCACACAACGTGGAGGCGTGGGCGAGCTCCGACCACGGGTCGGCGCCGAACAGACCCGGGGTGACCACCGACCCGACCGGGCCCTGGTAGACCGAGTCGTAGGCGTGGCCGCCGATCTCCTGGTACACGGGGCAAACGTTGAGGCAGGCACCGCATCGGATGCAGGCGAGGATCTCGGCGAGGTCGCCGCCGAGGATCGACGACCGGCCGTTGTCGACCACGACGACGTGCAGCTCGCCGGGTCCGTCGGCATCGTCGGGGCGCCGGGGCCCGTGCACGAGGTTGGTGTAGACGGTCAGCTCCTGGGCGGTCGCCGACCGGGCCAGGACGTCGAGCACCACGCCGAGGTCGGCCATGGTCGGGACGATGCGTTCCATCCCCATCACCACGACATGGACCGGCGGGGCGCTCGTGGTGAGCCGGCCGTTGCCCTCGTTCTCGACGAGGGCGACGGTGCCGGTCTCGGCCACGACGACGTTGGCACCGGAGATGCCGACGTCGGCCGACAGGAACCGGCGGCGGAGGTGGCGGCGGGCGATGGCGTTGAGCTCGGCCGGCTCGTCGGTGTAGGCCTCACCGAGTTCGGCCTCGAACACCCGGCCGACGTCCTGTCGGGTCTTGTGGAGGATCGGGGCGATGATGTGCGACGGCCGTTCACCGCCGAGTTGGGCGATGAACTCCCCGAGATCGGTCTCGGTGACCTCGATCCCGGCCGCCTCGAGCGCCTCGTTGAGCTCGATCTCCTCGGTGACCATCGATTTGCCCTTCACGACGGCCTGCCCGTCGACCGAGCGGACGATCCCGGTGACGATCTCGTTCGCCTCGGTGGCGTCGGCCGCCCAGTGCACGACCGTCCCCCGGGCCTCGGCGGCATCGGCGAACCGCTCCAGGTGGCCGGCGAGGTCGGCGAGCGTGGCGAGGCGGATGGCCCGGGCCCGGTCCCGGAGCTCCTCGAACTGGGGGTGGGCGTCGGCGGTGGCGACCCGACCGGCGGCGATCCGGCGGGCATTGGCGGCGACCTTGGCCGGGGCGTCGGTCGCCATGGCGGCATCGATCCGGCCGAGGAAGGCGACCGGCTCGCTCACAACGACTCCGCCAGCAGCTCGGCGAGGTGGGCGACCCGGATCTCGCTGCCGCGGCGTCGCAGGCCGCCCTCGAGGTGCATGAGGCACGACACGTCGCCGCCGCACAGCACCACCGGACCGGCGGCCTCGACGGCGTCCAGCTTGCGGGCCAGCATGGCGGCACTCACCTGCGGGAACTCGACCGAGAAGAGGCCCCCGAACCCGCAGCACACCTCCCGCTCGCCACCCGCCAATTCGGCCCGCTCACAACCGGCGAGCAGGGCGGCGGGCTGGGCGCCGAGGCCCAGGTTGCGGAGGCCGTGACACGACGGGTGGTAGGTGATCGGCCCGTCCACGTCGACCGTCAGCTCGGCGCCCCGATCGTCGACCAGGTACTGGGTGAGCTCCCGGCACCGGGCGGCGACCCGCCGGGCGGCGTCGGCGTCCGGCCCGTCGGCGAGGAGCCGCGGGGCGTGGTGGACCAGGAAGTCGGTGCAGGAGCCCGACGGGAGCACGATCGGCCCCTCGGTGGCGTCGAGCAGTCGAACCGTGCGTCCCGCCAGGTCGGCGGCCTCATCGGTGAAACCGGCATTGAAGGCCGGTTGGCCACAGCAGGTCTGGCCGGCGGGGAACTCGACCTCGTCACCCACGGCCTCCAACACGGCCACCGTCGCCTCCCCCACCTCGGGACGGAGGGCGTCGACGAGACACGTGACGAAGAGTTGGACCGCCATGGCGGCCACCGTACCCGTCCGCGCCACCGCCGACCGGCCGGGTCAGCCCTCCGACGCCGGCGCGTCGTCGCCGGCGCCGGGCATCAGCTCCTCGAGCGGCACGTCGCGATCGGCCAGACCGGCGGCGAGGGCGGCGGCGCCGTAGATGGCGAGCAGGTTGAGGTAGATGACGAGAAGCACCCCGATCGGGATGGCAAAGGCCCCGTAGCGGGGGTTGTCCACCGCCAGCCCGAGCACGAACGCCATCGGCAGCCGGACCACCTGGAGGATGACGGCGCCGGCGAGGGCAGCCGGGAGCAACGCCCGCCGGGGGGGCCGGATCCCGCCGAGCCGACCCAGCAGCAGGTGGAGGACGAGGACGTCGACGGCGAGCGTGACCCCGATGCCCAGTACTCCCAGCAGCCAACGGCCGGCCGACCCTTCGATCCCCAGATCGGTGAGGAGCCGGGTGCCGAGGCCGAAGACCACCGAGCTGCCGGCGAAGGAGACCAGCACGAGTGGCCCGATGACGACGAGCCAGCCGAGCAGGCGGAGCTTGGCCGGCACGAAGCTCCTCGGGTCCGGTGGGGCGCCGTAGATGAGGTGGATCGAGGAGCTCACCGCCGCCATGGCCCCGCCGCCGGCGTAGAGCATGGTCAGGAGACCGACGATGCCGGCTGCCTGGCCGATCGCCCGCAGCTGGTCGGGGTCGATGCCCTCGTCGCCCAGCAGCCCCGGGAAGGCCTCGGAGATCGCCTCGGTGAGGTAGACGGCGAGGTCGTCGGCTCCGACGAGGGCCACGACCCCGTACGCCAGCGCGAGCAACGAGAAGAGGGCGAGGAAGACGTAGTAGGTGGTGCCGGCGGCGAGCAGCGAGGCGCGAGCCCCGCCGAACCGGGTGAGCGCCCGGAAGCCGACCCGCACCGCCGTCCCGGCGGTGTCGTCCCGGGCCTCGAGCCGCTCGACCAACCCGGGCGCCGACTTCGGTGGTGGGTCGATTGTGTCGCCGGGGATCGGTGGGAGGCCTGCACTGGTGCTCATGCCGGCCCAGTCTGGCCGATCGGCGTCGGGGCGCACCGTGCGACTCAGAGCATCGGGAACGGATGGGCCGCTTCGACCTGCAGCCCGAGCGAGAGCAGGGTCGACTCCTCCCCCAGCCGACCGCCGAGCTGCACCCCGACCGGGAGGCCGTCGTCGCCGTGGCCCATGGGCACCGAGAGGGCCGGGGCCCCGGCGACGTTCCACGCCGCGGGATAGGGGACGAAACGTGTCACGCGGTCGCGGTGCTCCTCGAAGGGCAGGTCGCCGGCGAGGTGGCCGATCGGCGGGGCGGTCGTGGCGGTGACCGGGGTGAGGACGACGTCGATCGTGCGCATCATCTCGGCGTAGGCCGACTCGAAGGCACGGAGCGAGGCGATGATGCCCCGGAAGCGATGGGCGCGCCGCGCGAACAGGCCCACGAGCCCCTGGGTCCAGGGTTCCATGCGCCGCCCGTCGAACGACCGGTCGAGGACCGCCTTGGACGTCCAGCGGAGCGCGAAGGCGAGGTAGGCCCAATACGTGAGGAAGTCGTCGACGAAGGTCTCGTCGGCGATGAGGGGGACGCGCTCGACCGAGTGCCCGAGCGACTCGAGCAGGCGGGCGGTGTCCTCCACCACCGCCACGACGCCGGCATCGGGCTCGGTCACGGGGTTCTCGGTCGCCAGACCGATGCGCAGGGGTCTGTCCATCGGCGTGACCTCGCCCACCGGCGGCAGGCGTTTGGTGCGGAGTTGCGCCTCGGCGGCGGCGTAGAAGCGGACCTGGTCGCGGATGGTGCGGGTGAGCACCCCGGAGGTGAGGATGTTGACCGGTAGGGAGTCACCCTGGGGGCTCGGGAAGCGGCCGCGGCTCGGCTTCAACCCGATGACGCCGGTGGCGGCGGCGGGGATGCGGATCGAGCCACCGCCGTCGCTGGCCGACGCGATCGGGACGACCCGGGCGGCGACCAGCGCCCCGGCTCCGCCCGACGAGCCACCCACCGACCGATCGAGGTCCCACGGGTTGCGGGTGGGTGGTGCATCGAGCGGTTCGGTGGTGGCGGTCAAGCCGAACTCGGGCGCCGCGCTCTTGCCGAGCGAGACGAGCCCGGTCCCGATGAGCAGGTCGACGAAGGGATCGGACTCCGTGGGGATGTAGTCCTCGAGCGCCCGGGTCCCGAAGCCGGTGCGGACCCCGGCAAGGTTGGCGAGGTCCTTCACGAAGGTCGGCACCCCCGAAAAGGGACCCTCGATGAGGCCGGCGCCGGCCACGGCCTGCTCGTAGGTCTCGGTCACGACGGCATTGAGGGGGGCGGCGGCCCTCGCCCGGTCCACGGCGGCCTCCATGACCTCGCGGGCCGAGACGTCGCCGGCCGCGATGCGGGTGGCGGTCTCGGTGGCGTCCCAGTGGGCGAGTTCGTCGTCGACGGGGGTGAAGGTCATGGCGGCCGCCACCGTACCCGCCCCTCGCGGCTGCGAACCCAGGGTTCGAGACCGCGCAAGGGACCGAACCCTGGGCCGGAGCGCGTCGACTCGACGCGCCCCGGCCCACACTTCGCCCGTGGAGCGGCGTCGGGAACCCTGGGTTCGCCACCGCGCGGGTGGGCCCCGGATCGCTCCGGGGCCCACCGGGTGGTCGAGGTCGGGATCAGGTCAGATGAACATCACCTGGCCGCCCTCGATGATCTCCATGAAGTCGGAGACATTGAGGACCCCGTCGAGGCCGTCGATCATCTGCTCCTCGGTCAGGTCGAACATGTCGACCGACATCTTGCAGGCCCACAGGTGGCCGCCCATGTCCTGGAGGTGCTGCAGGAACGTCGGGACGTCGGGGATCTCGAGATCCTCCATCTGCTTCTTCATCCGGGACGTCGCCATCGCGGTCATGCCGGGCAAGGGCGCGAGCGTCTGGGACATGTGGGTGGCCGTGTTCCCCACCGGGGAGAACTTGAGATGGCCCATGGTCTTCTTGTTGATCATGTCCATGCCCCAGAACGTGAAGAACAGGTGGGTCTCGATGCCCTGCTCCAGCGCCCCGTTGGCCATGATGAGGCCCGGGTAGGCCATGTCGAGTGTGCCCTTGGAGCACACGAAGGCGATCTTGCGATCCTCGTCGTCGTCGCCGAAGTCGGGAACGATCGGTCCGTCGGTCATGGGGTCCTCCTCAGACGCAGCCGGCGGGCTTGGGAAGCCCCGACACGTACGCCATCTTGCGGGCGGGCTTCTTGGGGAACAGCTGGAAGAGCTGCTTGGTGGGGATGCCGCCGACGGCGGTCACCCGGCGGAGCGTGGCCGTCTCGCCCTGGGACTGGTAGTCCTCGCGCAGGAAGTTGATCGTCTTCCAGTGATCTTCGGTGAGCTCACCGAGGCCGATGGCGTTGGCGAGCTCCTGGGCGAGCTGCTCGTCCCATTCGTCGTACTCGGTGAGGAACCCGTCGGCGTCGACGTGGACCTCCTTGCCGGCGATGGTGGTGGTGGGCATCAACGATCTCCTTCTGTCGTCGAGTCGGTCGTCCCGGACATCGTCCGGAGCAGGTTCATGGCGCGTTGCAGGCCGAGGCGTACCTCGGGATCACGCATCTGGCCGATGAGCGAGAACATCGAGGGCGCCTCCCTCGGATGCTCGGCGGCGTCCTCGACATCGTCGTGGATCGCCGTCGCCGTGGAGCTGAGCAGCCCCATGACCTCGGGCTGGGTCATCTGGCGAACGGTGTCGAGGATGAGGACGACGTTCTCGCCGAGGGCGGCGACGTCCTCCTCGGTGTAGTTGGTGACGATCTCGTCGAGGATGCCCCCGGCCTGGCGGACGAAGCCGAAGTAGCCCTTCGCCTCCAACTCGGCGAGCCGGACGGTGGCGAGGTTGACCGCATCGCCGAGCAGCGGGCCGGCATCGGCAACCAGCTCCGAGAGCGAGTCCAACTGCCCGAGCAGCGCCTCGAGTCGCCCCGCCGAGGCGGCGAGGTGCAGCACGAGTCGCTTGAGCTCGGCCAGGTCGACGTCGGCCGCCTCCAACTCGGCGGAGATGGAGGCGATGCCGGACGTGGCCAGCGGCATGACGTCGGCGGTCAGCTCCTCGAGCGACTCGCGACGGCGGCGCTGGTGGAGTGCCTCCTCGGTGACGATCGCCAGCTGCTCGGTGAGCAGGTCGACCTTCGCCTCGAGGGCGGCCAGGCGATCGGTGTCGTGGGTCAGCGCCATCAGACGGGTTCCTCGACCTTGCCGTACATCGACATGTGGGCGGGCAGCGGCAGCTCCTTGCCGGGGACGAGGATGTTCCAGTAGATCCACTTGAACATCATCTTGCCCCAGTGGTTCATCTCGGTCTCCTCGAGGAGCGAGAAGGGCCCGACCCCCGGCAGCGGGAACTTGCCCGGCAACGGCTGGGTGTCGTAGTTGAAGTCGATGAGCAGGGCCTTGCCGTGGCCCGACTCGATGTAGCAGTTGGCATGTCCGTCGAACGCCTCGGTCATCGGCCGACCGGCGATGTGCTCGAGGAAGTTGTGTGTGAACACGTCGATGGCGAAGTGCGCCACCGAACCCGCCTTGGAGGTCGGCAGGTTGGCGGCATCGCCGAGGGCGAAGACGTTGTCCGTCCCGTCGACGAGGAAGTTGGCGTGGTCGCAGCCGATGTGCCGCAGCTCGTCGATGGGGAGGTCGCTGTCGGCGAGGAACTCGGCGCCGAAGTTGAGCGGCACCGTGACGAGGAGGTCGTAGGGCACCTCCCGCTCGTCATAGGACACGAGCTTGCGCTCGTCGGCGTCGACCCGCTCGAGGTAGAAGTCGGGCTCCATCTCGATGTGCTTCGACTCGAACATCGCCCCGAGGTGCTGGGCGGCCACCGGCTTGGTGAAGGCTCCCTCGAGCGGGGTCACGTAGGTGATCTCGACCTTGTCCCGGATGCCGCGCTCGGTGAAGTACGCGTCGGCGAGGAACGAGAACTCGAGCGGCGCCACCGGGCACTTGATCGGCAGCTCGATGAGGTTCACGACGAGCTTCCCGCCCTGGAAGCGGGCGAGGGCATCGCCGAGGGCCGTGGCTCCCTCGAGGCTGAAGAAGTCGTGGATCGTGTCGCCGTAGGCGGGACCCTCGAGGCCGGGGGTCTCGTCGGGGCGGGGATGCGTGCCGGTCGCCACGATGAGCTGGTCGTACCCGAGGGTGGACCCGTCGGCGAGGTGGACGGTGTTGGCAGCCGACTCGACGCGGACGACGGCGGTGTTGAGGAACTCCACACCGGCGGGGATGAAGCGCCGGATCGGCTTGGTCACCTGCTCGGGGCGATAGGTGCCGAAGGGCACGAAGAGGTACCCGGGCTGGTAGTGGTGCTCGGTGGCGGGGTCGACGACGGTGATCGACCATTCGTCCCTGCCCAACAACGGTCGCAGCTTGTTGGCGACCATGGATCCGGCGGTGCCGGCACCGAGGATGACGAGTCGTTGCATGTGGAGGTGCTCCTCTTGGTTCGACCCTTGTGAGTCAGGTCACAAGCATACCCCGGGGGGTAGGCAATGTGAACCCTTGATCCACGTGCTCCCCGGATCCGTATCCAATGGCATGCGCTGGTCGAATCCACTCGGTCTCATCGCCACGGCGATCGCCGGCACCCTGCTGTCAAACCGGTACGCGTCCATCGACAACCGAATCGTAGATGGCACCGGCACCGGCGGGCGGGGGGCGGTGCCTGCGGTCTCCGGGTTCGACCTGGACGGAGCCCGGCTCGACATCCCCGACGACCTCGGGCCGGGGCCGACCGTGGCGATCGTCGCGTACCAGCGGCACCACCAACGCGACGTCGATACCTGGCTGCCGTTCCTCACCGGCCTGGAGGAGAGAGTCCCCGGGCTCCGGGTCTTCGAGTTCCCGACGGTCCGTCCGATGGGCGTCGCCGGCCAGGAGTGGCTCGACGGGGTGATGCGGGCGGGAATCCCGGATCCAGCCGCCCGCCGTCGGACGGTCACGCTGTACGTCGACGTCGCCGCCTTCAACGCCGCCATCGGGCTGCCGGGCGCCGATCGGGTCCATGTCCTCGTACTCGATGGCGACGGTCGGGTCACCTGGCGCGCCGAGGGCCCATTCGACCCGGTGGCGGCCGACGAGCTCGATGCGGCGGTCCGCACGCTGGCCCGCTGACGTAGCCTCACTCGCGGCAGCGGAAGGGATCGGCATGGCGGACGACGAGACATCCGGAATCGAGCCGGACGACGACGACCGATCCGGGGATGGCGGGCTCAAGAACCCCGCCATGCTCGGCGTGGGAATCGCCATCGGCGCCGGGGTGGGCACCGCCCTCTTCGCCGCCACCGACAACCCGGTGTGGATCGGGGTCTTCATGGGCACCGGGGTCGCCATCGGGGTGGCGCTCAGCCAGGCCGGGAACGGCTAGGGCGCCGAGCCCTCCCCCGTCGTCGCCGTGCAGGCGGCGTGGCCGCACATGCAGTCGTCGCCCGACGGGTCCGAGATCCCCATGCGGCACGTGGGGCCGCAATAGGGGTCGACGTCGGTGACCTCGCAGGTGCAGGGGTCGTGGGCACAGGTCATGGGATGGCCTCGGCTCGCGGACGCTCCCCCACCCTAGGAGATGCCGGCCGCAGTTGGCCCGACGGGCCCACCAACCCGAGCGCGACGAGTGGCGGGGACATGCTGCCAACGACACGGGGGACCGGGCTCGGCCCGGTCCCCCGTCGTCGAAGCCGGCTGTGACTCAGTCGAGGTCGAACCGGTCGAGGTTCATGACCTTGTCCCACGCCGCCACGAAGTCTGCAACGAACTTCTCCTCGGCGTCGTCGGTGGCGTACACCTCCGCCAGCGCACGGAGCTCGGAGTTCGAGCCGAAGACGAGATCGACCCGGGTGCCGGTCCAGCGGACGTCGCCGGTGCCCCGATCACGGCCCTCGAAGACGTCCTCGGACTCCGAGGTCGGCGCCCACTCGGTCGACATGTCGAGCAGGTTGACGAAGAAGTCGTTGGTCAGCGTCCCGGGCCGGTCGGTGAACACCCCGTGGCCGTTACCGCCCACGTTGGCGCCGAGGACCCGCATCCCGCCGACGAGGGCGGTCATCTCGGGTGCCGACAGCGTGAGCATGAACGCCTTGTCGACCAAGAGGTGCTCGACGGCGAGGGCGCTGCCCTTCTGGGAGTAGTTGCGGAACCCGTCGGCGATCGGCTCGAGGACCGCGAACGACTCGACGTCGGTCTGCTCCTGGCTCGCATCGGTACGGCCGGGGGCGAAGGGGACGGTCACGTCGTGACCGGCGTCGCGGGCCGCCTGCTCGATGGCGGCGCAGCCGCCGAGGACGATCAGATCGGCCAACGAGACCGCCTTGTCACCGTCCCGGGACCCGTTGAAGGAGCGCTGGATGCCCTCCAACACCGAGATCACCTCGCCGGTGCCGGCGTTGAGGTTCACGTCCCACTCGGCCTGCGGCGACAGCCTGAGTCGGGCACCGTTGGCCCCACCCCGCTTGTCGGTGTCCCGGTAGGTGGACGCCGAGGCCCACGCGGTGCTGACCAGTTGGGCGACCGACAGGCCCGAGTCGAGGATCTCGGCCTTGAGGGCCGCGACATCGGCGTCGTCGACCAGTTGGTGGTCGACCGCCGGGACCGGGTCCTGCCAGATGAGTTCCTCCTCGGCCACCCAGGGCCCGAGGTAGCGGTCCCGGGGCCCCATGTCCCGATGCAGGAGCTTGTACCAGGCTCGGGCGAACACGTCGGCGAACACGTCGGGGTTCTCATGGAACCGCTTCGAGATCTCGAGGTAGATCGGGTCCTTGATCATCGACAGGTCGGTGGTCGCCATGACGGGCGACACCTTCTTCGAGGGATCGTGGGCGGCGGGGGGCATGTCGTCTTCGGCGATGTCCACCGGGTGCCACTGCCAGGCGCCCGCCGGGCTCTTCACCAGCTCCCAGTCGTAGTTGAAGAGCAGGTCGAAGTAGCCGTTGTCCCACCGGGTCGGGTCGGCCGTCCACGCGCCCTCGAGGCCCGACGTGATCGTGTCGTCGCCCATGCCGGAGCCGTAGTTGCTCTTCCAGCCCAGACCCTGCTCGGCGAGCGGGGCGCCCTCGGGCTCGGCCTCGACGTATTCGTCGGGGTCGGCGGCACCGTGCATCTTGCCGAAGGTGTGCCCACCGGCGATGAGCGCCACCGTTTCCTCGTCGTTCATCGCCATGCGGGCGAACGTCTCGCGGATGTCGTGGGCGGCGGCCACCGGGTCGGGCTGGCCGTTGGGGCCCTCGGGGTTGACGTAGATCAGGCCCATCTGGACGGCACCGAGCGGGTCGGCGAGCTCTCGGTCGCCGCTGTAGCGCTCGTCGCCGAGCCACTCGCGCTCGGGGCCCCAGTAGATGTCCTCCTCGGGGGCCCAGATGTCGTCGCGGCCGCCACCGAACCCGAAGGTGGAGAAACCCATGGTCTCGAGGGCCCGGTTGCCGGCGAAGATGAGCAGGTCGGCCCAGGAGATCTTGCGGCCGTACTTCTGCTTGACCGGCCACAGGAGACGACGGGCCTTGTCGAGGTTGGCGTTGTCCGGCCAGCTGTTGAGCGGGGCGAACCGCTGGGCGCCGGTGCCGCCGCCACCGCGACCGTCGTGGATGCGGTAGGTGCCGGCCGCGTGCCAGGTCATCCGGATGAAGAAGCCGCCGTAGTGGCCGTAGTCGGCCGGCCACCACTCCTTCGAGTCCGTCATGAGGGCATCGACGTCGGCGGCGAGCTGGTCGAAGTCGAGGCTCAGGAACTCGGTCCGGTAGTCGAAGTCCTCGCCCATCGGGTTCGAGCGAGGGTCGTTCTGGCGGAGGATCCGCAGGTTCAGCTGGTCGGGCCACCAGTGCTGGTTGGCGGTGCCGCCCGTGGCCTGGTGCTCGCTGTGCATGACCGGACAGCGGGCGATGTCCGGTTGGTCGCTCGTGGTGACCGTGCCGTGGTCTTCGGTGCTCATGTGCTCCTCCTGTGTTCGGCGCGGGTGGTCATCCGCCCGCCGCCATCGTTCGTTGCTGGCACTCGGGGCATCGCCCCCAGTAGATGACCTCTGCCTCGTCGATCTCATAGCCATTCGGTTCCGACGCCACGAGGCACGGTGTGTGCCCGACGGCGCATTCGACGTCGACCATCGACCCACACGCGCGGCAGACCAGGTGGTGGTGGTTGTCGTCGACGCGGTCCTCGTAGCGAGCCGGCGACCCGGCCGGTTGGATCCGCCTCAGGACGCCCTTGTCGACGAGAGTGCCCAGCACGTCGTAGACACCCTGGCGGGAGATCGAACCGATGTCCGACCGAACGGCCTCGGCGAGCTCGTCGGCCGTGCGGTGGGGGTGGTCCGACACCGCCCGGAGCACCGCCAGCCGCTGGGCCGTCACCTGCAGGCCATGGTGGCGCAGGAGCTCGGCCCGGGCGTCCGTCGACTGCATGCGGGAGACCATATCAGGATCGGGACCAACTCCTGACAGTGTCCAGAATCGCGAACCGGGTGGCCGCGCCGATCGACTCGAGGGCGTCGTAGGTTGTCCCCTCGACACCACTTGCCGGAGCCACGCCCATGCAGCCACAGGCCATCGCCACCTGGTCCGAGGTCCCCGACCGCCGTCCCGTCGGCGCGCTCGTCGGCAACGTCGACCTCGTCATCGTCCGGAACGGCGATGTCCCCTCGGTCCTGTCCGGACGCTGCCTCCACCGAGGCGCCCTCCTCGCCGACGGCTCGATCGTCGGCGACGACATCGTCTGCGGCGTCCACGGCTGGGACTATGCGTTCGCGACCGGGATCAGCTCGTACAACGCCGACGAGCGGCTGGCGCGGTTCACGTCGTGGGTCGAGGACGACCGACTCCTCGTCGACGCCGACGAGGTCATCGCGTGGGAGGCCGACCATCCCCAGCGCTACGACCGAGCCGCCTACCAGGGTGCCTACCAGGACCTCCACGGCACGCCGGACGAACCCCACGTCCACCTCATCCGACAGCTCGCCACCCACGGGCTCGAGCGGTACGGCCACCATGGCCCGACGGCGGCGATGGGCGTCCCCCGCGACCAGCTCCCGTCGTGGGACGACCTGCAGTTGGTCACCGCCCAGCTGGCCCGTCGTCCCCTCCTCGACGACCACCCGGTCGCCACCGGCGTGGTGATCGGGCCCGAGGCTCGCCGACCGCTGGCGCTCGACATCCCGCTCTTCGTGAGCGACATGAGCTTCGGCGCCATCTCGGAAGAGGCCAAGGTGGCCCTCGCCCGAGGCGCCGAGCTCGCCGGCACCGGCATCGCCTCGGGCGAGGGCGGGATGCTCGACACCGAGCACGCCGAGAACTCCCGCTACTTCTACGAGCTGGCCTCCGGTCGGTTCGGCTGGGACCTCGAAAAGGTGCGCACCGTGCAGGCCTTCCACTTCAAGTTCGGCCAGGGCGCCAAGACCGGCACCGGTGGCCACCTCCCCGGCGCCAAGGTGACCGCCCGGATAGCCGAGGTCCGGGGACTGATCGCGGGCGAACCGGCGATCTCACCCGCCACGTTCACCGACCTCGTCGACCCCGACGACTACCGGGCGGTCATCGCCGAGGTGCGGGAGGTCTCCGGCGGGATCCCGATCGGCGCCAAGCTCTCGGCCCAACACGTCGAGGACGATCTCGACGCCGCCCTCGACCTCGGCGTCGACTACGTCATCCTCGACGGCCGAGGTGGCGGCACCGGTGCCGCTCCGATGCTGTTCAGAGACCACATCTCGGTGCCGACGATCCCGGCCCTGGCCCGGGCCCGCCGCCATCTCGACGCCGTGCGGCGGTCCGACGTCACCCTCGTCGCCACCGGCGGCCTGCGCACCCACGCCGACTTCGTGAAGGCCCTCGCCCTCGGGGCCGATGCGATCGCGGTGGCCAACTCGGCGCTGCAGGCGATCGGCTGCCTCGGGATGCGGGCCTGCAACACCAACAACTGCCCGGTGGGAATCGCCACCCAACGCGACGAGCTGCGGGCCCGACTCGTGGTGGACGATGCCGCCCAGCGTCTCGCCCGCTTCTTCGCCGCGACGGTGAAGCTCATGGCGGTGATGGCCAGGGCCTGTGGCCACGACTCGCTGTCGGGCTTCACGGTGGACGACCTGACCACCTTCAAGCCGGAGATGGCGGCTTTGGCGGGGGTGCGGTTTGGGGGCGTCGGGCCGATCTGATGGCCGGGACCGTGGCTACGCCTCGAGACGGTGGGCCTCGACGGCCGGCATCCGGACGGTGACGATGAGGCCTCCGGCCTCGCGGGCTTGGAGGCCGAGTGATCCCCCGTGGGCCTCGGCGATGGATCGGGCGATGGCGACCCCCAGGCCCGACCCCGGGATCCGTCGCTCGACGGACCGGCCGCGGTAGAAGGGCTCCCCGAGCCGGGCAACGACGGCGTCGTCGAGGGACGGCCCCGAGTTGGCGACCGACAGTGCGACCTCGTCGCCCGAACGGGCGACGCCCACCTCCACCCACCCGTCGTCGAGGTTGTGGCGGACGGCGTTGTCGACGAGATTGTCGACCATCCGGTCCACGAGCACGGGGTCGCAGCGCACGACGGCCTCGTCGTCGACCGCCCGCTCCACCGTGATCCGGCGGGCGGCGATCATCGGCCCCAGGTCCTCGAAGGCCCGATCGACCACCGCGCGGAGCTCCCGCGTCGCCGTCGGCTCGATGACGCCGCTCCTGGCCAGCACGAGCAGGCCGTCGATCACCCGCTCACTCCGTTGGATGGCGGCGCGAATGCCCTCGGCCATCGAGTCGAGTTCGTCCCGACTGGGGTCGGGTGCGTCGAGGGCGACGTCCAGCTCGGTGCGGATCACGGTGAGCGGGGTCCGCAGCTCGTGGGAGGCGGCGGCCGCGAACTGGCGCTGGGCCGTGAAGGCGTGCTCGAGCCGCTCCATCATCACGTCGAACTCGTCGGCGAGCGCACGAAGCTCGCCCTCCGGTCCGTCGTAGTGGATGCGGGCGTCCAGCCGCTCGGCCGAGACCTGCTCGGCGAGCTCGGTCATGCGGATGATCGGGCGGGTGGCCCGGCCCGCCAACCACCACGCGACGGCCCCGGCCACGATGGCCAAGACGGGGAGGACGAACCAGAAGATCCGGGCCACGTCGCGGCGAGTCGCTTCGGCGACCTCCTCCAGGAGCGGCGCCGTCTCCCCGAAGTCGATCGTGGTTCCGCCCGGGTCGGTGATCGTCAGGTCGGCGATGCCGGCGGCCTCCAAGCCCAGCTCGGAGACGATCCGCTCGGCGAAGTCGTCGGGGCCCGACCCGATGCGCTGTTGCACGAGCAGACCGATGGTGAGCATCAGCAGACCGGCGAACAGGAAGAACCCCACGGCACCCGCCACGGCCGTCCGGGTCCGGAGGCTGCGGGCGCCGCTCACGGGATCCGGTACCCCTGCCCGACCACGGTGTCGATCACCGGTGGGTCCCCGAGCTTCTTGCGCAGGGTCCCCATCGTGACCCGGACCACCGTCGTGAACGGGTCGGTGAACTCGTCCCAGACCCGTTCGAGGAGCTCCTCGGCGGCGACCACGCGCCCGTCGGCGGCGAGCAGCACCTCGAGGACGCCGAACTCCTTGTTGGTGAGGTGGAGCGGCCCACCATCCCGACTCGCCTCGCGGCGAGCCGAGTCGAGCGTGATGCCCGCCCGGGAGAGGATGGGCGGGACGGGCGGCTGGGCCCGGCGGGCGAGGGCCTGGACCCGGGCGACCAGCTCGTCGAAGGCGAAGGGCTTGGGGAGGTAGTCGTCGGCGCCGAGCCGGAGGCCCTCCACCCGGCTCTCGACCTCGCCGGAGGCGGTGAGCATCAGGATCCCGGCGCGACGGCCCTCGGCGCGGATCCGCCGACACACGTCGTCGCCGTGCCGACCGGGGAGGTCCCGGTCGAGCACGACGACGTCGTAGTCATTGACCATCGCCTTCAGCAGCCCGTCCTCGCCGTCGAGGGCGACGTCGACGGCCATGCCGTAGCGGCCGAGGCCGCGGGCGACCGTGGCGGCGAGCCGCTCCTCGTCCTCGACGACGAGCACTCGCATGTCACTCGTACCTCAGTGCCACGGTCGGGTCCACGCTGGCAGCTTGCCACGCCGGGCCGATGCCGGCGGCGATGCCGACCGCCACCGACGTGGCGAGGGCACCGACGACCGCCCACTGGGAGATCGCGGCGGTGAGGCCGAGCAGGCTCGATGAGAGCCAGATGGCGAGCACGGCACCGAGGAGGATGCCGATGATGCCGCCCAGCGCGCTGAGGACCACCGACTCGACCAGGAACTGGCCGGTGATGTCGGCCCTCGTCGCGCCGACGGCTCGCCGGATGCCGATCTCCCGAGACCGCTCCCGGACGGCCACCAGCATCATGTTGGCGATGCCGATGGCGCCGACGACGAGTGAGACGCCGCCAATGATGGTGGTCAACATCGTGAGGGTGCTGGAGATGTTCGAGGCCGTGTCGATGATCGCCGTGGACTCGACGACGTCGAAGTCATCGTCGCCCTCGGTCGTGCCCCGCGAGGCGCGCAACGCCTCGGTGATCTCGGCCGATGCCTCGGCGGGATCGCCGTCGACCGACACCCGGACCTGGCTGTAGTCGGGGTCGCGATCGAGGATCGAGCCCTCGGCTGCGGCGAGGGGGACGATGACGGCATCGTCGGACGGGACGAAGGACACGCCGATCTCGTCGAGGACACCGATGACGCCGTAGCTCTGGCCGTCGATGGTGATGGTCGTGCCCACGGCCTCGGCCGGGTCGAGGCCGAGCTCCTCGGCCAGCGACGCACCGAGCACGGCCACGTCGAGCTGGCCGCCGTCGGCCGACTGCGGCAGGAACGAGCCGGCGGCCGCCTCCCAGCCCTCGATCGAGCCGAGGCCGGACGTGGTGGCCACCACGGTGGTGCCCACCTCATCGCCCCCGGCGCCCACCGCGGCGGGCTGCTGTGCGACGGGTGCCGCCGCCGTGACGGCCGGCACCGCCGTGATCACGGCGAGGTCCTCGTCGGTCAGCACGGCGTCGGACTCCACCGCCGCCAGGTTGGGGGTTGGTGCATTGCCGAGCCCGCCGCCGCCGTCACCGATCGCGCCGGACACCGGGGAGGTGCCGGGCTGCACCGTCAGGGTGTCGGCCCCGAGGCTCGAGAACTGGTCGTCGATGTCGGCTTCGACCGCCGACCCGATCGAGACCAGCGCCACGACGGCCGCCACCCCGATGATGATCCCGAGGATCGTCAGCGACGACCGCAGGAGGTTCGCCCTGATCCGGTCGATGGCCAGGGCCCAGGACTGGGCGATCATTCCGCCACCTCGCCGATCACGATCTCGTCACCGGCGGTGACCCCGCTGGTGACCTCGACCTGGGTGGGTGTGGTGAGGCCCGTCGTGACGGGCCGGGTCTCGGCGACGCCGTCGACGAGGACGTCGACCGTGGGGGCCGAGGAGGTGCCGCCGAGGGCGCCGGTGGGGATGAGGACGGCGTCGGTGAGGGTGTCGACCACGATGGAGACGGTGGCCTCGACACCGCCGCGCAGGGCGTCGGCGTCGGCGCCGTCGACCGACACGAGCACCTCGAAGTCGGTGCCGTCGACCGGCAGCGTCGAGATCGCCGACACCGTGCCCGAGAGGACCTCGTCGACACCGTCGACGGTGATGCGTACGTCGTCACCGACGGCGACGCCGGTGACGTCGGCCTGGCCGACGGCGACGCGGACCACCGAGGGGTCGGCGGGACCGGCGGCGATCAGCGGCTCACCGGCCTGGACGAGCGCCCCGCGGGTCGCGGACACGTCGAGGACGGTCGAGCCTTCGGGGGCCCACACGAAACGAGCCACCTCGAAGCGGCCGGTGGCGTCGAGGTCGTTGTCCTCCTGCCACTCCTCGAGGGCGGCCTGGGTGTTGGTGTCGAAGACCTCGTCCACGGCACCCGGGTCGTAGCCGGCGGCGGCCAGCGACGCCTCGAGGGTCTCGACGTCTGCGCCCTCGGCATCGACGGCGAGGTCCCGGTGGATGGGGGCGTCGCCGGTGACCGACCAGAGCGTCGAGCCGTCGACGTCGGCGACGGCAACCAGCGGCTCGATCGGCTCGCCTGCGGCCAGATGGACGTCGGTGACGACGCCGCCGACCCGGGGGGCGAGGGTCACCAGCTCGCCATCGGCGAAGCCGACGAGCCCGGTGCCCTCGACGACCT
>CAZTLW010000033.1:0-18969 GCA_964614585.1 uncultured Acidimicrobiia bacterium | reverse complement strand
ATGCCGACCCGCCGGTCACCGACGCCACCGGGCTAGGTGGTCGTCGAGGTAGGCCCCGATCGGGCCTACCGGGCCAGCGCCGCGGCCAGCGCCCGCAACGCGCGCCCGCGATGGGAGATGGCGTGCTTCTCCTCCGGTTCCAGCTCGGCCAGGGTCCGACCGTCGACGTCGAAAACGGGGTCGTAGCCGAACCCCCCCTCACCTCGTGGGACATGGGAGATGATGCCCTCGAGGACACCCTCGACCACCAACTCCTCCCCCGCCGGGGTCACCACCGCCACCGCCGTCCGGAAGCGGGCCCGACGGTCGTCGGTGCCCTCGAGCGCTGCCAGCAACGCCGCCACGTTGTCGGCGTAGGTGGCGTCGGGCCCGGCGTACCGGGCGGTGTGCACGCCGGGCGCCCCGTCGAGCGCCTCGACCTCGAGCCCGGTGTCGTCGGCGATCGCCGCCACGCCGGTGGCCGCCACGACGGCCCGGGCCTTCAGGAGGGCGTTGCCCTCGAGCGTGGGCTCGTTCTCGGCGACGTCGGGCCACCGCAGCCCCTCGACGACCGGACCGATGCCCTCGATCCCGGCGAGGACGTCGGCCAGTTCGGCCCGCTTGTCGGGGTTCTTGGTGGCGAGCACCACCGGGTCGAGGTTCACGGGCCGAAGCCGGTGAGCGCCGACTGCATCTCGAGCAACTCATCGATGCCCCGATGGGCGAGGTCGAGGAGGTCGTCGAGGTCCTCGCGGGTGTAGGGCTGGTCCTCGGCGGTGCCCTGGACCTCCACCAACAGGCCCCGTCCGGTCATGACCACGTTCATGTCGACCTCGGCGGCCACGTCGGACTCGTACTCGAGGTCGAGCAGGGCGGTGCCGTCGACGATGCCCACCGAGGTGGCGGCCACGCGGTCGAGCAACGGCAGTCGACCGACCAACCCCCGCTCGACGGCATGCTCGAACGCATCGTGCAGGGCGATCCACGCCCCCGTGACCGCCGCGGTGCGCGTGCCCCCATCGGCCTGCAGCACGTCGCAGTCGAGGCGGACCGCCAACTCCCCCATGCCGACCATGTCGGTGACGGCCCGCAGGCTCCGACCGATGAGCCGGCTGATCTCCTTGGACCGCCCACCCTGCCAGGCATCCCGCCGGACCCGCTCGGAGCCCGACCCGGGGAGCATGGCGTACTCGGCGGTGACCCACCCCTTCCCCGAGTTGCGCATCCACCGGGGGACGTCGTCACTGACCGACGCGGTGCAGAGCACCCAGGTACCTCCCATCTGGATGAGCACCGACCCGGGGGTGGCGGTGGTGTAGTGGCGGGTGATCGAGACGGGCCGCAGCTCGTCGGGGGCGCGATGTCGCATGGCGGTCATCCTATGGACAGGCTGAGACCAGACCGGGCGACCGACACCAGCCCGCCAAAGGTGGCGCTGGCGATGGCGACCGCCTCGGCGTGGTCGACGTCCTCGCGCAGGTGGGTGAGCAGCAGCGCACCGGCGTCCGCGTCGGCGGCCATCGCCGCCGCCGACTCGACGTCGCAGTGGAGACCCGCCACCGGGTCCGTGAGCGTCGTCGCCTCGCAGACGAAGAGGTCGACGCCGGCGCCGAGCTCCACCACCGACGCGGACGGCCCCGTGTCGCCCGAGTAGAGCAGCGAGCGCCCTCCCGCCTCCAGACGGGTGGCGACGGCCGGCACGGGATGGGCGACCGACCCGAAGCGCAGCTCCACCCCGGCGACCGACCCGGTGGTGCCGGGCACGACCGGACGGTGGTCGAAGACGAGGCCCAGCTCCTCGGCGTCCTTGCGGAGGAAGGCCCCCACGCGCTCGACGACGTCGTCGGGCGCGAAGAGCGGGACCGCGGCCCGGGGCATCACGCCGTAGCGGGCTGCGTGGTACCAGGCCAGGAGGTCGGCGGCGTGGTCGGCGTGGCCGTGGGACACCACCAGTGCATCGACGGCGTGGATCGGGAGACGAGCGACCAACTCCCGGAACGTGCCGGGTCCCAGGTCGAGGACGAGGCGGGCCCCGGCCGTCTCCACCAGGAACCCGGCGCCCGGCTCCGCGGCGGTCGGGTACGAGCCGGCGGCGCCGAGCACGGTCAATCGCATCGGTCGGAGGGTAGGGCTCACGCCGAGCGTTCGAGCACCGGGCGCTCGTGGGGCACACCCGCCACGAGGTCCCACGCCCGGGGCCGGCCATCGACGCCGACCACCACCGACACCCACCCCGGGACCCAGGCTTCGAGGTCGACCGGAGATGGGACGGCCGCCGTGCGCACGTGGGAGTGGAAGGTCCCCAGGACCTCGTGCCCCGCCGACTCGGCCCCGGTCAGGACTGCGAAGAGGGCGTCGGGGTCGAGTTCGAACCGATCGGGACGCGTCGCCAGGTTCGGGACCGCCACCACGGCCTCCACCCGGTCCCCGGTGCCGACGAGCACCCCACAGGCCTCGCCGGGGGCGGCGCCCGCCGCCGCCCCGGCCAGCCGGGCGATCCCACCCGGCGGCAGGCTCAGGGGGCGAGCCGCTCGCGAACCCACCTGTCGGCCTCTCGCCGGAAGCGGATGCGGTCGTGCAGTCGACCGGGTCGTCCCTGCCAGAACTCGACGACGGAGGGCACGAGCCGGTAACCGCCCCAGCCCTCGGGCCTGGTCGTGGGGTCGGCGGCCGCCCACCGGGTCTCGAGCCAGGCCCGGTCGGGGATGACCTCGGACTGGGGGCTTGCGACGGCCCCACGTCGGGCCTCGATCGGGCGGGAGGCGAAGTAGGAGTCGGACTCGGCGGGCCCGACCCGGGTGACGACGCCCTCGAACCGGACCTGGCGGTGGAGCGGCTGCCAGTGGACGTTGCCCGCCGCCCGCGGGTCGGCGGCGAGCGCCCGACCCTTGCGGCTGGCGTAGTTGGAGAAGAAGACGACGCCGGCGTCGAGGTCCTTGATGAGCACGGCCCGCACCGACGGGGCACCATCGGCGTCGACGGTCGCGAGGTGCATCACATTCGGCTCGGCGACCCCGGCCTCGGCGGCGGCATCGAGCCACCCCCGGAAGGCGTCGATCGGGTCGCCGGGGAGGTCATCGGGATCGAGGCCGGTCGTCTCGTACTCGATTCGGAGCCGGGCGAACGGGTCGGTGGTCATGGCATCCCCCTCATGGCAGTGGCACCTCCACGAGCCGCGGTCCCGGTGTGCCGAACGCCTCGGCCAGGGTGACGACGAGGTCGGCGGCGTCGGCGACCCGTCGCCCGGGCACGCCGAAGGACTCGGCGAGGCCCACGAAGTCGACGCCGTCGATGTCGGTCAGGGCGTCGGCGACCGGCCCGGGCTCGGCCACCCGTCCGAGCTCGCCGGCGATGATCCGGTAGCGGCGGTTGACGAGGGCCACGACGGTCACGTCGAGGCCCTCGCGGGCCATGCTCCACAACGCCTGGGGCGTGTAGAGCGCCGACCCATCGGCCTGTAGCGCAACCACCGGTCGATCGGGGGCGGCGATCGCCGCTCCGACCGCTGCGGGCAGCCCGAACCCGAGCGACCCCCCGACGATGGTGAGCATCGTGTGCGGGGGACTCGCCGCGGACGCCGCCTCCCACGGGCCCCCGGCGGTCACCGCGGCGTTGACGACGACGGCGCCCTCGGGCTGGGTGGCGGCAACCGCCGCCCCCACGGTCGCCGGGTCGAGGGCGCCCGAGGTCGGGGCGACGGGCTCGGGAACCGGCGGCCCTACCGGGGCCGGACGTGCCCCGACCGCCGCGGCGAGGGCACCCAGGAATCCCTCGACATCCTCGTCCGGGTCGACGCCGCGCACCAGGCGGTCGGTCGGGACGACGTGGCTGGGGACCCCCTGGTAGCCGAAGAAGGTGGTCGGCGGGTGGGCGCCGACGAGGACCACCAGGGCCTGCCCGAGGGCGCCGGCGGCGGCGTGCGGCGCGTAGGGGAGCCGAGTCACGTGGGGCCGGCCGGCTCCCCGCTCGATCCGGGCCGGGAGGGTCTCGTGGAGCAGTCGGGCCCCGGTGGCGGTGGCGATGGCATGGGCTGCCGCCAGCCCCTCCGTCGACAGGCCAGCGCCACCAAGCAGGAGGACGATCGGTTCTGGGCGGGCGAGGACGGCGGCGACCGCCTCGACCCGGGATCCCGGCACCTCGCCCGGGGGGACCGGCGGGAGCGGATCGGCCGGAGCGGCCTCGGCGCGCTGGACGTCGGCCGGGACGATGAGGGTGGCGATCGCCCCGGCGGACGCCGCGGACAGCGCGGCGGCGGCGTCGGGCCCCGGGTCGACGACCTCGGCGACCCACCCCGAGTGGACGCCGGCGAGCGCCGCCACGTCGGAAGCCAACCCGGTGTCGTGGGGTCGATGCCAGGTCGCATGGTCACCGACGACGTTGACGATCGGGGTCCTCGCCCGCCAGGCGTTGTGCAGGTTGGCGGCACCGTTGGCATACCCGGGCCCGAGGTGCAGGAGCGTGGCGGCGGGCCTCCCGGTGAGCCGCCCGAACCCGTCGGCGGCGCCGGTGGCGACCGCCTCCGAGAGCACGAGGTGGGCGGCCATGGCCGGCACGTCGTCGAGGGCGTGGACCAGGTCGACCTCGGTGGTGCCGGGGTTGGCGAAGCAGTCCGTGACACCCCCGGCCGCGAGGGTCTCGACGAGGGCCCTGGCACCGTTCACGACACCGAGCCTACGGCGCCGGGGTAGCGACGTGCGATGGGTAGCGTCGCCGGTGATGAAATCGGTCGGCTACGCCCTCACCCGCCGGTGCCCGCGCTGCGGCTACCGGCCGGTCTTCACCTCCTGGTGGTCCATGACCAAGGCCTGCCACGGCTGCGGCCTCGTGTTCGAACGGGAGTCGGGCTACTGGGTGGGAGCCATGACCATCAACACGGTCGTCATCTCGGCGGTGTTCCTGCTCACCTTCGGCGGCGGCGTCCTGGCCACCTGGCCGGACGTCCCGTGGGGGTGGGTGCTCGGGATCACCGTGGCGCTCAACCTGCTGTTCCCGATGTTCTTCTACCCGTTCGCCAAGACGCTGTGGATGGCCGTCGACCTCGGGTTCCAGGGCGCCACCGACCAGGACGAGTTCCGCTCCTAGCGGCTCGCGCCTACCGGCGTCGGCGGGAGCGGCGCCGAGCCGTCCGCTCGGCGTCGAGGTCGCGCCGGGGCGGCTCCCACGACCAGAGGTCGTCGAGTCGCTCGTCGTTGGAGTACACCTTGACCATCTGATGGTCGAGGCCCGCCTCGTTCTGCAGGGTCCGGACGGGGATCTCCTGATCCCACTCGACGAGCGTCACGACCATCCCGGCCTGCCCGGCGCGGGCGGTGCGGCCCGACCGGTGGAGGAACGTCTTGGAGTCCGACGGCGGGTCGTAGTGCATGACGACGTCCACGTCCTCGATGTCGAGGCCCCGGGCGGCGACGTTCGTCGCCACGAGCACCGACAGCGACCCCTGGGCGAAGCGGTTCAGCTCGCGTTGGCGCTTCTGCTGGGGGAGGCCGCCGTGGATGGCGGCGGCCTGTACGCCCTCGGCGACCAGCGCATCGGCCACCCGGTCACACCCGTGCTTGGTGTGGACGAAGACCAGCATCTTGTCGGTGCTCAGGGCGATCCGGGCGGCGACCTTCACCTTGTCCCGGTAGTGGACGAGCAGGAACCGATGCTCCATCTGCTCGACCGAGACCTCGGTGGAGGCGACCTCGCAGTACACCGGTTCGGTGAGCCGACGGGCGACGAGGTGGTCGATGCCGCCGTCGAGCGTGGCACTGAACAGGAGGCTCTGGTGCCCCTCGGGCACCTGGCGCCAGATGTACTCCGTCTGGGGCATGAAGCCCATGTCCGACATCTGGTCGGCCTCGTCCAGGATGACGATCCCGACGTGGTCGTAGCGGATCGCCCCCCGGTCCTGGAGGTCGATGAGGCGACCGGGGGTGGCAATGACGATCTCGGCGCCCCGGCGGAGCTGGTCGATCTGGTCGCCGATCGAGACCCCGCCGTAGACCTCGGCCACCGAGAGCCCGAGGGCCTTGGCGAAGGGCCGCAACTCCGAGGCGACCTGGACGCAGAGCTCCCGGGTAGGCACCAGTACCAGGGCCTGGGGGGTCCCACCCCCGGGCACGAGCCGCTGGAGGGTGGGGAGCCCGAAGGCGAACGTCTTCCCCGACCCCGTCTTGGCCTTGCCACAGAGGTCTCGGCCTGCGAGGACGTCGGGGACGGCCTGGGCCTGGATGGGGAACGGATGCTCGATCCCGCGCTCGGAGAGCACGGCAACGATCCGCTGGTCGAGCCCGAGGGACTCGAAGCTGATGTCGGTGAGGGGCTGTTGGGCGGCGGTGACCACGACCGGAGTGTACGAACGCCTGCCCGCTAGGCCGAGCCGGGGACCGGATCGCCGGCGAGGAACGCCGCGGCCTGGGCCCGGTCACCGACCACGGGCATCGGTGGGAGGGCAGCCACCAGGTCGGGGCCGTACCGGGCCCGGGCCACCCGGGAGTCGAGGATCGCCACGACCCCCCGGTCCTCGGTGGAGCGGATGAGGCGACCGGCACCCTGGGCGAGCAGCGTCGCCGCCCGCGGCAGGTCCACCTCCCTGAAGGCGGGGCGACCGGCCGCCTCGGCCGCCTCGCGGCGGGCGGACCAGAGCGGGTCGTCGGGCCGGGGGAAGGGCACCCGATCGATCACCACGAGCTCGAGGGACCGTCCGGGCACGTCGAGCCCCTCCCAGAAGCCCATCGTCGCCACGAGCACCGACGTCTCGTCCTCGATGAAGGCGGCCCGGAGGGCGGCGGTGCCCAACTCGCCCTGGACGAGGATCCGGTGCCGGGTGCCCAGGAGGCGCTCGGCGAGTCGGTCGACCATGCGCCGGCTCGTGCAGAGGACGAGCGCTCGCCCTCCGGCGGCGTCGACCAACTCGACGGTCGCGTCCCCGACTGCCTCCGCCCACGAGTCGGCACGGGGGTCCGGGAGCGTGTGATCGATCAGGAGCCGCGTCTGGCGGGCGTAGTCGAACGGTCCCGGGACCCGCTCGAGGCGAACCGGATGGTCGAATCCGCCGAGGCCGAGCCGACGTGCCATCGGCTCGAGGCTGCCACCGACCGACAGCGTGGCCGAGGTCGCCACCACGGCGACGTCGCCCAGGAGCCGCTCCGCGAGCAAGCCCGCCACGTCGACGGGGGCCGCCTTGAGCGCCGGTCGGGGGCCCCCATCGACCCAGGTCACGACGTCGTCGCCGGGTTCGGCCAGCACCCCGATGTCGACGACGAGGTGGCCGACGAGCCGCAACGCCCGGGCCCGGGCGCCGCCGAGGGCGGGGGCCTCGGGGTGGGTGGCGCGCAGCTTGGCCCCGATCTCGTCACCAAGGCGGACCAGGCGCTCGAGCGATCGGGACACGGGCAGGTCGACGACACTCCGGAACCGGCCGGGGGTCGTGACGGCGAGGTCGTCACCGAGGTCGCGGGCGGCGGTGGCGAGGGAGCGTTGGAGACGCCCGGCCTCGCCCCCGAGCAGCGGGGCCGCCCCGCCGAGGACCCGGGCGAGTTGGAAGACCCGCCACGGTGCGAGGTCGATGCCGAGTGCCGAGGCGATCGTGTCCTCGAACCGATGCGCCTCGTCCACGACGAGGGCGTCGTGGGGGCCGAGCAACGAGCCATCGGTCGCCAGATGGGCGGCGTAGAGGTGGTGGTTGACGACGACCACGTCGGCGGCAGCGGCCTCGTCGAGGGCGGCGAAGGCGAAGCAGGCGTCGCCGTCGGGGCAGGCCTCCCGGCCCGGACACTCCATGCCGCCGACGGTGTAGGCCCCCCAGTCCTCGACCGAGAAGTCGGCTTCGTCACGGTCACCGGTCTCGGTCTCGGCCGACCAGGCCAGCACCCGGCGGAGCTCCTCGGGGAGCTCCACGGCGTCGAAGAGCGCTCCTTGGTCGGTCCACCCCGCCTCCGCAAGGCGCTCGGACAACCGCGACCGACAGAGGTAGGCGCCCCGCCCCTTCACCACCGCCCATCGGGGGGCGATCGGCGTCCCGGCGAGGGCGTCGGCGACGACCGGCAGGTCGGTGCCCGCGAGCTGGTCCTGGAGGCTCTTGGTGGCAGTGGCCACCACCACCCGCCGACCGGCGGCGAGGGCTCCGGCGAGATAGCCGAACGACTTGCCGGTGCCGGTCCCCGCCTCGACCATGAGGTGGTGGCCGTCGTCGAGCGCCTCGGCGACGGCCCGGGCCATGGCCACCTGCCCCGTCCGCCGGTGACCGCCCCGGGTGGCGACGATCGCCTCGAGGATCTCCTCGGCGAGGTCGGCGGCCGACGACGCGCGGGTCGGGTCGGACGGCGGGGACGGGGGCGACGGCACGGGCGCAGGCTACGCCCCGGTCCCACCTTCGCCCTCCCGCCGGACCCGCCGTAGGCTGGCTCCCCCCATGGCCCAGTTCATCTACACGATGCGGAACCTGTCGCGGCACCACCCACCCGACCGGACCGTGCTCGACGACGTCACCCTCGCCTTCCTGCCCGGCGCCAAGATCGGCGTCATCGGCCCCAATGGCGCCGGCAAGTCGTCGGTGTTGGCGATCATGGCCGGCCTCGACGAGGGCTACACCGGCGAAGCCCGTCTCACCGAGGGGTACACGGTCGGCCTGCTCTCCCAGGAGCCGGAGCTCGACCCGACCAAGGACGTGCTCGGCAACGTCATGGACGGCGTCGCCGAGGTCCAGGGCCTGCTGGACGAGTACCAGGAGGTGCTGGCGGGGTGGTCCGACCCAGACGCCGACTACGCGGCCCTCGGCGACCGCCAGGCGGCGCTCGAGAAGCGCATCGAGGCAGCCGGGGCCTGGGACCTCGACCGCCAGGTCGCCATCGCCATGGACGCGCTCCGGGTCCCGCCGGGCGACGCCGAGGTGGCGACGCTGTCGGGCGGTGAGCGCCGGCGGGTGGCGCTCTGCCGCCTGCTGCTCTCCCATCCGGACCTCCTCCTGTTGGACGAGCCGACCAACCACCTCGACGCCGAGTCGGTGGCGTGGCTCGAGCAGCACCTCGCCGAGTACACCGGCACGGTCGTGGCCGTCACCCACGATCGGTACTTCCTCGACAACGTCGCCGGCTGGATCCTGGAGCTCGACGGGGGGCGGGCCTACCCCTACGAGGGCAACTACTCGGGCTGGCTGGAGCAGAAGCGGGCCCGGTTGGCCCACCAGGAGAAGGAGGCGTCGGCCCGCCAGAAGACGCTCGCCCGGGAGCTCGAGTGGGTGCGCATGAGCCCCCGCGCCCGACAGGCGAAGTCGCGCGCCCGGCTGTCGGCCTACGAGGAGCTGTTGGCCACCGACCGTGCGGCCGACCGGGACCGCAGCGACCTCGAACTGCACATCCCCATGACCCAGCGCCTCGGCGACAAGGTCATCGTCGCCGACCACCTCCGGAAGGGCTTTGGCGACCGGCTCCTCATCGAGGATCTCAGCTTCCGGCTCCCCCCGGCCGGCATCGTCGGGGTCATCGGCCCCAACGGAGCGGGCAAGACCACGCTGTTTCGGATGATCACCGGCTCCGAGGCGCCCGACGGCGGCGACCTCGAGGTCGGGCCGACGGTCGACCTGGCCTACGTCGACCAATCCCGGGACGCCCTCGACCCCGACAACACGATCTACGAGGAGATCACCGGCGGTGCCGAGATCCTCCGCATCGGCAACCGCGAGGTCAACGGCCGGGCCTACGTGGCCTCACTCAACTTCAAGGGCTCCGACCAGCAGAAGAAGGTCGGCGCCCTCTCGGGCGGCGAGCGCAACCGCGTCCACCTCGGCAAGATGCTCCGGACCGGCGGCAACGTGCTCCTCCTCGACGAGCCGACCAACGACCTCGACGTCGACACCCTGCGGGCACTGGAGGCGGGACTCGAGGCCTACCCGGGCTGTGCGGTGGTCATCAGCCACGACCGCTGGTTCCTCGACCGGATCGCCACCCACATCCTCGCCTTCGAGGGTGACAGCCAGGTCCGCTGGTTCGAGGGCAACTTCACCGAGTACGAGGAGGCGCGTCGGCGCGAGCTCGGCGACGATGCGTTGCGACCGACCCGCATCAAGTACAAGCCGTTGGTTCGCTGACGCGACCGGCCCCCCGCCGGGCGGGGGGCCGGGTGCACTCGGGCGGAGTGGGGTCAGCTTCGGTTGATGGCCACCTTCGTGACCTTCGGCTCCGGCTCCTCGGGGGTGGGGAGCACGAGGCGCAGGACACCGTCGGTGTAGGTGGCGGCGATGTCCTCGGCGGCGATCCCATCGGGGATCGTCAGCCGCCGGGTGAAGGCGCCGCTGAACCGCTCCACGACGAACCCGTCCTCGGAGCGGGTGACGGTGCGCTCGCCATGGATGGTCAAGACGCCCTCCTCCACCGTCACGTCGACCTCCTCGGGGTCGACGCCCGGCAGGTCGACCTCGATGACGAAGCCGTCTTCGTCCCGATAGGCGTCGAGACGGGGGCGCCAGACGATCGACCCGGTCTGGGGCGTCGACGGCGAGTCGAGCATGCGGTCGAAGAGCGACTCGAAGTCGCGACCGAAGAACGAGCGGACTGGCAGCATGGTGGCGAACCTCCTACAGGTAACCTATGTCGCTATGACTTAGATTGTAGGAGCGTCCTCGCTCGACTGCAACCCCGTCGGGATCACCACCGACAGCCGGGTGCCCTCCCCCGGCGGCGAGTCGATCTGCAGGGTTCCCGCCAGGGCCGCCACGCGGTCGCCGAGTCCCACGAGGCCCGACCCACCGAGTTGGGTACCCGCCCCACCGACCCCGTCGTCGACCACTTCGAGGGTGACTGTCTCGTCGGTCCGACGAGCCGTCACCACCACCCGCGAGGCACCGGCGTGGCGCACGGCGTTGGCCAGCGATTCCGCCACGACGAAGTAGAGCGCCCCCTCGACCTCGGGGGCGAGCCGCCCCACCTCGATCGACACGTCGACGACCGGCCCGGAGGTGCCGAGACGATCGGCGAGCGACTCGATCGCCGCCCCCAGTCCCTCGGCCTCCAGCATCGGTGGGTACATGCCGGCGGCGAGCTCCCGCAGCTCCCCATGGGCCTCCCGGGCCCCGGCCACCAGCGACTCGGCGAGGGCCACGAGCTCGGTCGAGCCACCATTCGCCGCCAACCGCCCTCGGAGCCGCTCGGCCTCCATGGCGAGGGCGAGCAGCCGCTGCTGGGCACCATCGTGGAGATCCCGCTCCACCCGCCGCCGTGCCTCGTCGGCGGCTGCCACCACGCGACGACGGGAGTCGACGACCTCGGCCATCTGGGCCCGCACCTCGGCTTGGAGTCGCTGGCGGTCCACGGCGAGCCCGATCGTCGCCGCCGTCTGGGCGGCCAGTGCCTCGGGGACTCCCGAGGCGTGCTCCAGCACGCCGATCCGACGGCCGTCGACGGCGAGCGGTCGCCGGCGCCGGTCCTCCCCCACGACGGGCGGGAATGGCCGGCCCTCGACGTCGACGAGTTCGTCGGTGAAGGGACGGGCCAGGCCCAGCCGGGCCGTGGGATCATCGAGGGTCCGGGCCGCCACCGCCTCGACCTCGGCGGGCGTCCGGGCGGCCTCGGCGGCCGCCACCAACTCGGCGACCTCCCCGCCCCACAGACGCGACCGGGCGAGTCCCGCCGCGATCCCCCACGGCACCGCGAGGATGGCGAACTCGGCCCACTGGGATGCCTCGAGGAATCGGGTGCCCATCCACCCCCGGGCGACGGCCACCTCGTCGATGACGGTGAGCAGCACGATCGGCACGATGAGCAGCAGCGGGGCCATGGCCCGGCGGGTCGGCCGATCCCCGCGGGCGAAACGGGTCAACAGAACGCCGAGGGTGACGAGGATGAGCAGGTTGCCGACCTGCTCCACGCCTTGGAGCACCGCGCCGGCGATCGCCGGCGCGGTGCCGGTCGGCTGGATGGCAACGCCCGAGTTCAGCGTGCCCGGCTCGGCCCACGCCGCCCGAATCGACCAACCGAGCACCGCCCACCCGACCCAGGCGGCCGACAACCACCATCCCACCCGACCCGGGTCACCCCTCGGGAAGGACAGGGCCGCGTGCCAGACGAGGGCGATGACGGCCATGCGACCGGCCTGCCACAGGACGGGGTCCCCGTACTCCCCGAGGTTCATCTCCGCCAACTTGGCGGCGCCGATGACGCCCACCACCCAGGCGAGCCGACCCTCGGGGGACTGCACGGAGATGATGCCGGCCACCACCAGGAACGAGAGGGCCACGAGGACATCCCATCCCCAGGGCCAGGGCTTGTTCACGCCCGTGCAGACGTCCGGTTCGCACAGGGCGATGGTCACGATCGACGCCCCCACGAGGATGCCGAGCACACCCAGGGCCAGGGCATTCATCGCGAGCCGGGGCGACGCCCGGACCCGATCCCGACTCAGCAACTCGGTGGCCACCCCACCAAGCCTGCCACGTGCCGATCGGGCTCAGCGGCAGACACCGTCGCGGACCGCCGCCCGGGCCACCGCCTCGGCCACCGCCGGGCCCACCGCGCGGTCCATCGCCTCGGGGACGATGCGATCGGCCGCCAGGTCGTCGCGCACCACGGCGGCGATCGCATCGGCGGCGGCGAGCTTCATCGACTCGGTGACCGCGGTGGCCCCTGCCCGGAGCGCCCCGGCGAACACACCGGGGAAGGCCAGCACGTTGTTGATCTGGTTCGGATAGTCCGAGCGCCCGGTCGCCAGGACACCGGCGAGGTCGGCAATCGAGTCCGGGTCGACCTCGGGGTCGGGGTTCGAGAGGGCAAAGATGATCGGCTCCTTGGCCATGGCGGCGATGTCCGACCGCTCGACGATGTCGGGCCGGGAGACGCCGATGAAGCAGTCGGCGCCGACCAGCGCCTCGGCGAGGGAGCCCGCCACGCCGCCGGGGTTGGTGTGGGCGGCCAACCAGGCCTTCCCGTGCTCGAACTCCTCCCGGCCGTCCCAGATGGCGCCCCGCGAGTCGGTGACGACGATGTCGCCCACACCCGCGTTGGTGAGGATCTTGGCGATGGCGACTCCGGCGGCCCCGGCGCCGGCAATGACGACCCGCAGGTCCCGCATCCGGCGCTCCGTCAGCCGGCAGGCGTTGTCGAGCGCCGCCAACACCACGATGGCGGTCCCGTGCTGGTCGTCGTGGAACACCGGGATGTCGAGCGCCTCGCGCAGTCGGTCCTCCACGACGAAGCATGCTGGAGCGGCGATGTCCTCGAGGTTGACGCCGCCGAAGGACGGGGCCAGGCGGATGACGGTCTCGACGATCTCGTCGGGGTCGGTGGTGTCCAGGACGATGGGCACGGCGTCGACACCTCCGAACTCCTTGAAGAGCATCGCCTTGCCCTCCATGACCGGCATGGCCGCCAACGGGCCGATGTCGCCGAGCCCCAGCACGGCGGTGCCGTCGGAGACGACGGCGATGGTCGTGCCCCGGCCCGTGAACTCCCACGCCGCCGCCGGGTCATCGGCGATCGCCCGGCAGACCCGGGCAACGCCCGGTGTGTAGGCGATGGAGAGGTCGTCCCGATCCCGGAGCGGAAAGCGACTCACCACCTCGAGCTTGCCGCCGCGGTGCAGGTGGAAGACGATGTCGTCGGCCTCGAGGATCTCGACCCCGGACAGGTCGCCGAGGTCGTGCACGAGCCGTGCGGCGTGCTCCTCCGAGGCGGCATCGACGACGATCTCCCTGGTGATGGCGTCGCCCTTCACCTCGAACCCCGACAGCTTGGTGATGTTGCCGCCGAGCTCCCCCACCGCGGTGGCGAAGCGGCCGAGCGTGCCCGGCTCGTGGCGGAGCCGGACGAGCATCCGCACCGAGAAGGCCGGGGTGGTGTGGGCCATGTGTCGAGACCTCCGGTTCCTGGTGCGGCGACGGTACCAAAGCTCGGGGTAACGACCCGATCGTCCGGTCCCGGGAGACACGTAGCATCCCGGCCCATGGAGCAAATGGTCTATGGATTCGACGAGGGCGATCGGTCGATGACCGCCGTCCTCGGTGGCAAGGGCGCCAACCTGGCGGAGATGACCCGGGCCGGGTTCCCCGTGCCACCGGGGTTCACGGTCACGACCGGCGCGTGCAATGCGTTCCACGCAGCCGGATCCCACGTGCCCGAGGGCCTGTGGGACGAGGTGGACGAGGCGGTGGCGCGTCTCGAGGAGGTCTCGGGCAAGCAGTTCGGTTCGGTGACGAACCCGCTGTTGGTATCGGTGCGGTCGGGGGCCCCGATCTCGATGCCGGGGATGATGGACACGATCCTCAACCTCGGCCTCAACGCCGAGGCCACCGAGGGGCTCGCCAAGCTCACCGGTGACGCCGCCTTCGCCTGGGAGGCGTACCGCCGATTCATCCGCATGTTCGCCGAGATCGTGTTCGCCGTGCCCGCCGAGCCGCTCGACGAGGCCATGGATCGGGCGATCGAGGCCAACGAGGGACCCCTGCGGGAGCCGGAACTGCGGGCGCTCGTCGACCGCATGCTGCGCATCGTCCGCGGCTACGCCCACCGCAGCATCCCCGACGAGCCGATGGAGCAACTCCGGCTGGCCATCCAGGCCGTCTTCAACTCCTGGGGCAACCGCCGAGCGGTGGACTACCGAACCCACCACGGGATCGCCCACGACCTCGGCACCGCCGTCAACGTCCAGCAGATGGTCTTCGGCAACGCCGCCGGCCATTCCGCCACCGGCGTGTCCTTCACCCGCGACCCCGCCACCGGCCAGCCGGGCCTCTACGGCGAGTTCCTCCCCGACGCCCAGGGCGAGGACATCGTCGCCGGCGTCCGCACGCCCCACCCGGTCGCCGACCTCGCCGAGAGCCTGCCCGAGCAACACGCCCAGCTCGTGGACTACGCCGAACGGCTCGAGCGCCACTACCGGGACATGCAGGACATCGAGTGGACCATCGAGTCGGGCACCCTCTACCTGCTCCAGACCCGACGCGGCAAGCGCACCGGCCGGGCGGCCGTGCGCATCGCGGTCGACATGGCCAGTGAGGGCCTCATCGACCAGGAGGAGGCGATCCGACGGGTCGAGCCCGCCCAGCTCGAGCAACTCCTGCACCCGGTGGTCGACCCCGACAGCGACTACGAGATCATGGGCAAGGGCCTGCCCGCCTCCCCCGGGGCGGCGGCAGGCGTGGTCGTCTTCGACGCCGACGAGGCGGTGCTGATGGCCGCCGACGGCACGCCCGTCATCCTCGTCCGGCACGAGACGAGCCCCGACGACTTCCATGGGATGGCCGTCGCCGCCGCCATCGTCACCTCCCGGGGCGGCGTCACCTCCCACGCCGCCGTGGTGGCCCGCGGCATGGGCACGTGCTGTGTGGCGGGCGCCGGCGAACTCGACGTCGACTACGCCAAACAGCAGGTGAGTTCCGGCGAGATCGTCGTGCGGCGCGGGGAGTGGATGACCGTCGACGGCAACGCCGGGACCGTGATCGCCGGCAAGGTGGCGACGATCGAGCCGGAGTTCGACGACCACTTCGACACCCTCATGGGCTGGGCCGACGACTACCGGACGCTGCTGGTTCGGACCAACGCCGACAACCCCGAGGACGCCACGGTGGCCCGCCGCTTCGGCGCCGAGGGGATCGGGCTCTGTCGGACCGAGCACATGTTCTTCGGCGAGGAGCGGATCGCCGCCGTGCGGGCGATGATCATGGCGGCCACGGACCGGGAGCGCCGGGAGGCGCTGGGCCGACTGGAGCCGTACCAGGTGGAGGACTTCGTCGGCATCTTCGAGGCGATGGACGGGCTGCCGGTGACGATCCGACTGCTCGACCCGCCGCTGCACGAGTTCCTGCCCGGCCACGACGAACTCGCCGACGCACTCACCGACCTGAAGGTGCGACTGTCGTCGGCCCCCGACCTGGCATCGCTCGACGCCCTGCTCACGAAGATCGCCGAGTACTCGGCCCTCATCGAGCAGGTGGAGCGTCTCTCGGAGGAGAACCCGATGCTGGGCCATCGCGGTTGCCGCCTCGGGAACGCCTACCCCGAGGTCACCGAGATGCAGGCCCGGGCGATCTTCACCGCCGCCGCGCGCTGCTCCGAGCGAGGCGTCGACGTCCGGCCGCAGGTGATGATCCCGCTCGTCGGGTTCCGCGGCGAGCTCGATCACCAGGCCGAGATCGTCCGACGGGTCGCCGACGAGGTGCTCGAACAGGCGGGCCTCGACATCCCCTACACCGTGGGGACGATGATCGAGCTCCCACGGGCGGCGCTGGTCGCCGACGAGCTCGCGGCGACGGCGGAGTTCTTCTCCTTCGGCACCAACGACCTCACCCAGACGGCGCTCGGCATGAGCCGGGACGACGCCGGGCGGTTCCTGCCCTCCTACGTGGAGCAGGGCATCGTCCCCGCCGACCCGTTCCAGAGCATGGACCTCGCCGGGGTGGGGGCCCTGGTGGAGATCGCCTGCGAGCGTGGCCGAGCGGCCCGACCGGACATCGAGCTCGGGATCTGCGGCGAGCACGGCGGTGACCCGGCGTCCATCGAGTTCATGCACAACCTCGGGGTGGAGTACGTCTCGTGCTCCCCGTACCGGGTCCCCGTCGCCCGCCTGGCCGCCGCCCATGCGGCGCTCGGCGCCGACGAGCGGCCACTCGAAGGCGAGTGACCGGCCGGGGGGCGAACCCCCCGGCACCCGGTCAGACCAGCAACGGGTCCTGCACGACCTCGAGGAGGGCGGGTCCGTCGTGGGCCATGAGGGCGGCCATCGCCTCGTCCAGTTCGTCGGGGTGCTCGACCCGGAGGCCGAGCGCCCCACAGAGCTCGGCATAGGCCGCGAACGACGGGTTGCTGAGTCGTGTCTGCCAGACGTCGAGGTGCGCCGAGCGCTGCTCCTTCGAGATCTTGGCGAGTTCGCCGTTGTTGAGCAGCACGTGCTTGATGGGCATGGCGTGGCGGACGGCCGTCGTGAGCTCGGCGAGGTACTGCCCGAAGCCCCCGTCGCCGGTGATTGCCACGATCGGCCGGTCCGGGGCGGCCGCCCAGGCCCCCATGGCCGCCGGATAGCCGAAACCGATCGAGCCGAGGTAGCCCGACATGAGCACGGGCTGGCCGCGCGACTCGAAGTACCGACCGAAGGAGTACGTGTTGTTGCCGACGTCGACGGTCAGGACGGCATCGGCGGGGACGTGGCGGGACAACCGGTCGAACACCGCGGCCGCCCCCACCCCCCGGCCGCGGTCGTCGTCGCGACGACGCCGCTTCTCCTCGCGCCAGATCCCCCACCGCTCGGCAACGTCCGCGCGCTGGTCCACGGCCTCGAGATCCTCGGGCAGCAGGTCGGCGAGACCCCGGACGGTGGTGCCGACGTGACCCCACAGCGGCAGGTCGACGGAGTGGAACCGGCCGAGGGCGGCCCGGTCGTAGTCGACCTGGATGGTCGGCTTGTACGGGGCGATGCCGGAGTGGTTCGAGAACGACGCCCCGAGGACGACGAGGAGGTCGGCCTCGTTCATGAGCCACGAGGCGACGGGTGTCCCGGAGCGGCCGAGGACGCCTCCGGCCAGCGGGTGGGTGTCGGGGATCTGGCCCTTCGCCTTGAAGGTCGTGACCACCGGGGCCGAGAGGCGCTCGGCGAGTGCGACGACGTCGCCCATCTCGAACCGGGCGCCGTGCCCGACGACGAAGACCGGCCGGCGTGCTCCCGCCAGCATCCCGGCCGCGTGGTCCAACTCCACCTCGGGGGGGCGGATCTGGTCGTCGCCGACCCGACCGTGGGGCCCGCTGCCTGCCGGTCGGTCGTCGGGGCGGACCTGCACCTCGTCGGGCAGGACGAGGTGGGCCACCGTGCGCTCGACCATCGCCGTCTTGGCGGCGAGCGACATGAGTTCGGCGGCGTCGCTGCCGGCCGAGACCACCTCCGAGAAGGCGGCGACGTCCCCGAAGGCGGCCGTCAGGTCGAGGTCCTGGAAGGCGCCGCGCCCCCGCACCGCAGACGGCACCTGGCCCGAGATCGCCAGCACCGGAGCCCGGTCGGCCTTGGCGTCGTACAGGCCGGTGAGGAGGTTGGTGGAGCCGGGCCCGGCGATGGCGAAGCAGGCGGCGGGTCGGCCCGTCAGCTTGCCGTAGGCGGAGGCGGCGAAGGCGGCCGCCCCCTCGTGACGGATGGCGACGTAGCGCAGGTCGCCGCGGCCCTCCGCCTCGCGAAGGGCGTCGGCGAACCCGAGGTTCGAGTGCCCGACCATCCCGAAGACCGTGTCCACGCCCCAGGCGGCCATGGTCTCGACGAGCACGTCGGCGGTGGTGCGCCGCCGAGGCTCGTCCTCGGGCACGTCCACCCAGATCCCGTCGTCGCGAACCTCGATGGCGAAGCAAGTCGGCGCGTCGTCGAACGGCGGCGGTGGGGCACCCGTGAGCGGGTCGTAGTCGTAGCCGTGCCACGGGCACCGCAGCAGGCCCTGCTCGATGCTCCCCTCCCCCAGCGGTCCGCCCTGGTGGGGGCAGGCGTTGTCGAGTGCCCCGTAGGTCCCTCGGTGGTGGGAGACCGCCAGCGATCGCCGGCCGACGGTCACCGTGGTCACCCGCCCCTCGTCGAGCTCTCCGTGGTCGAGGATCTTGTGCCAGGCCATGGGGCGACGCTACCGCCGCCCGGGGACCGTCAGCGCACGGGCACCAGCTTGAGCAACTCGCCGCTCATGCGGCCGATGATGATCTCGCCGAAGCCGTCCTCGCCGAAGACGTTCAGTTGCTCCTGGGCACCGAGCTCCTCGGTCCAGTCGCGCTCGTTGGCGATCCCGTCGCCCTCGATCTCGAACGACTTGATCCACCCGCGGCACCAGTCGCCGTAGAAGTAGGTGCCGTCGAGTTCGGGGATGGCCGCCCCTCGGTAGACGACCCCGCCGGTGACCGAGCAGCCCTCCTCGTGGCTGTACTCGACGACCGGCATGGTGTAGTCGGCCGGGTCACAGCCCGCCTCGAAGAAGCAGCGGGAGCCCTCCATGTTCGCCCAGCCGAAGTTGTAGCCGCCCGAGCCGATGTCGACGAGGTTGATCTCCTCGACGTCGCCCTG
>CAZTLW010000032.1:2149-18976 GCA_964614585.1 uncultured Acidimicrobiia bacterium | reverse complement strand
GTCGGGCACCAGCCCGACCGGTGCCGTAGGTCGGGCACCAGCCCGACCGGTGCCGGGGCGCAGCCCCGGCCCAGAATGTCCGGTCAATTGCCACTACGGCGGTAGGGGTAACGTGACGCGCATGAGCACCGACGCCGCCGATGCACCCACGATCGACGTCGACGTCCCCCGGTTCAACCAGGGGGTGATCGCCGTCGTCGGTGGCATCGCCTTCCTCCTCGACATGCCCTGGCTCGTGGGTCTCGCCTTCGGCGTCCTCGCCATCTCGTGGGTCGGCGGCCCGCGGGTCGCACCGCTCACCCGACTCTGGATCGACGTCGTACGGCCCCGGCTGCGGCCCGACGGTCCCCGAGCCGTCGAGGACGCCCGCCCGCCGCGATTCGCCCAACTCCTCGGCACCGTCGTCCTCGGGGCGGCGACCGTTGCCTTCCTGGTGGGTGTGCCGGCGATCGGTTGGGCCCTGACCCTCGTCGTGGTGGCCCTGGCCGCGCTGGCCGCCACGACCGAGATCTGCGTCGGCTGTCTCCTCTATCAGTGGGCGACGGGCCGATGACGCGCCTGGCGATCCTGGTCGCCGTGGTGGCCCTCGGCTGGCTCGCGATCCGCTGGTGGGAGCGCCGCCGGACGGTCGCCTCCTCCCTGGCGCCGGGGCTCACCGTGCTCACGGCACCGGGATGCACCCTGTGCGACCCGGCGGTGGCCGCGCTCGAGTCCACCGGGACGTCGGCACCGATCAGGGTCGTCGACGTGACCGAGGCGCTGGTGGAAGGGGTCCGATCGGTCCCGACCGTGGTCGCGGTTCGATCCGACGGCTCCGTGGCGATGCAGCGCTCCGGCGCCTCGGCCATCCGGGACGCAGCCCAGCTCGCCGCGGCGGTCGCCTAGACCTGACACCCCGGGCACCACCAGATCGGTCGGCCGCCGGCCTCCTCGGCCACGATCTGGGTACCGCACCGCCGACAGGGCAGGCCATCTCGCTTGTAGGCATAGACCCGCTCGCCCTTCGGCACCTTGGCACGTGACGGGGCGTCGACGTCGCCTGGGTCGACCGTGACGATCCGCCCGGTCCGCTCCCCGGCGGCGAGCTGGTCGACCGTGATGTCCCAGATCGCCGCCACCTCGTCGTCGGTGAGGTCGTTGGCGGGCCGACGGGGATCCACCCCGGCCAGGAAGAGGATCTCGGCCCGGTAGACGTTGCCGACCCCGGCGATGACGGCCTGGTCGAGGAGGACCCGGCCGATCGGCCGCCGGCTGCGCGAGAGGCGATCGACGAACGGCCCCGGGTCGTCGCCGGCGAGCGGGTCGGGGCCGATGCGGTCCCGGAGGGCCGACTCGGTGTCCGGGTCGATGACCTCGCAGGCCGTCGGGCCCGAGAGGCGCCACTCCACCTCCTCGGTGGCGAGGACCCAGCGGGTCTGCTCGCTGGGTGGCGGGCGGTCCTCGCCCATGACCCGCCGGAAGCGGCCGAAGAGGCCGAGGTGCACGTGGACGGTGAGGTCGTCGAACCGCAAGAACAGGTGTTTCCCGAGGGCCTCCACACCGGTGCACGGGCGACCGTCGACGAGGTCGGCACCTGCGGCGAATCGGCCCTGGGGCGACGAGGCCGCCACGGGTTGCCCCACGAGGTCCCGGCGCTGCCGCCGGGCGAGTCGGTGAAGGGTGTGGCCCTCGGGCATCAGGCACCCACCGCCTTCCGCCATGCCGAGAACGATGCCACCGAGCCGGGCCCGGGCCGCACCAGCCAGGGCCATGGGTGCACCGCGACGGGCGCCAGGGCGCCTGCCCGCCGCCGCCAGCCGGGGACCGGGGCGAAGGTGGTGGCGAGTCGTCGGCCGGACAGTTCGTGGACTGGGTCCCCGACCCGGACCTCGACCGGGCGTCGAGTGCCCAGGTCGGCGAGGCACTCGGCCAGGAAGACGAGTCGAGAGGGGGCCAGGGACAGCCGGGCCAGCAGCGGCGCGTCGAACACGAAGACGGCCGGGAGGTCGGGATGGGCGGCGAGTGCCGGGTCGGCGTCGCCCAGCGACTCGGCCGTAAGCCAGACCGCCTCCGGCTCGGGTCCTGTCGCCGCCGCCATCGGGCCGGCCGTGGCCGCCGGGTCCGGGTCCCGGGCGACGAGCGGGGGGCGGGGCGCCCGCTCCGCCTCGGTCGGCGGCCAGCCGTCGATGGGGCAGGCGAGCCGATGCGGGCACTCCTCGCAGAGACCGGGAGCCCGTTTCTCCACCTGCCACCGGGAGAAGCCGTAGGCCTTGCCGGTGGCGGCACCGCTCACCCAGCCCCAGCCCAACCGGTTGGCGGCCCGCGACCCGTCGAGCAGCCGCCGGTACATCTCGTCCTCGCCAATGCCGAGGTGCCCGCGATGGCGGACCGTCCAGTGGGAGGCAAGCCACATGCGGGTCTGGTTCGTCAGCCAGCCGGTCCGTTGGAGCTCGTCCACGGCGTGTTCCACACACGCCATCGACCGGTCCCAGGGTTCGACGTCCCGCCGGCCACCGACCGAGGCGATCGGGTCCTCGGCGCCGAGCCTCGCGTACCGGTGGCGGGCGTACTCCTGCCACAGCAACTCGTCACGGAACTTCCTGACGTCCTTGCGGGGGCCGTCGGCGACCGCCTCCCACACCCCCGGCAGCGAGAGCAGGCCATGTCGGATCCACGGCGAGAGCCCCGATGCCCCCCGCCGCGATGGAGGCCACACCTCGTTGCGTCGCGCCGCGTATCCCGTGACGTCGAAGCCGGCGAGGGCGGCGTCGGCGGCGCTCTGGCCACCACGAATGGTCTGGCTCGCGTCGAGCGGGCCGTCCCAGAGGCCCTCGAGGTGGTGGGCGACCCAGGCCGACTCGTCCCCGACCGAGGGCGTCGGCGTCAGAGCCATCGCACCCGGCGGGGCCGGCCCGCCCGCACGGTCACGGCGGTGGCGTGGTGGACGAGGGGGTCGGCGGGTGGGGCCGGGTAGCCGGCCGCGGTGGCGAGGTCGTCCTCGAGGGCCACGAGGTCGGCCCGTCGCAGCGGCCAGGGTTCGTGGTCCACGTCGGCCACCGCCACCCCGCCGTCACGGGTGGTGGTGAAGAGTTGCCAGCGATTGACGAGGAACGCGGTCAACCCCACGACGGGCACCGGCTCCCGGGGGACCACCTCGAGGGTCGAGGCGAGGCCGGCGTCGGGCCACCGGCGACGGGCCCGATAGGCACCGGCGGCTCCGCCGCGCACCGTCATCGACGACCAGGCATAGGGGAGGTCCCAGAGATGGCGGGCCACCAGCACCGGCAGCAAGCGGGAGGCATCCAGCGAGTCGAACCACACGCCCGGGCGACCCTCGCGGTCACGGACGTACGTCCGCACGTTCGTCTCGGGGAAGGAGCCGAGCCACGGGATGGCCGGGCCGCCGACCGGGCCGATCCCCACCATTCGAAAGGCGACGAGGCCGACCCACGCCCGACCGTCATGGAGGTCCGGCTCGAGGCCGGCGGGCAGGCGTCGGGCGACGACGGCGGAGGGCACCGGCCAATGGACGAACGCGACGTCCTCCCATCGCTGTCGGAGCACGGGCGCCGTCGGCGGCGACTGGCGTTCGACGGGGTAGGTCGTGATCGCGTTCACATGGTCGGTACGGAGCCGCGGGATGGCCCAGATGACGCCCTAGCCTCGCCACATGCCGTCCCGGCGCTCCGCCATCGACCCGTTCCACGTGATGGAGGTCATGGCCGCGGCCGAGGCCGTGGAGACGGCGGGAGGCCGGGTCCTCCACCTCGAGGTCGGCCAGCCCTCCACCCCCGCTCCCGAGTCGGTGCGGGCCGCCGCAGCCCGGGCCCTCGACGACGACCGGCTCGGCTACACGGGCGCACGGGGCCTGCCGGCCCTGCGGGCCGCCATCGCCGGCCTCTACGACGAGCGGCACGGCCTCGACGTCGACCCCGAGCAGGTCCTCGTCACCCTCGGCGCCTCGGGCGGCTTCAGCCTCGCCTTCCTGGCGGCGTTCGACGCCGGCGACCGGGTCGCCGTGACCGAGCCCGGCTACCCCTGCTACCGCAACGTGCTGGCCGCCTTCGACATCGAACCCGTCGGGGTGCCGGTGGGCGCCGAGACCCGCTTCGTGCCGACACCGGAGGCACTCGAGGACGCCGGGCCGCTCGACGGGATCGTGCTGGCCAGCCCCGCCAACCCCACCGGGACCGTGCTCGACCACGGCGAGCTGGCGGCGCTCGTGGCGTGGGCCCGGTCGGCCGGGGTGCAGGTGATCGCCGACGAGATCTACCACGGCATCACGTTCGGACCCCCCGCACCAACCGTCCTCGCCCACGACGACGCCGCCGTGGTGCTCCAGTCGTTCTCCAAGTACTGGTCCATGACCGGCTGGCGGTTGGGATGGATCGTCGCCCCCGAGGACCTGGTTCGACCGATGGAGCGGCTGGCGCAGAACCTCTTCATATCGGCGCCGACCCTGGCCCAACTCGCGGCCCTCGCCGCCTTCGACCCGGCCGCCATCGCCGAGGCCGACGGGCACGTCGACCGCTACCGGACCAATCGGCGAATCGTCCTCGAGGGACTGGGAGCCATGGGCTGTCGCACGGTGGCCCCCGCCGACGGTGCCTTCTACGCCTACGCCGACGTGGGCCACCTCGGGGCCCCCTCACCCGAACTGTGCGCCCGATGGCTCGAGGAGTTGGGGGTTGCCGTCACGCCCGGGATCGACTTCGACCCCGGACGCGGCGACCGCTTCATCCGGATCTCGTTCTCCGAGTCCACCGAGGACGTCACCGAGGCGATGACCCGCCTGGTCGAATGGAGTACCAAGTACCAAGTACTGAGTACTGAGTACTGAGTACTGCGCCGTCAGGCGCCGGGCGCGTAGACCCCCATGCTCTTGGCCTTCTCGGTCTGCCAGAACACCTCGGCGATCTCGTCGATGAGGTCGACCAGCTCCTGGCCGAGGGCCGGGTCCATCGACTTCTTGGCCTCCCCGGCCTTCTTGAGGGCACGCCAGAAGAGGTCGTGGAGCTGGGGGAACTGCTCGGCGTGCTCGGGACCGAAGAAGTCGACCCAGAGCACCATGAGGTGGTGCTTGGTCTCCTCGGCCCGCTCCTCCTTGATGCTGATGCAACGGGCCCGGAACACCTCGTCATCGCTGTCGTGGTACTTCTGGGCGGTCTTGAGGACCGACATCGCTTCGATCTTCGCCTGGGCCGGGTCGTAGACCCCGCAGAACAGGTCGCAGTGGGCGTGTACGGTCTCGGGTCGGAAGAACCCCATGGCGTTGTGCCTCCTGTGTGGCCTCTCCCTTCGACGATACCCTCACGCCGGTGCCACCCCGAAGGTTCATCGTCGCCGAGCGGTCGATGGCGCCGACGCTCCAACCCGGCGACCGCATCCTCACCGTGAACCGGATGCCCGCCGTGGGCGACGTGGTCGTGACGGACGACCCCGCCGGCCTCCGGATCGTCAAGCGGGTCGTGGCCGCCGGACCGGCGACGGTGACGATCGCCGCCGGGGAGGTGGCGGTCGACGGCGAGGCACTCGCCGAGCCGTGGTGTGTCGACGGGACGCCGGGCGCCGGCACCTGGCGACTGGCGGCGGGCGAGCTGTTCCTGCTGTCGGACGCCCGCCACCGGACCCTCGCCGACTCCCGAACGTGGGGGCCCCGGCACCGATCCGAGCTGGTGGGCGTGGTCGTCGCCCGCTATCGACCCCTCACGAGGATCGGTCGCGTCCGGTAGCGACGCCCCCACGCACCGAAAGCTCCCGCTATGGCCCCGACGGGGGCCACAATGCCGCCCGATGACCTGCGCCTGGTGCCGCTCACCGATGGGCTACGTCCATGGCCACGCCGCCTGTCTCGACTCGTCGTGCCCGATGTTCGGGCTCAACCAGGCCGAGTGCTGCGACGGCGAGACCATCGCCGCCTGTCCCACCCCGACGTCCCGGCTCGCCGCCGGGCCGCCCCCCCGGAAGGATCCCTGACCGATGCCCGAGTTCCTCAAGGACCGCCGCGTGCTCATCGGAGGTGGCGCCGCGCTCGTCGTGCTCATCGTGGCGATCGCCGCCCTTGCCCTGGGTGGCGACGACGACCCGGCGACGACCACGACCACCACCGAGGCCGCCGACACCACCACCACGACCGAGGGCGACGACACCACCACCACGACCGAGGGGGACGACACCACCACCACGACGGTCGCCGCCGGTCCCCCGTCCCCGCTCAACGGGCTGCCGGTTCCCGAGGGCGCCGAGCTGGATCGACGGGTGATGGCGGTCAAGATCGACAACCACCCCAACGCCCGCCCCCAGTCGGGAATCGAGCAGGCCGACGCGGTCTGGGAGCTGCTCGTGGAGGGCGGTCTCACCCGCTTCATCGGGCTCTACCACCACACCGACGTCGACTTCGTGGGGCCCGTCCGCTCGGGACGACCCACCGACCCCACCCTGGTGGCGATCACCGACGGACCGCTCGCCTTCTCCGGGGGCCAGCCGTGGATCCAGTCGATCATCCGCTCGGCCGGGGTCCCGATGATCGGTGAGGTCCGGCCCGCCACCACCCGGGTCGGCTTCCGGTCCGCCCCCCACAACCTCTACGGCAACACCGAGCTGTACCGCGCCTACGCCGACGAGCGGGGCTACGCCGACGACCCGCCGGCCGAGCCACTGTTCACGTGGGGCGAGCTGACCGACACCGAGCCCGCCACCGAGATCACCCTCGGCTGGTCCAGCCTCCAACCGGACATCACCTGGAGGTACCAGAACGACCAGTACCTGCGGTTCACCGGCGCCAACGCCCACACCTGGCGATCCCGCGACGGCAACGAGACGGGCCAGATCGCGGCCGACACCCTGGTCGTGCTCGAGGCGCCCCGCTACAGCGCCTGCCCGTCGGGCAGCGGCTCCTGCGTCCCCGCACAGGACACCGTCGGGTCGGGCAGAGCGCTCGTCTTCCACGGTGGCGAGGTGGCCGAGGGGACCTGGGCGCGAGGCACCGACGACATCCCCTTCTCCCTCGCAGCCGCCGACGGTTCCACCCTCGAGGTGCCCGCCGGGCGGTTGTGGGTGATGGTCTTCCCGACGGGCCGCCCCATCGACTGGTGAGCGACGGCGGCCTCCCACGGCCGGGGTAGCGTCCCGGCATGCCGGCCAACGCCATCGCCAAGGTCGTCAGGGCCGCCGAGCACCCCGCCGTCGAGGTCGTGGGCCTCGCCCTCGAGGCCATCGACGCGTCGGACCTCAACGCCTTCACGGCCGTCCACCCCGAACGAGCCCTCGCCCGGGCCGCCGAGATCGACGCCGCCGTCGCCCGCGGCGAGGACCCAGGCCCGATGGCCGGGGTACCGATCGCCCTCAAGGACCTCATCGACCACGAGGGCGAGACGACGACCGCCGGGTCGGGCTTCTACCGCCACGAGGCCGAGGCGTCCGCCACGGTCACCGAGCGTCTGGAGGCCGCCGGTGCCGTCATCGTGGGACGCACCAACCTCCACGAGTTCGCCTACGGGTTCTCCTCGGAGAACGAATGGTTCGGGCCGGTGCGGAACCCGTGGGATCCCGGGACCTCACCCGGTGGCTCGTCGGGCGGGTCGGCGGCGGCGGTCGCCGCCGGGCTCACGCCGGTCGGCATCGGCACCGACACCGGCGGATCCGTGCGGGTCCCCGCCGCGCTGTGCGGGGTGATGGCCCTGAAGGTGACCCATGGCGCCCTCCCCCTGACGGGTGTCCTCCCGCTGGCCGCGTCGCTCGACACCGTCGGGCCGATCGGGGCGTCGGTGCAGGACCTCAACCTGGGCTTCCGGGCCATGCGAGGACCCGATCCGGCCGACCCGTGGTCGGTCCATGGCGCCCCAATGCCCCGGGCCGCCCACGTGCCGCTCCGACTCGGCGTTCCCCGCCCCTGGGTGGGCTCTGGTCCCGTCGACCGATCCGTCCTGGACGCCTTCGACCGGTTCCTCGCCGCCGCCGAGGACCTGCGGTTCGAGGTCGTCGACATCGACCTGCCCAATCTCGTGCCCTTCGGCCGCCTCGACGACCTCGCCGGCGCCCAGGTGGCCCGAGTCCATCGCGAGTGGATCAGCAAGGGCCGCCCCTACGGCGAGGAGGTGGGGAGGCGGGTGCGGCGGGCCCTCGAGGTGGGCGTCGACGACCTCGTCGACGCCCTGGCCTGGCAGTCGGCGATGCAGGACCTCGTGCGGCGGGCCTTCACCGACGTCGACCTCCTGGCGACACCGAGCGTCGGCGTGATGACCAAGACGATCGGCGTCGAGGAGGTGTCGGTGGACGGCGGCACCGCCGGCCACCGACCGGCCCTCTCGTGGTTCACCGCCCTCGTCAACGTGCTCGGCACGCCGGCCATCTCCCTGCCGCTCGCCGACGAGGACGGATCCCCGCCGCCCTCGGTCCAGCTCGTGGCCCCGTGGTGGGCGGAGGAGACGCTGATCGCCGTCGGACGCCGCCTCGAGCGCGAGGGCTTGGCCGGGACGAGGCACCCGACCGAGCCATGGTGGTTGGGTGGCTGAGAACCGGGGGGAGCGCCCAAAGCGGATCCAGTGGTGGCGTACGGCGCTGCCTGCCGCCCTGGTCATCCTGCTGTTCGGCTGGCTGCTCCCGCAGGTCGTCGACTACGGCGACGTCTGGGACGCCATGCTGGCACTCGCTCCGTGGCAGATCCTCGTCCTCGCTGCGCTGGGGATCGCGTGGTCGCTGGTCGAGGCGGGCGTGGTGACGACGCTCATCCCGGGACTCGGCGTGGTCGCCGGGTGGCGGGCGTTCCTCGGGAGCCTGACCGTCGGGAGCGTCGTCCCCGCCCCCTGGGACGTGCTCACGCGCTACGGGATGTACCGGGCCTTTGGCGTCGAGAGCGACGCGGCCGGCGCCGGGGTCCTCGTCGGCGGCCTGGTGACCCTGGCGGTCAAGGTCGTCACGCCGCTCCTCGTCCTCGTCTACTGGGTGGCGGTCGGCACGCCGGGCGAGCGAGTCGTCCTGGTGACGGTGCTCGTCGTGGGCGCGGCCGTCGCCGCCACCGCGGCGGTTGCCGGGATGCTCGCCTTCGAGGGCTTCGCCCGGTGGCTCGGTCGAGCGATCCAGACCACGGCCGACCGACTCCTCCCCGTGTTCGGTCGGGAACCACGTCGTGACCTGGAGGATGCGACCGTGGGCTTCCGTGACCAGTTGGTGCGCACGCTCGCCAGCCACTGGCCCGCGTCGCTCGGGTTCGCCGTCGGCGCCCACGTCGTGCGGTTCGTCGGCCTGTTGGTCGCCTTCCGGGCGATCGGTGTCGGGACCGACGTGGTCCCGACGACCCTCCTGGCGGCGGTCTACGCCGTGTCGCTGCTCGCCTCCATGGCCCCGATGGTCCCGGCCGGCCTCGGTGCCGTCGAGATGGTGTTCATCTGGGCGCTCGGCTCGGCCGACCAGGTCCTGGTGGACGTCGACGACGTGGCCGCGGCCGTCTTCATCCACCGGATCTTCTTCTGGGTGCTCCCGGTGGCGGTGGGTGTGGTGCCGCTGGTGCGCTGGGCACGCGGTGGACGGGACCTCGTCGAGCACCCGGCCTAGCGAGCCGGCGAGGTCGGTACCGGCCGCGGCTCGATCTCCCGGAGGGGGTCAGACCCGCTCGACGACCAGGGCCACGCCCTGGCCGACCCCGATGCACATGGTGGCGAGGCCGTGGCGAACCTCGCGCCGGCGCATCTCCCAGAGCAGGGTGGTGAGGATCTTGGCCCCCGAGGCCCCCAGCGGGTGGCCGTTGGCGATGGCGCCCCCGTTGACGTTCACGATGTCGTGGTCGAGACCCAACTCGCGCTCGCAGGCGATCGCCTGGGCGGCGAACGCCTCGTTGAGCTCCACGAGGCCGATGTCGTCGATCGTGAGGCCCGCCCGGTCGAGCGCCTTGCGGGTGGCAGGGATGGGGCCGGTTCCCATGATGTCGGGGGGGACGCCGGCGACCGCCGAGGAGACGATGCGGGCCATCGGCTCCAGTCCCAGGCGCTCGACCGCCGCACCCGTCGCCAACAGCACCGCCGCCGCCCCGTCGTTCATCTGGGAGGCGTTCCCGGCCGTGACCGTCCCCCCATCTCGGAAGACCGGCCGAAGACGTCCGAGCGCCTCGAGGTTCGTGTCGGCCCGCGGCCCCTCGTCGGTGTCGACGAGGCGCACGTCGCGACCCCGGTCGTCCTGAGGTGCCTCGAGGGGCTCGATCTCGTCCGCGAACCGGCCCGCCTCGATGGCGGCGAGGGCCCGCTCGTGGGAGGCGAGGGCGAACCGGTCCTGCTCCTCGCGGCCGATCCCCCACCGGTCGGCGACCTCCTCGGCGGTCTCGCCCATCTGGAGGGTGCGGTACCGGTCGTGCCAGCGGGGGTTCACCAGTCGCCAGCCGAGGGTGGTGTCGGCCATCTCGGGGAGGCCCGGGCGATAGGCGGCCGTGGGCTTGGTCATCATGACCAACGGGGCCCGACTCATCGATTCGCTGCCGCCGGCGACGGCCACGTCGCCCCAACCGGCGGCGAGGGCGTGGCCGGCCTGGATGGTCGCCTGCAGGCTCGACCCGCACAGTCGGTTGACCGTCACCCCACCCGTCTCGAGCGGGAGCCCGGCGAGGAGCCAGGCGATGCGGGCCACATCCCGGTTGTCCTCCCCCGCCTGGTTCGTCGCCCCCCAGTGGACGTCCTCGACCTCGGCCGGGTCGACCGCCGGGTTGCGAGCCATGAGCCGGGCCATGGCGTGGGCCGCGAGGTCGTCGGGACGCACCCGGGCGAGCACCCCGCCGAGCTTGCCGATCGGCGTTCGACAGGCATCGATCAGGTAGACGTCGTCGGGCATCGGCACCTCCGGGCTCGCTGCCGCCCACGCTACTGCGGGGGGTCACACGGACAGTGGCGCAGTTGTGCGAGAATGCCGCGCCATTGGGCCCCTCGCGGCCCCGTGAGCAAGCAGGGACCAACGGTGACGGACCAACTCGAAGAACTCCACGACCACGACACCACCCCCGAGACCCTCGACAAGGTCGTGATCCGGTTCGCCGGCGACTCCGGCGACGGCATGCAGCTGGCCGGCACCCGGTTCACCGACGCCTCGGCACTCTTCGGCAACGACCTGGCCACCTTCCCCTCGTTCCCGGCGGAGATCCGGGCCCCCCAGGGCACGCTGTTCGGGGTGTCGTCGTTCCAGGTCCAGATCGCCGACTTCGACATCCTCACCGCGGGGGACCAACCCGACGTGCTCGTGGCGATGAACCCGGCCGCCCTCAAGACGAACCTCGAGGACCTGCGCCCCAACGGGACGCTGATCGTCAACACGGACGCCTTCGACGAGCGCAACCTCGAGAAGGCGGGCTACGAGGCCAACCCGCTCGAGGACGACTCGCTCGCCTCGTACAAGGTCATCAAGATCCCGATGGAGCGACTCACCAAGGACGCCGTCGACGGCACCGGGGTGACCGGCCGAGCCGTCCTGCGGTCGAAGAACATGCTCGCCCTCGGGGTGATGGCCTGGCTCTTCAACCGGCCGCCCGAGGTGACGATCTCCTGGATCGAGGAGAAGTTCGCCAACAACCCCGAGGTGGCGGCGGCCAACATCGAGGCGTTCAAGGGTGGGTACAACTACGGCTGGGCCACCGAGGCGCTGAAGACCACCTACACGGTCGAGCCCGCCCGCCTCGAGCCCGGCACCTACACCAACGTCTCGGGCAATGCCGCCACCGCCTGGGGCCTGGTCGCGGCGGCGAAGCTCGCCGGCCTCGACCTCTTCTACGGCACCTACCCCATCACCCCGGCGTCGGACATCCTCCATGAGTTGTCCCGCCACAAGCACTTCGGCGTGCGGACCTTCCAGGCCGAGGACGAGATCGCCGGCGTGGGCGCCGCCATCGGCGCCGCCTTCGGTGGCGCACTGGCCGTCACCGGCACGTCCGGCCCCGGGCTGGCCCTCAAGTCGGAGGCGATCTCGCTGGCGATGATGACCGAGCTGCCGCTGGTCGTCATCGACGTGCAGCGTGGCGGCCCGTCCACCGGCCTCCCGACGAAGCCCGAGCAGAGCGACCTCCTGTTCGCCCGCTTCGGCCGCCACGGCGAGTCCCCGATCCCGGTGGTGGCCATCGCCAGCGCCGCCGACGCCTTCGAGACCACCATCGAGGCCTGCCGGCTGGCACTCAAGTACATGACGCCGGTGATCCTGCTGTCGGACAACAACGTGGCCAACGGCTCCGAGCCGTGGCGACTGCCCGACCTCGATGCGCTGCCGGACCTCCGGCCGACGTTCGCCACGGTCCCCAACGGGCCCGAGGGGACGTTCCTGCCGTACCTGCGGGACTCCGATTCCTTCGCCCGCCCGTGGGCCAAGCCCGGGACGCCGGGCCTCGAGCATCGCATCGGCGGTCTCGAGAAGCAGGCCGTGACGGGCAACGTGAGCTACGACCCGGACAACCACCAGGCGATGACCGACGTCCGGGCCTGGAAGGTCGCCAACATCGCCCACGACATCCCGCCACTGGAGGTCGACGACCCCGACGGCGCCGACCTGCTGGTGCTCGGCTGGGGCTCGTCCCACCCGCCCATCAAGGCGGCGGTGAACCGCCTGCGACGCGCCCGGGGCACCAGGGTGGCCCAGGCCCACCTGCGCTACCTCAACCCGTTCCCGGCCAACCTCGGGGAGGTGCTCGGGCGCTACGAACGGGTGCTCGTCCCCGAGTTGAACACGGGCCAACTCCGCTTCCTCCTGCGGGCTGAGTTCCTGCGGCCCATCGTGGGCCTCAACAAGGTGGATGCCACCCCGTTCAAGGTCAACGAGATCGAAGAGAAGATCCTGGAGCTCCAATGACGGCCCTCGACTACGACCGGTCCGACTTCCAGACCGACCAGGAGGTGCGGTGGTGCCCCGGCTGTGGGGACTACACGATCCTCGCCTCGGTCCAGAAGCACTTCGCCCAGATGGGGGTGAAAAAGGAGGAGATCGTCGTCATCTCCGGCATCGGCTGCTCCTCGCGATTCCCCTACTACGTGGACACGTACGGGATGCACTCGATCCACGGTCGGGCCCCGGCCATCGCCAGCGGCCTCGCATCGACCCGACCCGACCTGTCGGTGTGGGTGGTGACCGGTGATGGCGACGCCCTCTCGATCGGCGGCAACCACCTCATCCACGCCCTGCGGCGCAACGTGAACCTGAAGATCCTGTTGTTCAACAACCAGATCTACGGGTTGACGAAGGGTCAGTACTCGCCGACCTCGGAGGTCGGCAAGCGGACGAAGTCGACGCCGATGGGTTCGATCGACTACCCGTTCAACCCGATCTCACTGGCGCTCGGCGCCGAGGCGTCGTTCGTGGCCCGCACCATCGACGCCGACCCGAAGCACACCGGCGAGATCCTCGAGGCGGCGACGGAGCACGACGGAGCGGCCTTCATCGAGATCTACCAGAACTGCAACGTCTTCAACGACAAGGCGTTCATCCAACTCACCGGCAAGGCCGAGCGCGCCGAGAACCGCATCTACCTGCACCACGGCGAGCCGATCGTCTTCGGGCCCGACGACGAGTTCGGCGTGGTCATGGATGGCGGCGAGGCCAGGGTCGTGGAGCGGGCGAAGGTCGCCGACGACCAACTCGTCGTCCACGACGTCACCCGGGCCGACCCGAGCGTGGCCTTCGCCCTGTCCCGGCTCAGCCACGGCCCCTACGGGCCGACCCCGATCGGGGTGTTCCGCAGCGTCGACCGCGAGACCTACGACCACGCCATCACGGCCCAGGTCGAGGCCGCCCGCGAGGCTCGCGGCGAGGGCGACCTGGCCAAGCTGGTCGCCAGTCAGGGCACCTGGACCGTCGACTGACGGAACAGGCCCCGCCGGGCTCATCACCAGCGCATGAGGACGAGGCCCGGGGATGCCCCGGGCCTCGCTCCAGTTGCCGGATCGGCACCGATCGAGCGATCAGTCCCCGACGAAGACGGGGTTGTCCGTCCCGTACCGCTCCATCGGCGTCCTGTCGACGAAGGCGGGATTGTCGGTCCCGTACAGGTCCATGGTGTCGATGAGGCCGGGAGTGGCGCCGTCGCCGACGATCACGGGGTTGTCGGTCCCGTACACCGTCATCGGGTCCATGCCGACCACGGCGGGACCCGGAACGGCAACCTGCTCCACGATCACGGGGTTGTCGGTCCCGTACACCGTCATCGGGTCCACGCCGACCACGACGGCACCCGGAACGGCACCCTGGTCCACGATCACGGGATTGTCGGTCCCGTACCGCTCCATGGGAACCATCGTGAGGGCATCGTCGGTCTCGCCCCCGAAGAGGAGCATCGCTCCCAGGACGCCGACGACACCGACCACCACGACGGCGGCGAGCCACCGGATCCAACGGACCCCGGCTGGCCGGGGCGTCGTCGGGTGTCGGATCGTGCTGATGTCATCGGGGACCTCGACGTCATGCGGCAACTCGGGGAGTTGCTCGAGCGTCGTCTCGGTCTCCTCGTGTTCGAACAGCTTCATGTCAACTCCCTTCCTTAGAGTCCTTCTCCACCCCATCGTCCTCCCGCACGGTTGGTGCCCGTAGCATCGGAACTGGGTCCGCGCCTGGCGACCGCTGGATCCGCACATGGAGACGGCTGGAGGAACTGCGAGAGACGTCATGAGTGACGAGTGCACGATTCGAGTCCTCGGACCGGTTGACGTTATGACACCCGACGGGCCGAGGTCCGTGGGCGGCCACCAGGCCCGGGCCGTGCTCGCCGCACTGGCGGTCGGGGCCGGCCACGCGGTGTCGATCGACCTCCTCCAGCAGACGCTCTGGGACGACCATCCTCCGGCCTCGGCGGACAACACGCTGCAGTCCTACATCTCGGATCTGCGGCGTCTCCTGGGCACCGACGCGATCGTGCGGATCGACCACTCCTATGAACTCGAGATCGACCCACGGGCCATCGACGCGGTCCGATTCGAGAGCCTGCTCGGGCAGGCTGCCGCCGCGAGGGACGATCCGCAGGAGTGCGCCCGCCTCTGCCGAGCAGCCCTCGGCCTCTGGCGAGGCCGCCCCTTCGGGGACCTGGCCGACGACGAGGCATTCCGACTGGAGGCGTTCCGACTCGACGAGCTGCGGCTGGCGACGATGGAGCTGAGCCTCGAGGCCGAACTCGCACTGGGCCACGACGAACTGGTGCTCGGCGAGTTGGAGGTGGCGATCGAGGAGCACCCATACCGAGAGCACCTGTGGCACATGCTGATCGAGACCCTCGCCGGACACGGTCGGCGGGTCGAGGCGCTCCGGGCGTGTCAGCGGCTTCGGGACGTGCTGGCCGACGTGGGCGTGGAAGCCGGTGACGACCTGGCCGTCCTCGAGCAACGGATCCTCGAGGGTCATCTCGGTTCCTGAGGGACTCCACTCGGCCCGTCGAAGCGTGGGCCGGTGGCGGCGTCCTGCACCCGCTACGGCCCACGGTTCCCCCTCCGACCCCCGCCACCAACCCAGGGTTGCAGAGGGGCCTCCGCGGGGTCGGGGTTCGGGTGCGGCCGGAGGCCGTCGCGTCATAGGCTCCCGGCCGTGCGCATCCAGTACCTGAAACACCCCGACACCCCACACTGGTCCCACGATCCGATGATCGTGCTCGGCGAGGACGAGTGGGGGCTCTGGCTCGGCGCCACCCCCGACACCTGGTTCCACAAGGGCCTCGACGGCGACCCCGGGGCCGACCCCCCGACGTCGTTCGGAGCCCGACGCCCCACCCTGCAACTGCTGGTGCCCAACGCCTGGTGGACGCTCGTCCGCAACGACGGCGGCCGGTACCCCTGGTACGTCGACGTCGTCGTGCCACCCGCCATCGACGGTGACGTCGCCACGATGGTCGACCTCGACCTCGACGTGATCCGCACCGCCGACGGCACCGTCTTCGTCGACGACGAGGACGAGTTCGACCACCACCGCGACCTGCTCGGGTACCCCGAGCGCTGGGTCGACCAGGCCCGGGTGACCGCGGCCCGCCTCGTCCTCGACCTCGAGCGGCTGGCGGAGCCGTTCGACCGGGTGGCCGACGCATGGCTCGAGACCCTGCGAGGACACTGGGAACGTCCGGACCGTTGAGCACTGGGGGTCGGCGGGCTATCGTGGCGACGGCGCCACCCGAGGGTGGCGTCAATGGCACAGGAGGAAAGACCCCATGAAGCACATGCTGCGCCTCGTCGCGCTGCTCACGGCCCTCGCCCTCGTGGCGGCGGCGTGTGGCGGCGGCGACGGAGACGACACCACCACGACCGAGGGTGACGCGGCCGACACGACCACCACCGCGGCCGAGGAGACCACCACGACGGAGGCGGAGGAGACCACCACCACCGCCGAGCCGCCGATGGAGATGGTCCCCGTCGAGCTGACCATCGGCACGCTGCTGCCCCAGACCGGCGACCTCGCCGTCATCATCGACGCGCTGGAGAAGCCGATCGAGATGGCGGTAGAGGAGATCAACGCCGCCGGCGGCAACGTGACGTTGGTCAAGACGGACTCGGGCACCTCGCCCGACGTTGCCTCGACGGCGGTGGACCAGCTCATCAACGACGAGGTCGACGCCATCATCGGCGCCGCCGCCTCGGGCATCTCGCTGTCGGTCATCGACAAGATCACCGGGAGCCAGATCCCGCAGTGCTCGCCGTCCAACACGGCGGCCACGTTCACCGACTACGACGACGGTGGGTTCTATTTCCGGACGGCCCCGTCCGACGTGCTGCAGGCCGCGCTGTTGGGTGAGATCATCACCGCCGACGGCTACTTCGACGTGGCGATCATCCACCGCAACGACGACTACGGCGCCGGGTTCTCCGAGAAGGCCGCCCAGGCCATCACCGACGCCGGCGGCAACGTCGTCGCCAACGTCGC
>CAZTLW010000032.1:0-2049 GCA_964614585.1 uncultured Acidimicrobiia bacterium | reverse complement strand
GCCGACGGCATCGCCGACGAGATGGTCGAGGTGACCCGTGGCGGCGAGGTCTGCACCACCTACGAGGAGTGCCATGCCCTCCTCGCCGAGGGTGCCGACATCGACTACGACGGCGCCTCCGGCCCGCTCGACTTCACCGACGTCGGTGAGCCGGGCATCGGCACCTACGACGTCTACGTCTACGACGCCGAGGGCAACCCGGCGGTCCAGGAGCAGGTGGTCGCCGGCCAGTAGCCGGACCCACCCAGAGTCTGCGAACCCCCGAGGCATCAGCCTCGGGGGTTCGTTGCGTCAGTACCCCCGCTCGCGGTCGACCACCCAGCGGGGCGGCTCACCCGAGAGCGCCCGGTGGAGGTTGTCGACCAGCGCCTCGAGCGCCGTGGCGATCGTGGTGGGACCACTCACATGAGGAGTGACCACGACCTGCGGATGCGTCCAGAACGGTGAGTCCGCCGGGAGCGGCTCGGTCTCGAACACGTCGAGGTGGGCGACGGCGGGGTGCCCGGCGGCGAGTCCCGCCAACAGCTCGGCCTCGGCGATCACGTCGCCCCGACCGACGTTCACGAAGGCGGCCCGGTCGGGAAGCCGCGCCAGGAGATCGGCGGTGAGCAGGCTCCGGGTGGCGGGCGTGGAGGGGAGGGTGTTGACGAGGACGTCCGCCCGTTCCACGACGGCGACCAGCCCATCGGGAGCGGTGTGCACGTCGACGCCGGGCACCGGTTCCGGCACCGACCGCCAGCCGAGCACCGGGTGGCCGAGTCCGCCGACCACCTCGGCGATCGCCCGCCCCACCGCCCCGAGGCCGAGCAGGCCCACGGTGACGTCGGACGGGGTGAGGTGCGCCAACGGGCGCCACTCCGCCCGGGCGGCGAGCTCGGCGTACTCGTCGACCCGCTGGCTGCGATCGAGCACGATGCGGGTGACGAAGCGCGCCATCGCGGCCGGGACGCCCGGGTCGACGAGTCGGGCGATGGGGACGTCCGGGGGCAGGAGGGGATGGCCCACCAGGGCGTCGACCCCGTGCCAGAGCGACTGGACGAGCCCGAGATGGGGCCAGTCCGGCAGCGGTTCGGTGGGGAGACCCGCCACCACCAGGACCCGGACCCGCTCGGGATCGGCCCCGGGGACGTCGACGGCCTCGAACCGATCCGACGCCTCGGCGAGGGCCGTCACCCAGGGTGCGGCCCGCCGCCCGACGACGACCACCTGGGCGGTCAGCCGTCGCCCTCTCGGAGGAACCGCTCGATCTCGGTCACGAGGTCGTCGCCGCCGGCCTCGAAGCGCTCGACCGACGCCTCGAGGCTCTCCACGTAACCCCGCAGCTCGGTGCTCTCGGCCATCGCCTCGGTGACCTTCCCCACCCAGTCGTCGACCATGGGCAGCAACTCGTCGGCCCGGAGGTCGAGCCCGAGGATGCCACCGGCCCGGCCGAGGAGGGCCTGGGCCGCCTTGGGGTTCTCGTTGCCGGCCAGGTAGTGCGGGGTGGCCGCCCACAGCCCGACGACGTCGATGCCCGCCTCCGGCAGCGTCGCGGTCAGCACCCCGGTGATGCCCGTGGGCCCGGCGTACGAGGTCGGGAGGAGGTCGTGGTCGGCTCGCAGGGCGTCGTCGGCGACGCCGATGACGGGCACCGGCAGCGTGTGGGCGACCTGGCCGATGAAGGCACCGAGCAACACCACCCGACGGACGCCGAGGTCGGCGAGGACGCGAGCCACCTCGTCGCAGTAGGCCCGCCACCGCAGCCGGGGCTCGTCGCCGAGGACGAGGACGAGGTCCCGACCGTCCACCCGGGCGACGCCGACGTCGGTCGACGGCCAGTCGAGATGGCGAGCCCCGTCGCCGTCGACGACGATGTCGGGGCGGGTCACCTGGAAGTCGGCGTAGTGCTCGTGGTCGATCGTGGCCACCGCCACGGCGTCGAGGGCCTCCCAGGCATGGCGCACCGCTCCCGACGCGGCCTCGCCGCCGTCGTTCCACCCCTCGAAGGCGATGACGGCGACCGGGTCGTCGAGCTCGAGCCGCTCGTGCCAGGTGACGGAATCCATGGGT
>CAZTLW010000031.1:0-20279 GCA_964614585.1 uncultured Acidimicrobiia bacterium | reverse complement strand
CCAACCCTGGGTTGTGAGCGTCGCCCCTCGGCCAACCCTGGGTTGTGAGCGGCGGTTTCCGACGCTCACAACCCACGGAACGAGCCCTACCCAACGGCAACACCGGTCACAGCCGGACTTGCCCATCCGTCGTCGTCGGCCGCGGCCAGCACCCGGTCGACGAGCCCGCCATCGAGCCACCCCGGGTCGAGATAGCGGGGGTACACCGGGAGGCGGGGCCGCAGCTCGAAGCCCGCGGCGGTCGTCCGAGCCGACAACTCCTCGAGGTGTGGCCAGGGCTGGTCGGGGTTGACCCAATCGATGGTCAGCGGGCTGACCCCGCCCCAGTCGTTGATGCCGGCGTGGAGCAGCGTCTCGTAGCGCTCGGTGAGGTTGGGTGGCACCTGCACGGAAACCTCCGGCGGCAGCAGCACCCGGGCGAGGGCCACGACACGGGCGAAGTAGGCGGGGACCGGCTCGGGGCTCCGCCGCATGCGGGTGTCGGCCTTCGCCCGGAAGTTCTGGACGATGACCTCCTGGATCCCCCCGTGACGGTGGGCGAGGCCGGCGAGGACGACGAGCGAGTCGACGAGCTCGGCACTCGTCTCCCCGATCCCCACCAGCACCCCGGTCGTGAACGGCACCCGCCCCCGCCCGGCGGCCTCGATCGTGGCGACCCGCAGGGCGGGGTCCTTCTCGGGGGCACGCTCGTGGGGCATGCCGGGCTCGGTGAGGCGGGGCGAGACGTTCTCCAGCATCATCCCCATCGAGGGATTGGACGGTCGCAGCAAGGCCACCGCCTCGTCGTCGAGGATGCCGGGGTTGGCATGGGGGAACACCCCCGTCTCCTCCAGCACCAACCGACTCATCTCGGCGACGTAACCGAGCGTGGTGTCATGGCCGTGCTCGGCCAGGAAGGCCCGCGCCTGCGGCCAGCGGAGCTCGGGTCGGTCGCCGAGCGTGAAGAGGGCCTCGGTACAGCCGTGGGCGACACCGGCGCGGGCGATGGCGAGCACGTCGTCGGGGACGAGGTACTCACCCCCGTTGCCGGGCGGCTTGGCGAACGTGCAGTAGGTGCAGACCGAGTTGCAGAGGGTCGTGAGGGGGATGAAGACCTTGCGCGAGTAGGTGACCGTGCGGCCCCACGCCTCGTCGCGGATCGCCCGGGCCTCGGCCATGAGGTCGGTGGCGTCGGCACGTCCCTCGAGGAGGGCGACGGCGTGGTCTCGATCCATGCGAGCGAAAGGGTAGGGGCGGCGGCCGACGGCACGCGCGGCGCTGCGTTCTGTGGGCCGAGGGCGTCGGAATCCGCCGCTCACAACCCTGGGTTGGCGATCAGGCGACGCTCACAACCCAGGGTTGGGGTCAGGGGAGGTTGGGGGGGAGGTCGACCACCACGCGGCCGGCGGCGATGTCGACCTCGGGGACGAGGGCCGCCACGAACGGCACCTCGAAGCGACCGGACGGGCCGTCGACCACGAGGCGATCCTGGGCGGCGCCGAGCACGAGGTCGGCCACCGTGCCGAGAGACGCCCCATCGACGTCGACCACGGCCAGCCCGACGAGGTCGTCTGGCCACCACTCGTCGGCAGGGAGCTCGCGGCGGGCCTCGGCCGGGATGCGCAGCTCGAATCCCCGCAGGCCCTCGGCGGCCGTGCGGTCGGTGACCTCCTCGAAGGAGATCATCCACCGGTCGCCGTGACGACGCAGGCCGACGGCGGTGAGCGTGGTCCCGGCGGGCCCGGGGTAGACCGCCGGGGGACCGAGCCGCTCCGGTTCGTCGGAGCCGGTCACCAGTTCCACCTCACCTCGCAGGGCATGGGCCTTGCCGAGGATGCCGACGACGACGGTGTCGTGCCCCTCGTCCGGTGCCTGGCGTCCCGTGCCCGGTGTCCCCTCAGTCGAGGAACTCAACGCCCGCCTCGAGGCCCTCCTCCTCGGCCGCCGCAGCGGCGATGGTGCGGATGGCGTTGGCGACGCGGCCACGCTTGCCGATGACCCGACCCATGTCCGACTTGGCGGTCTGGACCTCGGCGGTCACCCGGTCGGGACCGTCCTCGACGATCTCGACGGTCACCTCTTCGGGGTTGTCGACGATCTCCCGGACGATGTAGCGGACGACGCGCTCGACGATCTCACCCTTGGCCATCACTCGTCCTCGTCGTCGGAGGCGTCCTCGTCCGACGAGGTCTCCTCGGTGTCGGCCTCGTCGCCGGGCTCCGCGTCGGCCTCGGCCGCCTCGGGGGTCGGCTCCTCGGCCTCGGCGGCGGGCTCTGCGGCCTCCGCGGTCGGCTCCTCGGCAGCAGGCTCCTCGGCAGCGGGGGTGGCCCCCACCGTCAACACCTCGCCGCGGGCGATCTTGAAGTCGGTCCAGGCGCCCGAGATCTCGAGCAGCTTGCGGGCGGCCTCGGTGGGCTGGGCGCCCTTGGAGAGCCAGTCGACGGCACGCTCGTTCTCGATCTCGATGAGGGACGGCTCCTGGCGGGGGTCGTAGAAGCCGATCGCCTCGATGTAGTCGGCGCTGCGCGCCTTGCGGGAGTCGGAGACGACCACGCGGTAGACGGGCTGCTTCCGCTTGCCCATCCGCTTCAGGCGGATCTTGACCGCCATCCGTTCACCTCTTCTTTCGCTTCTTCTTCTTGTTGCGCGGCGGCTTGGTCGCCTTGCGCGGCTGCGGTGGGCGCCCCCCGGGCAGGCCGCCCGGCATCCCCGGCATCCCGGGCATCCCGGCCGGCATCCCGCCGGTGGCGAGCGCCTGCATCATCTTGCGTGCGTCGGCGAACTGCTTCAGGAGACGATTCACCTGCTGCAGTGACGTGCCGGAGCCCCTCGCGATCCGCTTCCGCCGGGAGGCGTTGATGATCTTGGGGGTCCGACGCTCCTCGGGGGTCATCGAGCGGATGATCGCCTCGACCCGGGCGAGGTCCCGTTCGTCGATCTCGACGTCACGGAGCGCTCCGGCGCCCGGCATCATAGACAGCAGGCCCTGCAAATCCCCCATCCGACGGACCTGTTGCATCTGCGACAGGAAGTCCTCGAGGTCGAACTCGGCCTGCTGCATCCGCTCGGCGAGCCGCTCGGCCTCCTCCTCCTCCCAGACCTGCTCGGCCTTCTCGATGAGGGTGAGCACGTCGCCCATCCCGAGGATGCGGGAGGCCATGCGGTCGGGGTGGAAGACCTCGAACTCCTCGAGACCCTCCCCCACCGCGGCGAACTTGATCGGTCGCCCGGTGACCTCCCGGACGCTGATGGCGGCACCACCACGGGCGTCGCCATCGAGCTTCGAGAGCACGATCCCGGTCAGGTCGGTGTGCTCGAGGAACCCCTGGGCGACGTTGACGGCGTCCTGGCCGGTCATGGCATCGACCACCAGCAGGGTCTCGTCGGGGGCGGCCACCTTGCGGATGGCGGCGAGCTCGGCCATGAGGTCGTCGTCGACCTGCAGGCGACCGGCGGTGTCGATGATCACGACGTCGTGCCCGCCGCGGGCCGCCTCCTTGAGCGCCGCCTTGACCACCCGGGTGGGGCGGCTGGTCCGGTCCGAGTAGACCGGCACGTCGATGCGCTCGCCCAGTTGGATGAGCTGATCGATGGCGGCGGGGCGCTGGAGGTCGGCGGCGACCAACATCGGCCGCCGGCTCTCCTGCTCCTTCAGGTGGCGGGCGAGCTTGGCCGAGGTGGTCGTCTTGCCGGAGCCCTGCAGACCCGCCATGAGGATGACGAGGGGCGGGCTCGACGGCTTGGCGAGCGGGACGTGCTCGCGGCCGAGGGTGGTGACGAGCTCCTCGTCGACGATCTTGACGACCTGTTGGCCGGGGGTGAGCGACTCGTGGACCTCGGCGCCGATCGCCCGCGCACGGATGCGGTCCATGAGGTCACGGACCACCGAGACGTTGACGTCGGCTTCCAACAGGGCGAGGCGAACCTCGCGCAGGGCGGTGTCGACGTCGGCCTCGCTGAGGCGGCCCTTGCCGGTCAGGCGCTGGAAGACGGTCGTGAAGCGGTCGGTGAGGGTGTCGAACACGGGACCCTCGAGGATAGGGGGCGGGACCCCCAACCCCCACCCCGGGCGCGACGGCGCCTGGCCGATGAGCTGCGCCCACCTGTCCAACCCGTGAACGCAAGGTGTCCTCGGTGTACCTTCGACGGCATGGCACGACCTCGCGGATCGGTCCTCGACGCGCTTGCCCTGACGAGGACGATCCGCTCGTACCGGCCGGGGTGGCTCCGGGCCGACCTCGTCGCCGGCGCCGTCCTGGCGGCCATGCTCATCCCCCAGGGCATGGCGTACGCCGAGCTGACCGGCCTCCCGGCGATCACCGGGATCTACACGACGATCGCCGCCCTGGTCGCCTATGCGCTGGTGGGGCCGAATCGACGGCTCGTCCTCGGTCCCGATTCGTCGCTCGCCCCGGTCATCGCCGCCGTCATCCTGCCGCTGGCCGCGGGCAATGCCGACCAGGCGGTGGCGCTCGCCGCCAGCCTCTCGATCCTGGCGGGTGCCGTGTGCCTGGCTGCCGGCTGGCTCCGACTCGGCGCCATCACCGAACTGTTGTCCAAGCCCGTGCGGGTCGGCTACCTCAACGGAATCGCGGTGTTGGTCTTCGTCTCCCAGCTTCCCAAGGCGCTCGGCTTCTCGGTGGACGCCGACGACACCCCGGGCACCCTGCAGGCGACCGCACGGGCCATCCTCGACGGCGCCGTGGTGCCCACGGCGCTCGCGTTGTCTGCCGGCTCCGTCGTCGTCATCGTGGTCGCCCGCCGCCTCACCCCGCTCCTGCCCGGCGTCGTGGTGGCCGCCGTCGGTTCCCTCGTCGTCGGGGCGATCGTCGACCTCGAGGCGTTGGGGGTGTCGGTGGTCGGCGACCTGCCCCGCGGGTTGCCGGCGATCACGCTCCCGAGCCTCGACCTCTCCACGCTCGGCGCCCTCGCCGGGGGGGCCGTCCTCGTGGCGCTCGTCTCGTTCGCCGACACCGGGGCCCTGTCGACCGCCACCGCACTCCGGTCCGGGGAGCGCGTCGACCCGAATGCCGAGATCAAGGCGCTCGGGGCGGCCAACCTGCTCTCGGGAGTGGTGTCCGGCTTCCCGACCAGCGCATCGTCGTCGCGCACCGCGGTCGCCCTCACGGTGGGCGCTCGCACCCAGTTGGCGGGCCTCTTCGCGGCCGTCGGGGTGGTGGCGTTGCTGGGGGTCCTCCCCGGCGTGGTCGCGGCGCTCCCCTCCCCCACCCTGGCCGCGATCGTCATCACCGCCTCCTTCACGCTCTTCGACTGGCGACAGACCCGATGGCTCGCCCGGGTGCGGCGCTCGGAGTTCGTGATGCTGGCGGCGGCCTTCGCCGGGGTGCTGCTCATCGGCGTCCTCGAGGGCATCGGGATCGCGATCGCGTTGTCGATCGGCAACTTCGTGCGCAAGGAGTGGCGACCGCACTCGACCGAACTCGGCCGGGTCCCCGGCACCCCGGGCTACCACGACGTGGAACGACACCCGGAGGCCGAACTGGTCGACGGGTTGCTCATGGTCCGCTTCGACGCGCCCCTGTTCTTCGCCAACGCCGCCGACTTCGGGCGCACCCTCCAGACCCACCTCGCCGAGGCCGACCGACCGATCCGACGGGTCCTGGTGGTGGCCAACGCCATCACCGACGTCGACACGACCGGTGCCGAGGTGCTCGAGCACCTCCTCGACGACCTGGGCGACCGCGGCATCACCCTCTCGTTCGCCGGCATGAAGGGCCCCGTGAAAGACCGGCTGCGGGCCTACGCCCTGTACCAGCGGATCGGTGACGAGGACTTCTTCCCCAACACCATCTCGGCGGTGCAGGCCCACGAATCCGGCCGCTGAACGCCTGGGCGTCGGACACCCCTCATACGCTTTGGATTTCGTGTATTGTGAAGCGTACTTGTACGACCCCGGAGGACCGCATGCCGCCCCAGGCCGAGGCGCTCGCAGGATCGAGCACCACCACCCCCACCACGGTCCCCGTCACCATCGCCCACGGCGACGGCATCGGCCCCGAGATCATGGAGGCGACCCTCCGGGTGCTCCAGGCCGCCGACGCCCCACTCCGGTTCCAGACCGTCGAGATCGGCGAACGCGCCTACCTCGAGGGGCACACCTCCGGCATCCCGCCGGAAGCCTGGGACGTCATCCGCTCCAACCCCGTCTTCTTGAAGGCCCCGATCACGACGCCGCTCGGTGGTGGCTACAAGAGCCTCAACGTCACCATCCGCAAGGCCCTGAACCTCTACGCCAACGTGCGGCCGTCCAAGTCGTACGCCCCCTTCGTCGCCTCCCCCCACCCGGGCATGAACCTCGTCATCGTCCGGGAGAACGAGGAGGACCTCTACGCCGGCATCGAGCACCAACAGACCGGCGAGGTCGCCCAGATCCTCAAGCTCATCACCCGGCCCGGTTCCGAGCGCATCATCCGCTACGCCTTCGAGTACGCCCGGGCGTATGGCCGGTCCAAGGTCACCGCCATGACCAAGGACAACATCATGAAGCTCACCGACGGGCTCTTCCATCGGGTGTTCGACGAGATCGCCGCCGACTACCCCGACATCGAGTCCGAGCACCAGATCATCGACATCGGCGCCGCCCGCCTCGCCGCCCAGCCCGAGCAGTTCGACGTCATCGTCACCCTCAACCTCTACGGCGACATCCTCTCCGACATCGCCTCCCAGATCGCCGGGTCCGTCGGCCTCGCCGGGTCGGCGAACGTCGGTGACAGCGTCTCCATGTTCGAGGCCGTCCACGGCTCGGCACCCGACATCGCCGGCAAGGACGTGGCCAACCCGTCGGGCTTGCTGTGGGCCGCCACCCAGATGCTCGTCCACCTCGGCTTCGCCGACACCGCGGAAACGATCAAGAACGCCTGGCTCAGCACGCTGGAGGCCGGCATCCACACCGCCGACATCCATCGCGAGGGGCTCTCGTCCCGGCGGGTCGGGACGTGGGACTTCGCGGACGCCGTCATCGAGCGGCTCGGCGAGCGCCCCACCCGTCTGACCCCGGTCAGCTATCGCGGCGGCGGCATCGCGATCGAGCCCAGCCCCGAGCGCACCGTCACCAAGGAGCTCGTCGGCGTCGACGTCTTCTGCGACTGGTCGGAGCCGGGTCGCGATCCCGCAACCCTCGGCCGAGGCCTCGAGGCGGCGGCGCCGGCCGGCTGGCAGCTGAAGATGATCACCAACCGGGGTGTCAAGGTGTACCCCAACGGCCTCCCCGAGACCTTCCGCACCGACCACTGGCGATGTCGATTCGTGCCCGCCGCCGGAGGCCCCGCCGACTTCTCGGCCATCCTCGAGCTGCTCGGCGGCATCCACCACCACGGGTATGAGGTCATCAAGACCGAGCACCTCTACGACGTCGACGGCACCCCCGCCTACTCGCTCGGCCAGGGCGAGTAGTCAGTCGAGGAAGCGGACGAACTCGGCGACGTCGGCCCGCTCGGTGCGCAGTCGGTTGACCATCGCCGAGCGGTCCTCCCACCCGAGGGCGCACCCGACCACGAGGTCCTCGTCGTCGGGGATCCCCAGCACCTCCTCGGTGAGGGTCTTGAACTCCAGCCACGCCGCCTGGGGGCAGGTGTGCAGGCCATGGGCGCGGGCCATCGTCATGACCGCCTGGAGGTACAGGCCGAGGTCGAGCCAGCCGCCCGATCGCATCGTGCGATGCATCGACAGGAAGATCCCGACGGGGGCGTCGAAGAACTGGAAGTTGCGTCGGTGCTGGGCGGCGGTCTTCTCCCACTCCCCGCGCTCGATGCCGAGCAGGCCGTAGAGGTCCCAGCCCACCTTCCGACGGCGCCCCAGGTACGGCTCCACGAACTCGGTCGGGTAGTAGTCGCCCAGCCCCTCGGTGCGCCCCTCGTCGTAGGCCGCCTGCACGGCGTCGACCAGCCGGTCACGCGCCGCCCCGGTCACCACGGTCACCCGCCACGGCTGGATGTTCGTCCCCGAGGGCGCCCGGGCGGCGGCGGCGAGGATGTCCACCACCACGTCGTGGGGGACCGGGTCGGGCCGGAAGGCGCGGACCGCCCGGCGGGTGGTGATGGCGCGGCGCACCGCGTCGACGTCGTCCATCGGACGGACGCTACCGAGGCCACCACCCGGGAAAGCGGTGCCCGACTCCTACACTGCCCCACGATGTCGCTGCTCTCCCAGATCGACCACCCGAGCGACCTCCTCCGCCTCGAGCCCGACGAGCTGACCGACCTCGCCGGCGAGATTCGCTCCTTCCTCGTGCGCGCCCTCGCCGACACCGGCGGGCACCTCTCGCCCAACCTCGGGGTGGTGGAGCTGACGCTCGCCCTGCACCGGAGCTTCGCCAGCCCCCACGACAAGCTGATCTGGGACGTCGGCCACCAGGCCTACGTCCACAAGCTCGTGACGGGGCGCCGTGACTTCTCGCACCTGCGCCAGGCCGGGGGCCTGTCGGGCTACCCGAGCCGCGCCGAGAGCGAGCACGACTGGGTGGAGAGCTCCCACGCCTCGACGTCGATCTCGTACGCGATGGGCCTCGTCGAGGCCCGCACCGACGACTCCCACGTGGTGGCCGTGATCGGCGACGGTGCCCTCACCGGCGGGGTCGCCTACGAGGCCCTCAACCACGTCGCCCAGGTGAAGCCTGCCGGTCTCATCATCGTGATCAACGACAACGGCCGCTCCTACGCCCCCACCGTCGGCGGCCTCGCCGAGCACCTCTCGAAGCTGCGCGTGGACCGTCGCTACGAGGACGCCAAGCAGGCGCTCGGCGGCCTGCTGCGCCGCCTCCCGGTGGTGGGCGAGGTCGCCGAGGAGACCGCCGTCCGCCTCAAGGAGAGCCTCAAGGAGTTGCTCACCACCCTGACGTTCTTCGACGTGCTCGGCCTCAAGTACACCGGCCCCATCGACGGCCACGACATCGCCCTGTTGGAGGAGACCTTCGAGCGGGCCAAGGGCTTCGACGAGCCGGTCGTCGTCCACGTCGTCACCGAGAAGGGCCACGGCTACCAGCCCGCCATCGACGACGAGCGCGAGAAGCTCCACGGCGTCGGCAAGTTCGACCCGGCCACCGGCAAGCCGGTGGCCACGAAGCTCTCCATGACGGCCGCCTTCGGCGCCGCCCTCGCCCATGAGGCCGAGCACCGTGACGACGTCGTCGCCATCACGGCCGCCATGGAATCGTCGACCGGTCTCTCGACGCTGGCCGAACGCCATCCCGACCGGGTCATCGACGTCGGCATCAGCGAACAGCACGCGGTGGCGCTCGCCGCCGGACTGGCGATGGGCGGCAAACGACCGGTCGTCTCGATCTACTCGACGTTCCTCCAGCGGGCCTTCGACCAGGTGCTCACCGAGGTCGCCATGCACGACCTGCCGGTGACGTTCGTGCTCGACCGGGCCGGCGTCACCGGCCCCGACGGCGCCTCCCATCACGGCGTCTTCGACCTCTCGTTCCTCCGCCCGATCCCCAACCTGGCCATCGGCGCCCCCGCCGACGCCCAGGAACTCGCCTCGATGCTGGCCACCGCCCTCGACCACGACGGGCCGGTGGCCATCCGGTACCCCAAGGGCAGCGCCGACGCGCTCCCCGAGCTCCCGGCCGAGCCGTTCACCATCGGCGAATGGGATCGGCTCACCGAGGGCGAGGACGTGCTGCTGCTCGCCACCGGCAAGACCGTCGAGGCGGCCCACAAGGCCGCCGGCCTCGTCGACGCCAGCGTCACGGTCGTGAACGCCCGCTGGGTCAAGCCGATGGACCCCCGCCTGCCCTCGTGGGCGGCCGCCCACGGGCGCGTCGTCACGGTGGAGGACAACGTCGTCGCCGGGGGATTCGGCGCCGGGGTGGCCGAGGCGCTCGCCGCTGCCGGCGTCACGACCCCGGTGACCATGCTGGGCGTCCCCGATCGGTTCCTCGGCTTCGGGGACCAGGCCGGGATCCTCGCCGAGCTCGGCCTCGATGCCGACGGCATCGCCGCCGTCCTCGACGGCGCGTAGGGCTACCCCGCGGAGAGGCATAGCATCCCACCCGTGCGGTTGGTGTCCCTGCTCGCCGTCGTGCTCGCCATCCTCGCCACGGCCTGTGGCGGTGGAGCGGACGACCTGTCCCCCCTCGCGGCCGAGGGAGCCACGCTCGTTCGCACCGAAGGATGCACCGCCTGCCATGGCGAGCGGGGCCAGGGTGGCGTCGGCCCGGCGTGGGTCGGTCTCCACGGCAGCGAGGTCGAGCTCGACGACGGTTCCGTGGTCGTGGCCGACGACGCCTACCTCACCCGGGCGATCATCGACCCCGAGGCCGAGCAGGTCGCCGGCTACCAGGTCGTGATGCCCGGGAACGACCTCGACACCGACCAGGTCGCCGCCATCGTCGCCTACCTCAAGACGCTCCGATGACCCGCTCACCCATGACCCGCACAGCCATGACCCGCCTCGGCGCCCTCCTCGCCGTGCTCGCCCTGGCGCTCGTCGCCTGCGGTCCGCCGCCCGAACCCGCCGGGATCGTGCGCGACCCGGCGCCCGTGGTGGGCGACGTCACCCTGCCCGACGTCACCACCGGCGAGGACTTCGCCTTCGTGGCGGCACCCGACGAGGTGCTCGTCGTCTACTTCGGCTTCACCTCCTGCCCCGACGTGTGCCCGACGACGCTGGCCGACCTTCGCCGGGCCCTCGAGGAGTTGGGCAGCGACGCCGACCGGGTGTCGGTGGCGATGGCCACCGTCGATCCCGGCCGGGACACCGAGGAGGTGGTCACCGGGTACCTCCACTCCTTCCTGCCCGACGGCCACGCCCTCCGGACCGACGACGACGCCAGGCTTGCCGCCGCCGCCGAGGCCTTCGGGGCCTCCTACGAGGTGACCACCGCCGACGACGGGCGCATCGACGTCGCCCACACCGGTTTCCTGTACGCGGTCGATGACCAGGGACGCCTGGCGCTCACCTGGCCGTTCGGCATCGCCTGGCAGGACATCCAGACCGACCTCGAGCTCCTGCTCGAGCAGACAGAGGAGACGTGACATGACCCGACGATTGCTCGTGGCCCTCGCCGCACTGGCCCTCGTGGCCGCTGCCTGCGGCGGCGATGCGGCCATAGACGTGGACGACGCCTGGGCCCGGAACTCGCCGATGATGGCGACGGCCGGTGCGGTCTACATGGACCTCACCGCCGACGCCGACGACGCGCTGGTCGGCGCCTCGGTGGACGAGTCGATCGCCGCGGTGGTGGAGATCCACGAGACCACCGAGATGGGCGACATGGAGGGCGACGCCGATGACATGGGCGACTCGGACGACATGGCCGGCGACGCCGACGACGGCGAGATGGGCGACGACATGGAGGGCGAGGACCACGGGGGCATGATGTCGATGTCCCCCGTCGACCGGATCGAGCTGCCCGCCGACGAGACCGTCTTCCTCGAGCCCGGCGGCTACCACGTGATGCTGCTCGACCTCGCCGCCCCGCTCGAGGTGGGCGACACCTTCGAGTTGACGCTCGAGTTCGAGAGCGGCGAGAGCCAGACCGTCGAGGTGGAGGTGCGCGAGTCCTGACCCGACGCCTCCTCGCCGTCGTCGCCGCAGGCACCCTCCTGTTGGGTGCCTGCGGGACGGCCGCGCCCGACCTCGACGACGCCGAGGCCGGCGCCGCTGACTACGAGTACGTGATCCCCGTCGGCGCCGGGGAGGCGCTCGACCGGGGCGAACCGCTCGAGATCCTGCCGGGCAGCCTCGAGGTGCGGGTCGGTGAGGTGATCCGCATCGTCAACGAGGACGATCGCGGCCACCTCGTCGGGCCCTTCTTCGTGGGCGCCAACGAGACCCTCACCCAGCGGTTCACGTCGCCCGGCGAATTCATCGGTGAATGCACCGTCCACCCGTCCGGCCAACTCGTGCTGACGGTGGTCGAGTGAGCCGGCTCGCCGCGGTGGCCGTGCTGGCTGCGGTGGTGCTGGCGGTGCCCGCACCGGCACTGGCCGACCCGGCCGGCCCCACCGACTACCGCACGGACATCCTCTCGGTCGAGCCGGTCATCGAAGGGCTCGAGATCCGGATGCTCGCCGGCGACTCGTTCATGGAGGTCACCGCCCCGGCCGGCAGCACCATCCTCGTCACCGGCTACCGAGGCGAGCCCTACCTGCGCTTCGAGCCCGACGGGACCGTGTTGGAGAACCGTCTGGCGCCGACCACCTACCTCAACATCGACCGGTACGGCGTGGTCGAGGTGCCACCCGAGGCCGACCCCCGGGCGACCCCGGACTGGGTCGAGGTGGCCACCGACGGCCGCTACGCCTGGCACGACCACCGCACGCACTGGATGAACCCCGATCCCCCGCCCGGTGCCGAGCCCGGCGACACGATCCTCGAGGCGGTGGTCCCCCTCCTCGTGGACGCCACGCCGGTGACCGTGACCGTGCAATCGACGTGGGTGGACCCGCCGAGCCCGTGGGCGTCGTCGCTCGGCTTCTTCGTCGGCCTCGTCGGGGCGCTCACCGCCGTCCGCCTGCTGCGGCCCGAGCCCATGCTCCGCGGCTCGCTGCTGGTGGCCTCGGCGGCGGCGCTGGCGATGGGCGTGTGGGAGCGACTGTCGATGCCCCCCGAGGCGGCGGCCACGCTCCTCGTCGTCCTCCTCCCGGTGGGCGGCCTCCTCTTCGGGTGGTTCGCCAAGGCGGGCTCGCCGATCGCCGGGATGGCGGCCTCGTTCGCGGCCGCCCACCTGCTGGTGTGGGTGGGCTTCCGGTGGCAGGTCATGATCGAGCCGATCCTGCCCACCGATGCCCCCTGGGCGCTCGACCGGTTCCTGACCGCGTTCGTCGCCGCCGTCGCGGCCGTCGTGCTGGTCCAGTCGCTGCGACTGGTGTTCGCCCCCGCGCCCGAGGCCGCCGAGGGCGCCACCCCGGCCTGACCGTCACCATGGGCGGAGCCGAGCCGCCCTACCCTCCCCCGGCGATGGACGTCGACACCGCCCTCCGCAGCGACGTGCGCCGACTGGGCTCCCAGCTCGGCGAGACGATCGTCCGCGAGGAGGGCCAACGGGTCCTCGACCTCGTCGAGGAGGTACGCGAGACCGCCAAGCGCCTCCGCGACGACCACGACCCGACCACGGCCGACCGCCTCGTCGAGCTGCTGGCCGACCAGCCGATCGAGACCGCCATCCTCCTCGTGCGGGCGTTCACCACCTACTTCCACCTCGCCAACGTGGCCGAGCAGACTCACCGGGTCGACGAGATCGCCAGCCGTCGTCCCGGTGAGGCCGAGTGGCTGGCGGCCACCATGGACCGCATCGCCGCGGCGGGCCTCGACCCCGAGCTCGTCTCGTCGGTGGTCGACCGACTCGAGCTGCGGCCGGTCTTCACCGCCCATCCCACCGAGGCGGCCCGCCGGTCGATCCTCGTGAAGCTCAACCAGATCGCCGACCTGCTGGAGGATCGCCTCGACCCCCGGGCGACGCCCACCGAGGTGGCCCGGATCGACCGGCGCATCAGCGAGGTCATCGACCTCATCTGGCAGACCGACGAGCTACGGGCCGCCCGGCCGACCCCGGTCGACGAGGCCCGGCTCACCATCTTCTTCCTCGACCAACTCTTCGGCGACGTCATGGCCGACCTCACCGACGACGTCGTGTGGGCGCTGGCGAAGCTCGGCATCGAGCGGAGCCCCCACTGGCACCCGGTGCGGTTCGGCACCTGGGTGGGCGGCGACCGCGACGGCAACCCGTTCGTCACCCCGGAGCTGACCACCGAGATCCTGGAGCTGCAGCACGAGCACGGCCTCCGCAACCTCGTCCGGGCCGTCGAGGAGCTGGCCGCCGAGCTGTCGACGTCGACCCGCATCGTGGACGTCTCCGCCGAGCTGGTCGCCTCCCTGGAACGGGACCGCGAGCTCCTCCCCGGCGTGTGGGAGCGCTTCTCCCGCCTCAACGCCGAGGAGCCGTACCGCCTCAAGTGCGCCTACGTCCACGAGCGGTTGCTGAACACGGCCGAGCGGATCCGCGCCGGGGCCCGCCACGACCCCGGCCTCGACTACCGCTCGGCGGCCGACCTGCTGGCCGAGCTCGACCTCATGGCCGACTCGTTGCGGGCCCACGAGGGCGAACTCATCGCCGACGGCCCGGTGGCCCGGCTGACCCGGCGGGTGGCGGCGTTCGGCTTCCACCTGGCGGTCATGGACATCCGCGAGCACGCCGAGCGCCACCACGAGGCGCTGGCGGCGATGTACGACGTGACCGGTGAGGCCGACTACCACGCCCTGGCCCACGACGCGCGGGAGTCGCTGTTGGCCGACGAACTCGGAGCGCACCGCCCGCTCCTCTCCCCCGCCGTCGAGCTGCCCCAGGGCGCCGCTCGCACCCTCGGGACCTTCGAGGCGGTGCGGGAGGCGAAGGAGCGCTTCGGCGAGGACGTCGTGGAGACGTACATCATCTCCATGACGGCCTCGGTGGGAGACGTGCTGGCGGCCGTGGTCCTCGCCCGGGAGGCAGGCCTCGTCGACCTGCGCACGAGGGTGGCCCGGATCGGCTTCGCCCCGCTCCTGGAGACGATCACCGAACTGCGGGCGGCCGGCGACCTGGTCGACGGGCTGCTGTCGGTGCCCGAGTACCGGGAGTTGGTGCGGCTGCGAGGCGACGTCCAGGAGGTGATGCTGGGGTACTCGGACTCCAACAAGCACGGCGGCATCACCACGTCGCAATGGGAGATCTACAAGGCCCAGCGGGTGTTGCGCGACGTCGCCGACCGCCACGGGGTGGTGCTGCGGCTCTTCCACGGCCGGGGCGGTACGGTGGGCCGGGGCGGTGGCCCCACCCACGAGGCGATCATGGCCCAGCCGTGGGGCGTGGTCGACGGGCCGATGAAGCTCACCGAGCAGGGCGAGGTCATCTCCGACAAGTACGGGCTTCCGAGCCTGGCCCGGACCAACCTCGAGCTCACGGTGGCGTCGGTGCTCGAGGCGTCGCTGCTCCACCGCGAGCCCCGGAGGACGACCGAGGTGCTCGAGCGTTGGGACGAGGTGATGGACGTCATCTCCGAGGCGGCCTTCGAGCGCTATCGGGCGCTCGTCGACCACCCGTCGCTGGTCGACTACTTCCTCGCCTCGACCCCGGTGAACCTGTTGGGGTCGATGAACATCGGCTCCCGCCCGTCGCGACGCGCCGGCGGCGACGGTGGCCTCGAGGGACTACGGGCGATCCCGTGGGTGTTCGGCTGGACGCAGTCCCGCCAGATCGTGCCGGGCTGGTACGGGGTCGGCACCGGCCTCGAGGCCGCCCGGGAGGCAGGTCTGTGGGACACGGTGCGGGAGATCGCGGTGGAGTGGCCGTTCTTCTCGACGTTCCTGTCGAACGTGGAGATGACCCTGGCCAAGACCGACCTCGGGATCGCCGCCCAGTACGTGGAGCGTCTCGTGCCGACCGAGCACCGGGCGCCGTTCGAACTCATCCGTGAGGAGCACGACCGGACGATGGCGGCGCTGCTCGAAGCCCGGGGCACCGGCGGGATCCTCACCGACAACCCGGTGCTGGCCCGGACGCTCTCGGTGCGGGACCGCTACCTCGACCCGCTGAACTACCTGCAGGTGTCGCTGCTGGAGCGCCGCACCGACGACCCGCTGTTCGAACGGGCGCTGCTGCTGACCGTCAACGGCATCGCCACCGGCCTGCGCAACACGGGCTAGTAGCGCACCACCACCTCGGTCGCCCCCACTGCCCGCAGCACCGCCGAGAGCGTCTCGAGCGAGGTCGGCCACTCGGGGACGGTCACCACCAGACGGACGGTCTCGGTCCCGGCCACGGCACCCTCCCAGTAGCGCCACGGGCGCTGGTCGGCCGACAGCCACGGCGCCCACGACGGGTCCCGGGGCGTCGATTCGGTCGCCCACGCCGGGAGCACGTCCTCGAGCGGCTCGGTCACCTCGTCGCCCGCCGCCCACCGCAGTGCCAGCCGGAACCGCGCCAGCAGCCGGCCGGGGTCGGGCGCCGACGCCTCCACCACCACGACCGGGCCGGGGTCCACGTCGGCGGGCGGGCCGGACCGGAGCCGGTCGACCTCGCCCATCAGAACACGGCGATCGACCCCGGGGCCCGCTCGGAACGGGCCAGCGTCCGCACCACCGCCCGGTCGCCGTGGATCCGGCGGGCCATGGCCTGCAACGTTCCCACCGCCAGGTCGACGGCCTCGCCCGGCAGCGGCGGCAACGGCTCCTCGACCGAGGCGGCCAGGTCGTCGTGGTGCACCACCAACTCCACGAGGCGGGTCACGAGGTAGTCGTCGAGCGAGAGGATCGACCCACCGAACACGGCGAGCAGCCGGTCGTCGGGGGTGGCCTCGATGGTCGCCGTGAGCTCGTCGACGGTCTCGGCCACCGAAACCGCCAGCGCCTCGGGCCCGGCGGCGGCCATCTCGTCGCCGCGGGCGAGGATCCCCGAGCGCACCTCGTCGTCGTCGAGGCGGGCAGCGAGGAAGTACCCGGCGGGGTCCAGCACGGTGCCGCCGGACGGGGGATCGGCGGCGAGGTAGGCGCCGACCGTGCCGACCGCCCGGGCGAAGTGGCCGGCGAGTCCACCGACCGTCCACTCGTCGAGGGCGGAGGGGTCGTCCCAGTGGTCGGCCACCGCCGCCACCACGTCGGGGACGACGCGGGCGGCGACAAGGAAGGCAATGCGGGGGGCGGGTTTGGCCATGGGCCGAGCGTAGGGCCGCAACGCCCGAACCTCGTTCCTGTGTCGTCCAGCCCTCTCAGGGAAGGGTGGGCGACACGAGAACGCCGAGGGCCGTCTACTCGGTGGTCCCGAACAGGCGGTCGCCCATGTCGCCGAGCCCGGGGCGGATGTAGAACCGGTAGTCGAGCTCCCGGTCGACGGCGGCGGTGACGATGCGCACGTCGGGGTGGTCCTCGGCCATCCGCTCGACCCCGGCGGGGGCGGCGCACACGACGAGGGCGGTGATGTCGGTGCCGCCGGCCGCCTTGACGGTGTCGACCGCCCACGACAGCGACCCGCCCGTCGCCAACATCGGCTCGAGGACGAGCACGTGGGCGTGGGCGAGGTCGGGGAGCTTGGTGTAGTACTCCTGGGGCTGGGCGGTCTCCTCGTCCCGGAAGACGCCCACGTAGCCGACCTTCAGGTCCGGCAGCTGGCGGGTGATGCCCTCGAGCAGCCCGAGCCCGGCCCGCAGCACCGCCACGGCGACGAGGTCCCGGGCGATCCGCCGACCGGTGGTCACCTCGAGCGGTGACTCGATCTTGACCTCCTCGGTCTCGAAGTGGTTCGCCGCCTCGTGGACGAGTGCCGTGCCGAGACGCCGGGTGGCGGACCGGAAGGCGTCGGGCCCGGTCGACTTGTCCCGCAGGATCGACAGGTGGTGCTGGGCGAGCGGGTTCTCGAGGATCGTCAGGTTGGGGTGCATGCTCCGTCCGGGCCGGCTGGCGGCGAGAGTACCCGGCGCGGCGGGGCGACCGTCCCCCACGAACCTCGGTGCGGGGACCAGACCGAGGCTGGTCTCCACACCGGAGAATGCCGAAACGACCGGCACCCAACCCTGGGTTCGCCATAGCCTCGGCCCATGACCCCGTTCCAGGCCGCCGTCGCCGCGGTCGTCGCCGCCATCCCGCCTGGCACGGTGATGACCTATGGCGAGGTGGCCGCCGAGGCGGGCTTCCCCGGCGCCGCCCGCGGGGTCGGCGGGGTGCTCAAGGTCGTCGACGACCTGCCGTGGTGGCGGGTCGTGAGCAGCGCTGGCCGGCTCGTCCCCGGCCTCGAGCGGCGCCACGCCGAGCTGCTCCGCCGCGAGGGCGTGCGGGTGAACGGCGGGCGGGTCGTAGGCTCGGCACCGTGACCGGACGCAGCTTCATCGACGGCGTGTGGGTCGACGGCGCCGGCGAGGTGTTCGAGGCCGTCGACCCCGCCACCACCCACGTGACCTGGACCGGCCGTGCCGCCGACGACGCCCAGGTCGACGCCGCCGTGACCGCGGCGGCTCGAGCCTTCCCCGGCTGGCGACGCACCCCGGTCGCCGAGCGCCGGGCGGTGGTCGAGCGCTTCGCCGACCTCGTCCGGGGCCAAGCCGAGGCCCTTGCCTCCGTCATCACCGGCGAGACCGGCAAGCCGACGTGGGAGGCCCGCACCGAGCCGGCGTCCATGGCCGCCAAGGTCGGGATCTCGATCGAGGCGATGGAGACCCGGGCGGGCACCACCGAGCGCGACCTCGGCGGCGGCGTGCGATCGGTCACCCGTCACCGGCCCCACGGGGCCATGGCCGTCTTCGGGCCGTACAACTTCCCCGGCCACCTCCCCAATGGCCACATCGTCCCCGCCCTGCTCGCGGGCGACACCGTGGTGTTCAAGCCGTCCGAGCTCGCCCCCGGCACCGCCGAGGCGACGGTGCGCCTCTGGGAGGAGGCGGGACTACCGCCCGGGGTGCTGAACCTCGTGCAGGGCGCCGTGGACACCGGCCGCGCCCTCGCCGGGCACCGGGACATCGCCGGGATCCTCTTCACCGGCAGCGCCGGCACCGGCCGCCTCCTCCACGAACAGGCCGCCGGGCGGCCCGAACTGCTGCTCGCCCTGGAGTTGGGCGGCAACAACCCGCTCGTCGTGACCGACGGGGTCGACATCGACGCCGCCGTGGTCACCACGATCCAGTCGGCCTTCCTCTCGGCCGGCCAGCGCTGTTCGTGCGCCCGCCGACTGTTGGTACCCCGGGGGGCGTGGGGCGACGACTTCATCGATCGACTGGTGGAGGTCACCGCGGGCCTCGAGCCGGGCGACCCCCGTGGCGAGCCCCAGCCGTTCCTCGGGCCGGTGGTGGGTGCCCGGGCGGCCGACGGGCTCGCCGAGGCGTGGGCCGGGCTGGTCGAGCTCGGCGGTCGGCCACTCGTGGAGTTGCGACGGGGCGACCCCGCGACTGGATTCGTCTCACCGGGCATCATCGACCTCACCGGCGTCGAGGGGGTGCCCGACGACGAGTGGTTCGGACCGCTGCTGTCGGTGTACCGCTTCCGCAACCTCGACGACGCCATCGACCTCGCCAACGACACCGCCTTTGGGCTCTCGGCGGGGATCCTCACCACCGACCGGGCCGAGTACGAGCGGATGCTCGACGAGGTGGCCGCCGGGGTCGTCAACTGGAACCGGCCCCTCACGGGGGCCTCGTCGGCGGCCCCCTTCGGGGGAATCGGGGCGTCGGGCAACCACCGACCGAGCGCCTTCTACGCCGCCGACTACGTCGCCCACCCGGTGGCGAGCCTCGAGACCGACGAGCTGGCGATGCCCGAGTCCCTGCCGCCGGGGCTACGGCTGTGAGCACGGCGTGCGCGTCCGGTCGCCCTCGACCGACGACGAGCCCTCGACCGCCGTTCGTGTCGGGCCCAGCCTCCTCCTGGATGGCTGGGCCCGACAAGAACGAACGCGAAGGCGATCCGAATCCCGGCTTGGCTCCGTAGGGCGGCATGGGCACCCCGATCGACCGCGCTCATCTGCGCGACTTCATCACACGGACCGAGGCGATGGTCTCCCCGAGGGACGTCGGCAAGCTCTACCAGCGAGCCGAGATGCTGGCGAAGCTGCCGATCCCCCTCCAGCAGTGGATCGTCGACCGGGCGGGAGGCGACGCCGAGATCGGCTTCGTGGTCGAGCCCTACTGCTTCTTCCTCGCCCACGAGATCGTCGACGAAGCCGCCGCCACGGCGCTGCTCCCGCCGGACTACGAGCTCGCCCCGAGTGCGATCTTCGAAGGCACGGCGCCGAGGCACTGCGGGATCCTGGGGGCCTTCAACGTCCACACGTCGGTGTTCTGGGGCAGCCGGGTCGAGCTCTACGTCATCGCCCGCAACACCCGCACGGGCATGCTGTCGTGGATCATCTGCGACTACGAGTCAAACACCATCAGCTACGACCCCGGACAGGGCTTCTCGGGGGCGACCACCAGCCGATCGGTCATCACGACGTCCCACCGCGGTGAGGTGATCGTCGACGTGCAGAGCGCGGAGCGCCCCAACCTGCTCACCTGTGTCGCCGGACTCGAGGCGGCGAGCATGCACCCCCTCGACCAGCCGCTGTGGATCGAGGGCAACCTGTCCGTCGACTACGGCGGGCGATTGATGGAGCCGGACTCGACCCCCTTCGGCCTCGTGTTCGATCCTGGCGAGATGGAGCGGGCGCTCCGGGTTCCCCTGGATGCCGTCACGATCGAGGCCAACACGTTCGGGGCGTCGTTCCTCGACCCCGAGCCCTTCGAGTCGGCCTGCTTCCCCTACGCCCAGCACTTCCTCACGACGAGCTTCCCGGAGGAGAGCGCCATCCGCGACCGTGCCGGACTCGAGGCCGCGGT
>CAZTLW010000030.1:0-20593 GCA_964614585.1 uncultured Acidimicrobiia bacterium | reverse complement strand
GGCCAGGGTCGGGAACTGGATCACCCGCAGGACGATGCCCCAGGTCTCGTATGCCGGATCGCGGTCCGGGGCGATGTCGAAGTACGCCCAGATGACGAAGGCCATGCCGAGCGCCGCCAACACGAACATCACCCGCTTCTCGGCCCGGGCCAGCATGAAGGCCCCCAGGGCGAACGCAGTCCCGGCGATGAGGCCGAACGCCATTCGCTCGCCGGAGTCCAACCCGCCGACGTCGAGCACCCCGAGCCCGATCAGCAGGTAGATGATCGCCGACACCACCACCAGCCCCACCGCGACCCAGCGGACCGCCTCGGCCCGTCGGACCGATCGGGTCGCCGCCTGCACCGTCATGGCCACCTCCCGTCCTCGCCGAAACTAGCGGCGGCCCAGTGCGGTGCCCCCGGTACGATGCGCCACCCCGACCAACGAGACCATGCCGACGTTCCGCCGCGTGACGCCACCAACCGACCTGCCCGCCGCCGAAGAGGAGGTGCTCGACCTCTGGCGACGGATCGAGGCATTCCGACGGTCGGTGGACGAGCGTCCCGAGGACCGGGCCTACACCTTCTACGACGGCCCACCGTTCGCCTCGGGCAGCCCCCACTACGGGCACATCCTCGCCGGCATCGTCAAGGACATCGTCCCCCGCTACTGGACCATGCGCGGCCACCGGATCGAGCGCCGGTTCGGGTGGGACACCCACGGCCTCCCCGTCGAGATGGCCGTCGAGAAGGAACTGGGGATCTCGGGCCCCCGTCAGATCGATGCGTTCGGCATCGACAAGTACAACGAGGCGTGCCGGGCGATGGTCCAACAGACCACCGAGGACTGGGAGATCGTCACCGAGCGGATGGGCCGCTGGGTCGACTTCGCCAACGACTACAAGACCATGGACCTCGACTTCATGGAGTCGGTCTGGTGGGTCTTCAAGGCGCTGTGGGACAAGGGCCTCGTCTACCAGGACTTCAAGGTGCTCCCCTACTCGTGGGGTGCCACCACGCCGCTGTCGAACTTCGAGGCCAACCTGGACTACCGCGAGGTCGACGACCCCTCCATCGTCGTCCGGCTTCCGGTCCTCGAGGACCACGGGCCGGCCCGAATGGGTGACGACCTGCTCATCTGGACCACGACGCCGTGGACGCTGCCGTCGAACCTCGCCGTGGCCGTGGGCGAGGACCTCACCTACGCCCGGGTGGCGACCGACGGCGGCCATGCCTGGGTGGCCGAGACACTCGTGGCCGACGTGCTCGGCGACGAGGCGAGAGTCGTCGCCACGGCCACCGGGACCGACCTCGTCGGCGTGCCCTACGACCCGCCCTTCGACTACTTCGGACACGAGCGCGACCGGGGGGCGTTCCGGGTGATCCTCTCCGACGACGTCACCACCGAGGAGGGCACGGGACTCGTCCACATGGCGCCCGCCTACGGCGAGGCCGACTTCCTCGCCCTGCAGGCAGCCGGCCTCGACGTCCTCGTCGACCCGGTCGACGCCGAGGGCCGCTTCACCGACGACGTCCCCGACGTCGCCGGCCAGAACGTGAAGGAAGCCGATCGCGACCTGCTCCGGCTCCTCCGGGCGTCAGGTCGGCTGCTGTCCGAGGGGACCATCCGCCACTCGTACCCCTTCTGCTGGCGGACCAGCACGCCGCTGATCTACAAGGCCATCCCCACCTGGTTCGTGAAGGTCGAGGACCATCGCGACCGGCTGGTCGAGCTCAACGAGCGCATCCACTGGGTCCCCCAGAAGGTGGGCGAGAACCGGTTCGGGAAGTGGCTCGAGGGTGCCCGGGACTGGGCCATCTCCCGCAATCGGTATTGGGGCTCGTGCATCCCCGTCTGGGAGTGCCCCAACGGCCACTTCACCTGTGTCGGCAGCATCGATGAACTGGAGGCCCTCTCGGGCGTCCGGGTCGACGACCTCCACCGCCACTTCGTGGACCCCGTCACCTTCCCCTGTCCCCACGAGGACGGGGTCGCGTGCGGCGCCACCGCTTCCCGGGTGCCCGAGGTGCTCGACTGCTGGTTCGAGTCGGGGGCGATGCCCTACGCCCAACTCCACTACCCGTTCGAGCACGTCGACGAGTTCGGCGAGCGGTTCCCCGCCAACTTCATCTCCGAGGGCCTCGACCAGACCCGCGGCTGGTTCTACACCCTCGTCGTCCTCGCCGGTCTGCTGTTCGACTCCGAGCCGTTCCGCAACTGCATCGTCTTCGGGATGATCCTCGCCGAGGACGGGCGCAAGATGTCCAAGCGCCTCCAGAACTACCCCGACCCCCAGGTGGTCCTCGCCGCCCACGGGGCGGACGCCCTGCGCGCCTACCTCATCGACTCCCCCGTCGTGCGGGCCGAGCCGTTGCGCTTCTCCGAGGACGGCGTGCGCGACGTCGTCCGGACCGTGCTGCTGCCGCTCTGGAACGCGTACTCGTTCTTCACCACCTACGCCGAGGCCGACGGGCTCGGGCTCGAGGACCTCCGACAGGCGCCGCCCGTCGCCGAGCGACCCGAACTCGACCGCTGGCTGCTCTCGGTCCTCCAAAGCCTCATCACCCGGGTCAACGCCGAGATGGAGGGCTACTACCTCTACAACGTCATCACGCCGACCCTGGCCTTCATCGACGACCTCACCAACTGGTACATCCGGCGGAGTCGCCGGCGGTTCTGGCGGAGCCGGGCCGACGACGCGCCGACGTCGGACGAGTTGTCGGCGTTCGCCACCCTCTACGAGGCCCTGGTCACCTTCTCCCAGGTGCTGGCGCCCGTCCTCCCCTTCGTCACCGAGCAGCTGTACCAAGGCCTCGTCGTCGCCCACGACCCCGACGCCGCCGACTCGGTGCACCTGGCCGACTGGCCCGAGCCAGATGGGTCGATGATCGACCCCGAACTCGAGTCCGCCATGCGCAGCGTCCGCGAGGTCGTCCGCCTCGGGCACGGGCTGCGCAAGACCCACGAACTGCGAGTCCGCCAGCCACTCGGCCGGTTGACGGTGCTCACTGCCGACCCGGCGGTCCGCCGGGCGGTCGAGGGCCACGTCGACCTCATCGCGGAGGAACTCAACGTCGGGACCGTGGTCGTCTCCGCCGACGAGGCCGCCGTCGTCGACCTCACCTGCAAGCCCGACTTCAAGGTGCTCGGCCCCCGGCTCGGCGCCGACGTGAAGGCGGTGGCCGCCGAACTCGCCGCGCTCGACGGAGCCGCCATCACGGCGCTGCTGGACGGCGGGACGGTGACCGTGGCCGGGCACGAGATCGGCGCCGACGACGTCGTGGTGAGCCGCGAGCCCCGAGGCGAGGTCGTCGTGGCCACCGGCCGGGACCTCAGCGTCGCCATCGACACGGAGCTCGACGACGCCCTGGTCGTCGAGGGGGTCGCCCGCGAGCTCGTCGCGGCCCTCCAGCGCCTGCGCCGGGAGACGGCCCTCGACGTCACCGACCGGGTACGGGTCCACTGGTCGTCGTCCGACCCGGCCGTCCGAGCCGCCTTCACGGACCATGCCGACCTCATCGCGGGAGAGGTGCTGGCGGTGTCGATCGAGGAGGATGGCGCCGGCACCGAGGTCGACCTGGTGGGCCACGAGGCGACCCTCGCGGTCACCCGGGTCTGAGTACTCGGTACTCGGAACTCGGTACGGCGCCGCCAGGCGCCCGTGCGCTCAGCCCCGCTCCCACGGCCGTCGCTCGGCGGCCTCGGTGGCCGAGGTCTCCGCCTCGGCGGCGATCTCCGCCACCTCGCTCGGGTTGGGGGCCCGATCGGGTACGTCGCGGGCGAGGAACTCGTCGATCTCCACCTCGAGCGACTTGAAGGTGGCCTCGGTGGTGCTGAACGAGTCGCCCATGCGATTGCGCAGGGTCGCCAACTCGCCCCGGAGCCGTCGGTACCCGTCCATCAGCGCCTCGCGGTGTTCCGCATCCGCCTCCTCGAGCTCCCGGGCCTGGCGACGCGCCTGCTCGAGGATCTCCTCGGCCTCCCGATTGGCCTCGTCGACCAACTCGTCGGCCGTCCGTTGCGCAACGATGAGCGCCCGCGAGACCGCCGACTCGTCGACGGCCGACACCGGGGCGGGCGGCGGAGGCGGAGGCGGCGGCTCCGGCCGGGGCTCGGGTTCGGGTTCGGGTTCGGGCTCCGGGACCACTGCGGGGGCAGGGGCGATCGGGGCCATCACCAGACCCGCCTCCAGCTCGGCGATCTTGGCGTCGCGCTCGCGGACCATCTGCTGGTACTCCTCGATCGAGGCGATGATCTCCTCGAGGAACGAGTCGACCTCGTCCTCGGCATACCCCCGGAACGAGGCGTTGAAGGTCTTCTGCTCGACGTCCTTGGGGCTCAACGGCACGAGTACCTCCTCAGGTCAGGAAACTGGCGGCCAGACGTACGGCCAGGAGCAGGACCAGCGGGGAGAGGTCGAGGCCTGCCCCGCCGATGCGGACCGGGGGAAGCACCCGCCGGATCGGGCGCAGCAGCGGCTCCGTCACGGCGGACAGCCCACGTTTGATCGCACCAACGGGGTGGTCGGACGGGACCTGGAACCACGACAGGAGGATGGCGGCGAGGATCACCCAGCCGTACAGCTCGAGGATCGTGCCCAGGATGCCGGTGAGGCTCACCGGGCTTCGATCTCGAGCTCGTACAGCCCCATGGACGCCAGGCGACGCTTCTCCTCCCGGCCGAGCGTCACGCGCGGCGGGAGGACGAGGATGACGGCCGTGCCGATCTTGCGCATCGATCCGTCGAGGGCGTAGGTCAGGCCGGTGGAGAAGTCGATGATGCGGCGGACGAGGTCGGGGTCGACGTCGCGGAGGTTCAGCACGACCGGGGTGCGCTCGCGGATGTGGTCGGCAAGCTGCTTGGCGTCCTCGAAGGTGAACGGCTCGATGACCTCCGCCTGTCGGTCGAGGGACTGGACCGGCCGGACGGTGGCACCCTCGGCCGACGCCTCGACGTCGCGCACCGGGGCGATGGGACCACGGCGGGCGCCCGACGGCGGTTCGACCCGGCGGCCCTCGACCTGACCGAGTCCACTCGTCACGACCCGGCGCTCGGGTGGTCCGCTGGGCGGCGGCTCGTCCGGCACCGGGGCGAGCGGCTGGGGTTGCGGATAGGGCTCGGGCTGGGCACCGAAGTCGGGCGCGCCGGCCTGCGGCGCCTCCGCCTCCTGTGGGGTCTCGTCCACGAGCCCCAGGTACACCATCGTCTTGCGCCACATTGACATCGTTCGTCTTCCCCGCGTCAGCCGTGCGGACGGTGGCCAAAGATAGTGGTTCCCACCCGTATCACCGTTGATCCTTCTTCGACCGCCTGCTCGAAGTCGGCCGACATGCCCATGCTGAGGCCCGGCAGGGGACCCACGGACGGCTCGAGGCGGTCCCGCAACTCCCGCAGTTCGGCGAACCACCGCCGCGGTTCGCCGTCGATCGGCGGGAGCACCATCAGTCCCAGGACCTCGATGCCGAGCCCTCGGCAACGCTCCACGAGGATGCCGGCGTCGTCCGCCGCCACGCCCCCCTTCTGGGGCTCCCCCGCCAGGTCGACCTGCACGTAGACGGGCGGCGGCGACCCGGGTCCCTTGAGCCAGGCCTCCGCCAGGGAGAGCCGATCCAGGGAGTGCAGGGCCGTGACCCGTGGCCGAACCACCCGCGACTTGTTGCTCTGCAGCCGACCGACGAAATGCCAGGCGACGTCGCCCGGCAACAGGTCGACGTGGTCGACGAGGCCCTGGGCACGGTTCTCCCCGAAGGTCCGATGACCGGCCTCGTAGGCGGCTCGAACCCGGTCGTCGGGCTGGGCCTTGGACACGGCCACGATCGACACCTCGTCGGGCGACCGTCCGGCCCGGGCGGCAGAGGCCGCCACCCGCTCCCGGACCGATGACAGGCGCTCGGCGACCGTCATGGCAGCCATCCGACCGCACCGAGGCGGTGGGACGTCCCCGAGGCGCGATGGGAGTGCAGGCCCTCGCTGCAGCGGGTGCACCGGTCGTCGACGCGGACGTCCGCCTCCGGGGCGACCGCGCCCAGGCGCTCGATCGCCGCTGCCCGCAGGTCGACCGAGGGCGAGCCCCACGTCGTCGTCGCCGGGTGGCCGAGGGCGTCGACCACCTCCGGCCCGACCTCGTAACAACAGGGACCGATCGACGGACCGACGTCGACCACGTCGGGTGGCCCGCCCAGCCCGGCCATCACCGAGACCGTCGCTTCCAGCACGCCGGCCGCCAACCCCCGCCAGCCCGCATGGGCCACGGCCACGACGCCCTCGCCGTGGGCGACGACGCCGAGGCAGTCGGCCGTGAACACGGCCACCGGCAAGCCGGGGGCGGTGGTCACGAGACCGTCGGCGTCCCCGGCATGACCCGGCCCGGTCACGGTCAGCACGCATCGACCATGGACCTGGTGGGCGAACGCCCAGTCGGCGCTGATGTCGAGGCTTCGTGAGAACCGCTCGCGGTCGGCCGGGTCGCGGAGGTCGCCGTCGGTCGCATCGGAGAACGCCACGCCGACCGCGGCCATCGGAGACGGGCCCCGGTCAGCCCTGGACGAAGCTGGGGATGCCGAGGTCGTCGTCGGTGGCCCCGCTGGAGCCGATCGACGACGTCGAGCCACCGGTACCACCCGAGCGACGGCGACGGCCGCCCTCGAGGCCGGCGGCGATGACCGTCACCTTGAGGTCCTCGCCGAGCGAGTCGTCGACGACGGCGCCGAAGATGATCTGGGCCTCGGGGTCGCAGTGCTCGTTGACCACCGAGGCGGCCTCGTTGACCTCGTGGAGCGACATCGTGGACGGCCCGGCGATCGAGAGCAGCACCCCCCGAGCACCCTCCATCGACGTCTCGAGCAGCGGGCTCGCAGTCGCCCGGGCCGCCGCCTGGGAGGCCCGGTCGTCACCGCTCGCCTTGCCGATGCCGAGCACCGCCGAGCCGGCCTCGCCCATGACGGTCTTGACGTCGGCGAAGTCCACGTTGATGAGGCCGGGGGTCGTGATGAGATCGGTGATCCCGCCCACCCCGGCCGTCAGGACCTCGTCGGCCATCCGGAATGCATCGACGATCGGCATCCGGGCGTCGGCCAGTTCGAGGAGCCGGTTGTTCGGGATCACGATGAGGGTGTCGACCGAGTCGCGCAGGTTCTGGATGCCCTGCTCGGCCTGGAGACTGCGTCGGCGGCCCTCGAACCCGAAGGGACGAGTCACGACGCCGACCGTCAACGCCCCGAGGCTCTTGGAGATCTCGGCCACGACGGGGGCGCCGCCGGTGCCGGTGCCACCGCCTTCGCCGGCGGTCACGAAGACCATGTCGGCGCCCCGCAGGACCTCTTCGAGTTCCTCGCGATGCGCCTCGGCGGCGGCCTGGCCGACCTCGGGGTTGGCGCCGGCGCCGAGGCCCCGGGTGATCTCGCGGCCGAGATCGAGCTTGATGTCCGCGTCCGACATGAGCAGCGCCTGGGCATCGGTGTTGATGGCGATGAACTCCACGCCGCGGATCCCGGACTCGATCATGCGGTTCACGGCGTTCACGCCACCACCACCCACGCCGACGACCTTGATCACGGCGAGGTAGTTCTGGGGGGCGGAGTGACGCGTCATGCGGCTGCCTCTCGCGGTAGACGATCCGTTGCCGGAGCATACCCCAGGGGTACCGACATCCCCGGTATCACCGGGCGGACGACGTTCACGGCGCCACCTCGGCGTCGACGGCGGGCGGCTCCTCCGGCAGCTGCACCGCCGGCCGGCGGGCGCTGACCAGCTGGACCGTGGCTCCCGAGGGCAGGTCCTCGGCCCACAACGCCTCGAGCGCGACGGCCTTGGCCGTCATGTCGACGGCCCGACCGAGGCGCACGTCCACCCCCCCGACCCGGAACCACAACTCGCCGTCGACCTCCTCGAGCGTGCCGTCGGCGAGCAACGAGGGGTCGAGACCGCCGACGAACGCGGCGAGCCCGACGGCCCGGACATCGGCCGCCGACTCCCCGGGCGGCGTCGGCACGACTCCCGCGAGCTCGACCGCGGGGAGTGCCGGGTCGGCGACCTCGGCGACCACGACCCCGTCGTCGGCGACCACCATCGCCCGGCCGGCCGACCGCACGGTCAGCACCGGGCGCCGCTCGACGAGCTCGATGGCGATCGTGTCGGGGAAGCGCAACGAGACGGTGGCCTCGACGACCCACGGCTGGGCCTCGAGCGCCTCCTCGAGCCCGGCCCGCCGGTGGACGAGGAAGGCGATCGGGTCGCCGACCACCGGGGACACCACGGCGTCGACGTCGGCTCGCTCCGCCCCGGTGACGTCGACCACGTCGGCGGCAAACGGAGGCAGTTGGGCGACCCAGACCGCCAGCACGGCACCGGCGACCACGGCGAGCGCCGCCAGCACCCGTCGCAGCTGCCCGGAGGCGGCCGACTCCCGGATCTCGGTCCGTCGTCGGGCGATCCTCGGGTCGATCTCGGTCATCGCCGCCTCCCGTCGGGGGTGTCGGGGAACCCAACGAAACGGATCTCGGGCACCAGTTCGATCCCGGTGGCGGTGGCCACCCGGTCCCGCACCTCGCACATGAGGGCGTGGACGTCGTCGGCGGTGGCGTCGTCGGCGGCCACGATGAAGTTGGCATGCCGTTCGGAGACGGATGCCCCACCGACCGCCAGCCCCTTGAGGCCGAGCTCGTCGATGATGCGGCCGGCGGCGTCACCGGGTGGGTTCTTGAAGACGGAGCCGGCGTTGTGGGTGCCTCCCGGCTGGTGGTCGCGCCGCCAGCGGGTGACCTCCCGCATGGCGGCCTCCTCGGCCTCCCGGGTCGACGGCGTCGTCGCGAAGGCGGCCTCGGTGACCAGCTCGTCGGCCGCGAGGTTCGAGTGCCGGTACCCGTGGTCGAGATCGGTGGGGGTGGCCCGGCGACGGGTGCCCGTCCGGAGGTCGACGATCTCGGCCCAGCGGAGGGTCTCGGCGGTGTCGGCCCCGAAGCAGCCGGCGTTCATCACCACCGCACCGCCGATCGACCCGGGGACCCCAACCAACCAGGCCAGCCCGCCTCGTCCGGCCGCCGCCGCTGCCCGGGCCACCTTCGGGAGGGGGGCGGCGCCCCCCGCCACGACCGTCCCGTCGGCCTCGACCTCGATGCGGGCGAAGTCGGTGCCGAGCCGCAGGACGAGACCGTCGAATCCGGCCTCCGCGACCACGAGGTTCGAGCCGCGGCCGAGGACCAGGATCGGCACGCCCTCGGGCACCACCAGTCCGTCGAGGTCGGCTGCCGTCGCCACCTCGAGGAACCATCGGGCGGGACCGCCCCGCTTGTAGGTCGTGAACGGGGCGAGTGGCACGTCTGGGCGGACGCCCGGGTGGTCGATGCCGGCGGCGTCGCTCATGACCGCTCCGCCAGGACGCGGGCCAACTCGTCGGGGAGCACCGTGATGTCCCCGGCCCCGAGGGTGAGCACGAGGTCCCCGGGGACGAGCTCGTCGACGATCGCGGCGGGCACCTCGGCCATGTGGGGGATGTAGCGGACCCTGGCGTCGGTCCGGGCCCGGGCCGCGTCGGCGACGAGGCGGCCGGTGACGCCCGGGACCGGCGCCTCCCGGGAGCCGTACACATCGGTGACCACGAGCTCGTCGGCGTCGGCGAAGGCCTGCCCGAACTCGTTGGCGAGCGCCCGGGTCCGGCTGTACAGGTGGGGTTGGAAGATGGCCCAGACCCGTCGCCACTGGCCCAACCGGGCCGTCCGGAGGGTGGCGAGCACCTCGGTTGGGTGGTGGGCGTAGTCGTCGATGAGCGTGACACCCGCCACTCGGCCGCGTACGTGATAGCGGCGCGCGACGCCGTCGAAGTCGGCCAGGGCGGCGGCGGCGGGGACCGGGTCGAAGCCGGCCTCGGCAAGGAGGGCGAGGGCACCCGCGGCGTTGCGGGCCACGTGCACCCCGGGGCGGCCGACGCGTACCGGGATCCGCCCATCCCGATGGCGGAGCTCGAAGCGGACGTCGAGCGGTCCCGTCTCGAGGTCGACGATCCGCCAATCGGCCCGCGGCGACATGCCATACCCGATGCCGCCTGCCCGGGCGAGGGCGCGCTCGGCACCCGGGTCGTCGATGCAGGCCACCACCGGCCCGTCGACGTCGCGCATGACCCGCACGAAGGCATCCTCCATCGCGTCGGCCGTGCCGTAGTGCTCGAGGTGGTCGACCTCGACGTTGGTGACGACGAGGCCGGCGAGGTGGAGGTCGAGGAAGGTGCCGAACGCCTCGTCGGCCTCGAGCACCAACAAGTCCGGGTCCCGATAGGCGGCGTTGGTGCCGTGGCCGACGAGTTGGCCGCCCACCACGAAGGACGGGTCGACCCCCCTGCCGTCGAGAGCGGCCACCATCAGCGCGGAGGTCGTGGTCTTGCCGTGGGTGCCGGTGGCGCCGAGGGTCCGCATGGACCCGGTGATGCGGTCCAACAGCTGCGGGCGGGCCCACGCCTCCACCCCGGCCTCGAGGGCGGCCACCAACTCGGGGTCGTGGTCGGGCACCGCCGAGGAGGCGACCACCAGGTCGACGCCGGACACGGCCTCGGGGCGATGGCCCTCCCACACCGCAACGCCCAGTTCCTCCAGGTCGAGGAGCGGGCGCCCCGCGACGAGGTCGGAGCCTGAGACGAGGTGCCCGGACTGGGCGAGCAGGCGGGCGAGGCCCGACATGCCGGCACCGCCGGCGCCGATCACGTGGATGCGGGGGTGGTCAGCCAGCAGCATGCAGCAACTCCCGGGCGATGTCGGAGGCGGCGTCGGGTCGACCGAGGCCCCGCGCCGCCTCGGCCATGGCGGCCAGGCGGGGCGGGTCGCAGACCAGGTCCCGGACCGTGGGGCCCAAGGTGGCGGCCAGGTCGTCCTCGGCGAGGACGACGGCCGCCCCGGCCTCCCCGAGCACCGCCGCGGAGGCGTCCTGGTGACCCTTGGACCCGTAGGCGCCGGGCACCACGATCGCCGCGGTGGCGGTGGCGGTCAGTTCGGCCACCATCCCCGAAGCCCGGCTCAACACGACGTCGACCGCGGCAAAGAACTCCTCCATGCGGTCCTCGAACCCGACGACCACCCATCGCGGCGTGGCGGACGCCACCCGATCGGCGACCGCGTCGGCGAATCGGCGACCGGCGAGGTGCAGCACCTGCAGCGGCGGATCGGACCAGTCGCCCAGAGCGGCCAGGGCGGCGTCGTTGATCGGTCCCGACCCGAGCGACCCGCCGACGATGCCGAGCGTCGCCACGCCCGAGTCGAGCCCGTATCGCTCGAGGGCGCCCGGACGGCGGTCCGCCCGGTCCAGGCGGGCGATGGCGGCCCGGACGGGATTGCCGACGTGGCGGGGCCGGACGGCTCCCACCGTCTCGGCGAACGAGGTGAAGGTGGCCTCCGCCCAGCGCCCCATGAGACGGTTGGCGAGCCCGGCATGGGCGTTCTGCTCGGCCAACCAGTAGGGGATCCCGAGCCGTCGGGCGGCCAGGGCGGCGGGCACCGTGACATACCCACCGGTGGCCAGGAGCGCCGTCACGTCGCGACGGCGGAACTCGTCAGCGATGGCGGCGGCGGCGCGCCGGACGACGAGCGGCAGCCCGAGGTTGCGGGGCGTGAGCGACCGCTCGAGGCCGCGCACCTCGACCGAGACGAACTCGTGGCCGGCCGCGGGCACGGCGGTGGCCTCGAATCGGTCACCGCCAAAAAAGACGAGGGGGTGGTCGCCGAGCGCCTCGGCCACCGCCAGGGCGGGGAACACGTGCCCGCCGGTGCCGGCTGCGGCGATGGCGATCGTCATGCCGCCCCCGCGCGCCCCCGCCCGGCGATCCCGAGGAGCACGCCGACGGCGCCCATGACGACGAGGAGCGAGGAGCCACCGTAGGAGACGAACGGGAGCGTCATGCCGGTGATGGGGAGCAGGCCGGTCACGCCCCCGATGTTGACGAAGGCCTGCAACGAGATCCAGGCGGTGAGGCCCGCCGCCAACATCGACGAGAAACGATCGGGGGCACGAACGGCGATGGTGACGCCGATCACGGTGAGGCCCGCGAACAGGGCGACCACGAACACCGTCCCGGCGAAGCCGAGTTCCTCGCCGATGATCGAGAAGATGAAGTCGGTGTGGGCATTGGGCAGGTAGTCCCAGCGGAAGGCGCTCTCGCCGATCCCGACCCCGAGCGGGCCGCCGGAGCCGAGGGCCGCCAGCGACTGGTTGAGGTGGTAGGAGACGCCGGCGGGGTCGGCGGCGGGGTCGAGCCAGGCCTGGACGCGGGCGAACCGGTACGGCGCCACCACGGCTGCCACCGCCCCGAGCAGGCCGGCGACGCCGAGGAGGCCGGCGACATGGAGCAACCTGGCGCGGCTTGCGAGGATCACGCCGAAGGCGCACATGCCGATGACCAGGGTGGTGCCGAGGTCCGGCTGGAGCATGACGAGTCCCGCCGCCACCCCGACGAACACGATCACGGGGGTGAAGAAGTGGCCGGGTCGCTCGAGGAGGCCGCTCGACTCCTTGCGGGCGAAGACCGCTGCGAGCGCCACGATGACGGCGAACTTCATGACCTCCGAGGCCTGGATGTCGATCGGGCCGACCTCGATCCAGCGCCGCGCACCGCCCCGCACCGTGCCGATCGCCAGCGTCGCCACGAGGGCGCCCGTGGCGACGAGCCAGATCGGGAGGGCGAGGCGTCGGTACCAGTCGTGGGGGATGCGGGCGGCGACGGCCATGACGATGACGCCGAGCCCGAGGAAGGCGGCCTGGCGGAGCCCGTAGAACCAGAAGTCGAGTCCGTCGCTGGCGGCATCGACGGACGAGGCCGAGATGGTGGCACCGACCCCGATGACGGCGAGCATCCCGACGATCGCCTTGAGGAAGATGCGCAGTCGGGTGTTCACCTCGGTGTTCTCGGCGGCGGCGCGGCTGTCTGCCCGCACCCGCACGATCGATGCCACGCTCGTCACACCGCCTCCTCCCGCTGGCCCACGTGCTCGGCGACGGCGGCGGCGAACGCATCGCCCCGGGCCGCGTACGACGGGAACTGGTCGAACGAGGCACACCCCGGCGCCAGCAGCACCGTATCGCCCGGACGGGCGATTTCCGCGGCACGAGCGACGGCGGCGGGGACGGTCCCGACATCGGTGACGAGGTCCGGGGCCAGGGCCTCGAGCTCGCCGGCGGCCTCCCCCACCGCCAGCACGGCGACGAGGTGGCCGGCTCCGACGATCGGGGCCAGGTCGAGCCCCTTGTTGCGGCCACCGGCGACGAGCACCACCCGGTCGAAGGCGGCGATGGAGGCGGCGGCGGCGTGGGGGTTGGTGGCCTTCGAGTCGTCGACCCAGGTGATGCCGTCGGCGGTGGCCACCACCGCCCGCCGATGGGGACCGGGGTGGAAGCGCCGGACCACCGTCTCGACGCCCTCGGGCGTGGCCCCGACCGCCAGTGCGGCGGCACCGGCCGCTGCGAGGTCCACCAGGTACGCCTCGTCGGCGACCGCCAGGTCCGCGACCGGAACGGCGACCGGGCCGATGTGGAGGCGGCCGCCCTCGGGACCGTGCCCGCCGGCCGGTCGGCGCCGGCCGGACACCGGGACCGGTCGGGCGGCGGAGCCGGCCGCGATGGCGGCGGCCCGGTCGTCGTCGGCGGCGTGGACGATGACGTCGTCGCGGCCCTGGTGCTCGGTGATCCGCGCCTTGGCAGCGACGTAGGCCTCCACGTCACCGTGCCAGTCGAGGTGGTCGGCGTCGATGCCGAGCACGACCGCGACGTCGGGGTGGAACGTCTCGGCGAAGCGGAGTTGGAAGGACGATGCCTCGACCACGGCCACGTCGCGCTCGGCCCCCGGCTCGGCGAGGTCGCTGAGGGCGGTCCCGATGTTGCCGGCGGCATCGGCGACGAGGCCGCTTTGGCGGCACATCGCGTGGATCAACTCCGTCGTCGTCGTCTTGCCGTTCGTGCCGGTGACCGCCACGACCCGGCCGGCCACGAACGAAGCCGCCAAGTCGAGCTCGGAGCGGACCTCGATCCCCTCGGCGATGGCGTGACGAATCGGGTCGGAGGTCTCGGCGAACCCCGGGCTCGTCACGACCTGGTCGATGCCGATCAGGTAGGCGGGATCCCACGGACCGCTGGTGATCGGCACCCCGACGAGCTCCCCGGTGGCCCGCTCGTCGTACACCTCGAATGGGCGGTCGAGACGGTGGAGCAACCGGGCGACGCCGAGCCCGCTCACCCCCGCCCCGAGCACGAGCGTCGTCACAGGGCACCCCCGGAGTTGACGACGAAGTCGGCGTAGAAGATGCCGAGTCCGACCGCCACGCAGATGGCGGCGATGATCCAGAACCGCACGATGATCGCCGTCTCGGGCCACCCGCGGAGCTCGAAGGCATGGTGGATGGGCGTCATGGAGAAGATCCGCCGACCGAACAGCCGGAATGCCCCGACCTGGAGGATGACGGTGAGCGTCTCCCAGACGAAGAGGCCACCGAGCACGATGAGGAGCAGGTCGGTGTTGGTGAGCAGCGCGAGGGCGGCGAGTGCCCCGCCCAGGGACTGGCTGCCGACGTCGCCCATGAAGATCTGGGCGGGGGCGGCGTTCCACCACAGGAACCCGAGCGAGGCGGCGAAGACGGCGATGGCGAACCGGGCGAGGTCGAGGGCCGAGAGGTCGAGGGCCAGTCCCTCGCCGTAGAACGCCGGGTTGCGGAAGATCCAGTACGTCATGATCCCGAAGGCGGCGAAGACGAACGCCGAGGCGCCCGCCGCCAGCCCGTCGAGGCCGTCGGTGATGTTCACGGCGTTGGCGGTGGCGGTGAGCATGAGCAGCACCCAGAAGGCGAAGGCGACGATCGGGAGGGACACCAACGGGGACCCGGGCAGGAAGCTGATGTCCGAGGCGACGCCGGCCTCGATCGCCCCCCACGCGAAGAGGCCGGCGATGGCGAGCTGCCCGCCGAACTTCGCCCGCTTGTTCAGTCCGAGATTCCGCTCGGCGCGGATCTTCGACCAGTCGTCCAGGAACCCGATCAGGCCCATGCCCCCGAAGGCGAGGAGCACGAGTCCCCCGCCGGGCGGGATCGACGTCCACTGCAGTTCGAAGCCGACACCCCGCGTGTAGACCGACAGGTGGCTGGCGAGGTAGCCGACGACCACGGCGACGATCATCACGAGGCCGCCCATCGTCGGCGTCCCGTGCTTGTGGGCGTGGCCCTCCACGTCCTCGCGGATGAACTGCCCGATCGAGCGCCGGCGGAAGGCACGGATGGCCAATGGGGTGGCGAGGACGGTCACCACGAACGACACGGCACCACTGGCAAGCATCGAGATCATGGGGAGGCCTCCAACAATGCCCGGGCGACGGCTCGGTCGTCGAAGGGGATGGTACGACCGTCGACCTCCTGCACCGACTCGTGGCCCTTCCCGAGCACGAGGACCGTGTCCCCCTCGGTCGCCTCCCGCAGGGCGACGCCGATGGCGTCGGCCCGGTCGGCGACCACGCGGACCTCCGCGCGGCCGCCCAACGCCCCGTCCCGCAACGCGGCGATGATGGCGAGCGGGTCCTCGCTGCGAGGGTTGTCGGAGGTCAGCACCACGACGTCGGCGGTGGCGGCTGCCGCCCCCATCGGTTCGCGCTTCTCCCGGTCGCGGTCGCCCCCGGCCCCGACCACCACCAGGACCCGACCCGGCGTGACCGAGCGGGCGGCCGCGATGGCCGCTCGCACGCCCTCGGGGGTGTGGGCGTAGTCGACGATGACGGCGAATCCCTGACCGGCGTGGACCGGCTCGAAGCGCCCCGGCACCGTCGGGGCGGCGGCCAGTCCCTCGGCGAGCACCTCGGGCGACCACCCGAGTGCGTGGCCGATGCCGGCGGCCACGAGCGCGTTCTCGACGTTGAAGCCCCCACCGATCGAGAGTCGGACCGGCGCCGAACCGGCCGGCGTCCGAAGCACGAAGGATGCGCCGTCGGCCGCCACGGTCACGTCCTCGGCGACGACGTCGCGCCCCACGGCCACCGCCACGGGGTGGCGGTCGGCGATGCGGGCCCCGGCGGGGTCGGCGACGTTGACCACCCGTCGGGCATCCCAGGTGAAGAGTCGCGCCTTCGCCTCGAAGTACGCCTCCATGCTCGGATGGAAGTCCAGGTGATCCCGCGACAGGTTGGTGAAGGCGACCACGTCGAAGTCGACACCGTCGACCCGGTGCAGGGCGAGCGCGTGGCTCGAGACCTCCATGGCCAGCAGGTCGACGCCCCGCTCGACGAGGTCGGCGGCGAGCCGCTGGATGTCGGTGGCCTCCGGGGTGGTGCGGGGCAGCGCCGTGCGGTCGCCGCCGACGAGGACGCCGGTCGTGCCCACCACCGCCGGAGTCCGTTGGGCGGCGGCCGCGATGCCGGCCACCAGGTGGGTGACCGTGGTCTTGCCGTTCGTGCCGGTGACGCCGATGACCGTGAGCCGGCGGGTGGGGTGGCCCCACCGGGCGGCGGCCAGCGGCCCGAGGGCCGCTCGGGTGTCGGCCACGACGACCTGGGGGACGTCGAGGGGCAGCCGGTCCTCCACGCAGAGCGCCACGGCACCGGCATCCACCGCGTCGGCGGCGTGGTCGTGTCCGTCGGCGGTGGCACCGCGAACGGCCACGAAGAGGGAACCCGGCCGGACGGCTCGCGAGTCATGGGTGACGTCGGTGACGAGGGTGGTCGGGTCGCCGACGAGCTCGCCCGCCACGGCCTCGACGAGGGTGGCCAGCGGCTCAGCCATCGGCGTCGGCCTCGTCGGCGTCGGCGCCCCCGGCCTCCTCCTCCGGCTGGACCGGTTCGATGCCGAGTTGCTGGAGCGCCTTCTCCATGACCTCGGCGAAGGCCGGGGCGGCGGCGGTACCACCCGAGTAGGCCTTCCCCTGGGGCTCCTCCACCAGCACCGCCACCACGAGTCGGGGGTCGTCGACGGGGGCCATGCCGATGAAGGAGGCCATGAAGCGGTCGTCGTGGTACTCACCGTCCTCGAACACCCGCGAGGTGCCGGTCTTGCCTCCCACGTCGTAGCCGGCGATCCGGGCGGCGACACCGGTCCCCTCCTCGTCCTCGACGACGTTGCGGAGCAGCGCCCGCAGCGTGGCCGCCACCTCCGGGGAGACCAGTTCGCGCCGCTCCACCGACGGCTCGTCGACCTCGCCGGCTCGGTCGATCCGACGGACGACATGGGGAGTCACCCACTCCCCGTCGTTGGCCACGGCGCCGAACACCGAGGCCATCTGGATGAGGGTCGTGTTCACCGAGTAGCCGATGGCGACCGACGGACCGCAGGTGACGCAGGTGGGATCGAGGTTGACGCTGCCCCGGGCCTCGCCGTTGAGGTCGATGCCGACGGGCGAGCCGAAGCCCCACGACGTGAGGGCATCGCGGTGGCGCTCGAAGCCGAGTTCCTGCTCGATGAGGATGGTCCCGATGTTGGACGATCGGGTCACGATCTCGCGCACCGTGAGGACCTCGGTCTCCGTGCGATCGACGTCCTCGAAGGTCCAGGTGCGGTCGATCGCCTCGTCGTAGAACTCCAGTTCGGCGGGCACCTCGAAGGTGGTGTCCGGGTCGATCAGGCCGTCCTCGAGCGCGGCGCCGATGGTCAGGATCTTCATCGTCGAGCCGGGCTCGTAGAGCGAACGGACGGCGATGTTCTGCAGACGCTCCGGCTCGAGCGCCGAGCGGTCGCCCGGGTCGTAGCCAGGGGCGACCGTGAGGGCGAGGATCTCGCCGCTCTCCGGCTCGAGCACCACGATCGAGCAGCGCTTGGCGTCGGTCCGCTCGACCGTCGCGGCACAGGCGCGGTCGGTGATGAACTGCAGGGACAGGTCGATCGTCGTCCCGAGGTCGGCCCCGGGGACCGGGTCGACGCGATCCTCCCGGCCGTGGGGGATCTGGACGCCGTTGGCCTGCTCGTACTGGATGAACCCCGGTCGCCCGCGCAGCTCCTCGTCGAAGTGGTACTCGAGGCCCTCGAGCCCGGTGCCGTCGATGTCGACGAACCCGACGACATGGGCGGCCGCCCCGGCGGCCGGGTACAGGCGCTTGGGTTCGGGGACCGTGTAGATGCCGGGGATGTCGAGCTCGGCCACGGCGGCCGCGGCCTCGCCCTCCAGTTGGCGGGCCAGGTACACGAACGACGCGTCCCTGGCGAGCTTCTCGGCCACGACGTCGAAGGGTTGGTCGAGGGCGGCGGCCACCGCCAGCGAGGCCTCCACCGGGTCCTCGAGCTGGCCGGGATTGGCGTACACGGTGGTGGCGTCGATCGTGAAGGCGAGGACCTGCCCGGTCCGGTCGTAGATGGTCCCCCGTCGGGGCGCCAGCTCCTCCTGGGTGATTCGCTGGGCGAGGCCGCGCTCGGTCCACTCGTCGGCCCGCACGACCTGGACCTCGAACAACTTCGCCGCCACGACGACCCAGATGACCAACAGCAGGACGCCGAGGGCCAGCGGCCGCCGGTGCGCGATGCGGCGCCCTGCGCCGCCCACGGCCTAACCCCCGACCGAACCCGGCGGGGGGAACGTCCTCGGGGGGCCGTCGGCGCCCCGGACCCCAGCGCTTGGCCCGGTCGTCGTCATGGTGCCGCCGTCTCGGGGTCGGCGGTGGTGGTCAGGGTGAGGGCGGGATCGTCGACCAGCAGCGACCGCAGCGCCGTGTCGGGGATGACGAGGCCGAGCTCCTCGGCACGGGTGACGATGCGATCGGGGGCCGAGAGGCGGGCGATCTCGAGCCGCAGGGCTTGGCCCTCCGCCTCGGCAGCGGCGACCTGGGTTCGCAGCTCGGTGAGTTCCATGGCGCGGGTGTTGAGCGACGACTGGCCGTAGATGATGCCGAGGAAGGCGATGGCGAGCAGCACCGTGTAGATGATCCAGGGCGCCAGTGCGAACCGCGGCAGGCGTCGGCGGCCGCGCACCACGGCGAGCCGGGGGCGTTCCTCGGGCCGGGGATGGGTGATGGCGCTCATGCGGCCACCCGCTCGATCCCCCGGAGGATCGCCGAGCGCGCCCTCGGGTTCGCCTCGACCTCCTCGGGGTCGGGTCGGAGGGGTTTGCGGGGCACCGCTGCCGCCGCAGGCGTCCGGCCACAGGTGCAGATCGGCTGCTCCGGCGGGCAGACGCAGCCCTTGGTCTCCTCGGCGAACCGCCGCTTGACGATGCGGTCCTCGAGCGAGTGGTAGGAGATGGCGATGCAGCGGCCGCCCGGCGCCAGGCGGGCAATGGCGGCGTCCAGTCCCTCCCGGAGCTGGCCGAGCTCGTCGTTGACGGCGATGCGGAGGGCCTGGAAGGTCCGCCGGGCGGGGTGGCCACCGGTGCGGCGGGCCGGGGCGGGGATGGCCGCCCGCACCACCTCGGCGAGGGTGGCCGTGTCCCCGACCGGCCGGGCGGCGACGATGGCCGCCGCGATCCGCCGGGCGTATCGCTCGTCGGAGAACCGACGGATCACATCGGCCAGCTCGGCCTCGGGCCACTCGTCGACGATCTCGGCGGCGGACAGCGGTGCGTCGGGATCCATGCGCATGTCGATCGGACCCCGCCGGCGGTAGGAGAAGCCGCGCTCGGCGGTGTCGAGCTGGTGGGAGCTGACGCCGAGGTCGAACAGCGCCCCCGAGATGGCGTCGATGCCGAGCTCGTCGAGCGCCGTGCCCAGGTCGGCGAAGGGCCGCCGGACGAGGTGGACCCCGGGCGGCGGGGGGGGCACGTCGGGATCACGGTCGAAGGCCACGATGTTGCGACCGGCCGCGGCGAGGAGCCGGCTGTGGCCTCCTCCTCCGTATGTGGCATCGATCACGGGTCCTCCGGGGATGTCGGTCAGCAGCTCGACGACGGCGTCTGCGAGCACCGGCTGGTGGTAGCGGTCCGGCTCCATGGTCAGCCCCCCGGGCGCTGGCACCTAGGTGGAAGCGGGCGGAGTGAGGGGGGCCTTCCAACTGGGTCATCCGGGGGGCTGACGATGATTCCGAACCGCCAGCCGGTATGTCTGCTCAGAGCGTCTCGCCGATTCGTTCCTCCGTGTGCACGTACTCGTCCTCACCGTCGGCCAGGTAGGCCGCCCATGCCTCGGGCTCCCAGAGCTCGATCCGGGTGTTCACGCCGACGACCGCGACCTCCTTGTCGAGCCCGGCCCACTGTCGGAGGGCGCCGGGGATGGCGACCCGTCCCTGTCGATCGAGCGTGAGCTCCTCGGAGGAGCCGAAGAAGACCCGGCCCCAGGTTCGGCCGCGCTTGTCGGTGAGAGGCAGGGCGCTCACCTCCGACGCCATCGCTTCCCATTGCTCGAGGGGTAGGACGTAGAGGCAGCCCTCTTGTCCCTTGGTGACGACGCAGCCGTGGGCGAGATCGGCGCGGAACTTGACGGGCAGCACGAGCCGTCCCTTGTCGTCCAACGCATGCTGGTACTCACCGATGAACACCTGTCGTCCCTACCACTCACCTTCGATTCCTCCGTGGCCCGCACACTACCCACATTCCCCCACCTGTCAACCACTTTTTTCATTTTTTTTAAACTATTTTTTTATTACTTTATATTCCTGATACTCCTAAAATAATTCCAATCATTGCAAAGATTATACTTATAACCCAAAAACGCATAACGACTTTATAAGGAGGCCAGCCGATGGCTTCAAAA
>CAZTLW010000029.1:0-20859 GCA_964614585.1 uncultured Acidimicrobiia bacterium | reverse complement strand
AGCCGCCATCGAGATCGACCCGAGACGGTCGGGCGAAGTCCCCAGCACGAAGGGCGCGTTGTGATTCAGGCGAAGCTGGATCGGCGAGTTCCCGAAGGGAACTCGAACCCACCTGCGCAGCAGGTGGGCGGGGTTGGGCCCCGCCGAGGAGCGCCAGCGACGAGGTGGGAGGGGGGCACCGAAGCCCCTGCGAAGACCTTGGATGACTCCCCATGACCACTCCCCTCATCGGCGTGGTCGACCACGGGGCCGGCAACCTCGTCTCGATCTCCCAGGGTCTCGAGGCCGTGGGCGCCAGGGTCCGCATCGTGGCATCCCCCACCGGTCTCGCCGGCCTCGATGGCATCGTCCTCCCCGGCGTCGGCCACACCGGTGCCGCCATGGCCGGCCTGCGTGACGCCAACCTCGTCGAGGCGATGCGCGGGCCCGACGTCCCCCTCCTCGGTATCTGCGTCGGCCTGCAACTGCTGTTCGACGGTTCCGACGAGGACGGCGGCACGTGCCTCGGGGTCATCGAGGGCCGGGTCACCCGGCTCTCCGATGCCCCGACGCTCCCCCACATGGGCTGGAACCCCACCGACCTCGACTCCGACGAGCCACTCTTCGACGGCCTCGTCTCGGGCACGCCCTTCTACTACGTGCACTCGTTCGCCCCCTCCCCCGCCGACGACTCGGTGGTGGTGGCCCGGGCCACCCACGGCCGCCCGTTCGTGGCCGCCGCACGGCTCGGCGACGTGGTCGGCACCCAGTTCCACCCCGAACGCTCCGGCAGCGACGGCCTGCGGGTGCTCGGCAACTTCCTGCGGATCGTGACCGGCGAGTTGGCCGTCCCGTCGAGGGCGGTGGCCTGATGCTGACCACCCGCCTCATCCCCTGCCTCGACGTGAAGGACGGCCGGGTCGTCAAGGGCGTCAACTTCCAGAACCTCACCGACGAGGGCGACCCGGTGGAACTGGCCGCCCGCTACGCCACCGAAGGCGCCGACGAGATCGTGTTTCTCGACATCGGCGCCTCCCCCGAGGGCCGAGGCATCATGCTCGACGTGGTGCGCCGCACCGCCTCGCAGGTGTTCATCCCCCTGACGGTGGCCGGCGGGGTGCGCACCCCCGACGACATGCGGGCGGTGCTGCGAGCCGGCGCCGACAAAGTGGGCGTGAACACGGCGGCGGTCCGAAATCCCGAGGTGCTCGCCGAGTGCGCCCGCCGCTTCGGCAGCCAGTGCGTGGTGCTGTCGATCGACGCCAAGGAGGTCGACGGCGGCTTCGAGGTGGTCGTCAACGGCGGCCGGACGCCGACGGGCCTCGACGCCGTCGAGTGGGCCCGCCGCGGCGTCGAACTCGGTGCCGGCGAGATCCTGCTGACGTCGATCGATCGTGACGGCACCCAGGTCGGCTTCCACCTCGGCCTGCTCAACGCCATACGGGACGTCGTCGACGTCCCCATCGTCGCCAGCGGCGGCGCCGGCACCGTCGACCACTTCGTCGAGGCGGTCACCGAGGGCCGGGCCGACGCGGTCCTCGCCGCCAGCCTCTTCCACCGCGGCCAGTTGACGCTGTCCGAGGTGAAGGACGCGATGGCCGCGGCCGGCGTCCCGGTGCGGAGGGCGGCATGAGCACGCCGCAAGAGAAGAGATCCCCCCGGAGGGGGGATGGGCCCCACTCGGCGCCAGCCGAGTGGGAGGGGGGCACCGAATCACCTCCGACCTGGTCGGACCTCACCCCCGACCCACAGGGCCTCGTCACTGGCGTGGTCCAGGACCGGGACGGCGCGGTCCGCATGGTGGCTTGGCTGTCGGAGGCGTCGTACGAGCAGACGCTGGAAACCGGGCTGGTGACGTTCTGGTCCCGCAGCCGGGAGCGGCTGTGGACGAAGGGCGAGGAGAGCGGCAACACGCTCAGCCTGCTCGACGTGAAGGCCGACTGCGACGGCGACACGTTGCTCCTGACGGTCGACCCAGCCGGCCCGACGTGCCACACGGGCACGGAGACCTGCTTCGGGGAGCCTGATTCCCCGGCAGGGCAGTTCCCGGAGGGAACTGCAACCCACCCGCCCGAGGCGGGTGGGCGGACCCAGCCGGCCACCGGCCGGCGGGAGGGGGGCACCGAATCCTTCGCACCAACCCGCTTCACCTTCCTCGACACCCTCTGGGCGACGATCGAATCCCGGGCCGAGGAGCGCCCCGAAGGCTCGTACACCACCCAACTCATCGACGGCGGCCCCGACCTGGCGGCCCGCAAGGTGGTGGAGGAGGCAACCGAGGTACTGGTCGCCGCCAAGAACCACGCGGCCGGCATCGACGACGACCAACGCCTGGCCGAGGAGGCTGCCGATCTCGTCTACCACCTCCTGGTCACCCTCGCCGAACGGGGCGTCGACCCCCAACAGGTGGACGACGAACTCCGGGCTCGTCACGGCTGACCGGTAGCGTGCCCACGTGGCCGTCACCACGTTCTTGTTCACCGACATCGAGGGCTCCACCCGCCTCTGGGAGACCCACCCCGGCGCCATGCACGCCGCGCTCGCCGCCCACGACGAAACCACGACCAAGACCATCGACGCCCACGGCGGCTCCGTCGTCAAGCACATGGGCGACGGCGCCATCGCCGCCTTCCCCACCGCCGGCGACGCCATCGACGCCGCCATCGCCCTCCAAACGGCCCTCGCCGACCAGGTCCACCCCGACGTCGGCGCCCTCCGAGTCCGGATGGGTATCCACTCCGGTGAAGTCGAAGCCCGCGACGGCGACTACTTCGGTCCCACCCTCAATCGAACCGCCCGCTTGATGGCTGCCGGCCACGGCGGCCAGGTCCTCGTCTCCCTCGTCACCGAGCGCCTCGCCGGCGACCGCACCGATCTCGTCGACCTCGGCGAGCACCGCCTCCGCGACCTCTCCCGACCCGAGCGCATCTTCCAGGTCGCCTCCGACACCGGCTTCCCACCCCTGCGCACCCTCGACCGGGCCCCCAACAACCTCCCGGTCTTCGCCACGTCGTTCGTGGGCCGCCACCGAGAGTTCGACGAGGTGGCGGCCCTGCTGCGCGCCAACCGACTGGTCACGCTCACCGGGGTCGGCGGGGCCGGCAAGACCCGACTCTCCCTCCAGGTGGCCGCCGACGCCGCCAACCACTTCCACGGCGGCGTCTGGTTCGTGCCGCTCGCGGCGGTCACCGACCCCGACGCCGTCGACGGTGCCATGGCCGAGGCGCTCGGAGTCGGCCAGGAGCCGGGCAAACCACTGCGGGACTCGGTCCTCGACCACCTCGCCGACCGTACCGCCCTGCTGGTGGTCGACAACTGCGAGCACCTCATCGACGCCGCTGCCGAAGTCGTCGAGGAAGTGCTCGGCCGAGCGCCCGACGTGAAGGTCATCGCCACGAGCCGAGAGCTGCTCGGCGTGCCCGGCGAGGTCGCCTACGGGCTTCGCTCGATGCGCCTCCCGGGTCGCAGCGAGACGGTGACCCCGGCGACGCTCGCCGAGTTCGACGCCGTCCAACTCTTCACCGAGCGGGCCGCGGCCACCAAGCCCGACTTCCGGGTCGACGCCGACAACGCCGAGGCAATTCTCGAGGTCTGCCGCCGCCTCGACGGGATGCCACTCGCCCTCGAACTCGCCGCCGCTCGCATCCGCACCTTCCCGCCGGCCAAGCTCGCCGACCTGTTGGACCAGCGGTTCCGGCTCCTCACCGGCGGCGCCCGCACCGCCCTCCCTCGCCAGCAGACCCTCGCCGCCACCATCGAATGGTCCTACCGCCTCCTCGACGACCAGGAGCGCACCCTGCTCCGCCGCCTCTCGGCTTTCCAGAGCGGCTTCACCTTCGACGCGGTCACCGACGTGTGCGCCACCGACCCGATCGCCGAGTTCGATGTGGTCGAACTCCTGCCCTCGCTCGTCGACAAGTCGCTCGTCGTCGCCGACGACAGCGACGACGAACCCCGCTACCGACTCCTCGAGACCATCCGACAGTTCGCCCGCGACCTGTTCGAGGACACCCACGAAGCCGACGCCGTCCGCCTCCGCCACGCCGAATTCTTCGACCGGTTCGCATGGGCGGCCAAGCCACACCTGCGTGGACCCGACGAGGCCCGGTGGTGGCGCCGGATCGACGACGAACTCGACAACCTCCGACAGGCCATGACCTGGAGCATCGAGCACGACCAGGCGGCCTTGGGCCTGTCGATCGCCTGCGGCATCTGGCGCCACTGGTGGTTCTCGAACAAGTGGTCGGACGGCATCCACTGGCTCGAACGACTGCTGGAGGCGGCCGGCATCGAGATCCCCGAACCGTTGCGGGCCGAGGCTCTCCTCGGCCTCGGTTCGCTGGGCACGATCTCCGGCGAGCTGGACGATCCGCTGCCGCTCCTCGAGGAAGCCTACGACCGATGGCAGGCGCTTCGGCACGCAGGGGCCGACCCCGATCTGCTGCGGGGATCCCTCCCAGCGGCCGCGATCAATCTCGCCGCCGAGCACAGCAACCGGCGCGGCAACCACGAGCTCGCCCTCGAACTCAACCACGAGGCACTCGCACTCGCCCGGGAACTCGGAAACGCCGAGGCGACCAGCATCGCCCTCGGCAACATCGCGTTGGGACACGCCAGTGGTGGCGACGCCGACGAGGCCCGCCGGCTGTTCGACGAAGCAGCGGCGACCGCCCGATCACACGGGTCCCCGATCCGGCTGGCGAACCTGGCCATGCAGCGATCGCTCCTCGAGCTCGCCGCCGGTGAGGCCGACGCATCGGCGACGGCCATGGCCGAGTCGGCCCGGCTCCACGAGGCGGCCCGGGACCCGGTCGGAGCCCGACAGGCGATGAGCCGGGCCGAGGCCCTGCGCCTCGTGGCCGACCGCACACGTCCGCCGGAACCACTCATCGAGGCCATCCGAGCGTTCGCCGCCCTCCCCGAGGCCGTGGGCAGCCGAGACCTGCTGACCGAGATGCTTCAGGGCCGGGCCGCCGCCGAGGCGCTGGCCGGTCGATGGGAAGCCGCTGCCGTCACCTGGGGGGCGATGGCGAGTGTCAGCCCGCCCCACTACTCCGCTCCCCGGCCCGTCCTCGAGCTCGACGAGCAGCTGCGAGCCGCGGCTCAGGAGGCCCTCGGCGGCGGCATCTACGACGAGGCGTTCGCCGAGGGCGAGTCGATGACCCGGGACGAGATGGTCGCCCTGCTGTTGGACTGACTACCAGTCGTCGCCCGGACGGGCCTCACAGGCGATGCGGTCGGTGGGATCGATGCCCGACGACTCGCCCAACGGCAGCACGACGATGCCGTCGTCCTCCTCGAGGGTGCGGCGCCGCTCGCCGGCGTCGATGACGAAACTCGGGCCCTGCCAAGGCACCCAGCCGGCCTGCTCGTAGAAGCCGGGGTCACCCGTGGAGAGTACGCCCAGTTGGTACTCGGTCCGGAGCAGCTCCGACACCTCGTCCAGCACGGCCGTCCCGAAGCCCTCGCCCTGGCGGTCGGGGTCGGTGGCCATTGCCTCGACATAGCCGGCGTCGAACCACGTGTCGCCGACGAGGATCCGCCTCGGCACCACTGCGGCATGGGCGATGAGGTACTCACCGTCCGACGCGACGACGTGCCAGCCGCCGAGGGCGTTGTCCCAGTCGTCCTCGGCAAAGTCGGCACCGAAGGCTCGGTCCATGAGTGCCCGGACGGAATCGAGCATCCCGGCCGGGGCCCTGTTCGTTCGGAATCGTTCGACCTGCATCACCACCCCCGCTCGATCCACTCTGCCAGATCGGGCCGCTCCGCGCCGATCGTCGTCATGCCGTCCCCGTGGCCCGGGTACACCCCGGTGCCGTCGGGCAGCGTGAACAGCCGGGAACGGATCGACTCGATGACCGTGTCGAACGACGAGTAGTCCCAACGGGTCGCCCCCGGCCCACCCGGGAAGAGCGTGTCGCCGGTGATGGCGTGGCCGCCGACGAGGAAGCAGACCGACCCGGGCGTGTGGCCGGGCGTGTGGACGACCCGGACCTCCAACTCCCCCACCCGCACCAACTCGCCGTCGGCGAGGTGTCCGTCGACGGGGAGCTCGCAGATGTCCGAGCGCAGGTCGGCGGGGTGGAGGCGGAACGGGATGTCGAGCGCATCGCGCACCTCGAGGGCGGCAGCGACGTGGTCGAAGTGGCCGTGGGTGGTGAGCAGTTGGTCGACGTCGACGTCGGCGCACTCGGCCACGATCCGGTCGGCCTCGAACGAGGCGTCGACGAGTACCGCCGACCCGGTGGCGGCACAGGCCACCACGTACACGTTGTTCTCGAAGTCGCCGACCCGGAAACGGCGGATCCGGATCCCGTCGGCGTCGATCATCCACGGCGTCATGGCCCCACCCTACGGGCCGCCGCTAGCGTCTCCGCACCGTACCCGTCAGCGAGGAGCCTGCGATGGTCAAGGAGTTCCGGGAGTTCGTGGCCCGAGGAAACATGGTCGACCTGGCCGTTGGCTTCGTCATGGGCGCCGCCTTCAAGGCCGTGATCGACGCCCTCGTCGCCAACATCATCATGCCGATCGTGGCGATCCCGTTCGGCCAGCCGAACTTCGACGCGATCATCTGGACCGTCAACGGGTCGGAGATCCTCGTCGGGTCGTTCGTCACCGCCTTCGTCTCGTTCTTCCTGGTGGCCGTCGGCGTGTTCCTGTTCATCGTGAAGCCCTACAACGCCTACCGGTCCCGGCTGGAGGCCGCCGGTGAGGTGGAGGACGCAGCGCCCGCACCGTCGGAGGTCGACCTCCTCATGGAGATCCGCGATTCGCTCCGGGGCGGGACCACGGCATGACCATCACCAAGACCGTCCGCCTGTCGGGCAGTTCCGACCGCTCGATCGAGGACGCGATCTCGACGGTGCTCGGTCGGGCCGCCGTCACCACGTCGGACATCACGAAGTTCGAGGTCGTGCGGGTGGGCGGCACCGTCGACGAGTCGGGCGTCCCGTCATCGTTCGACGTCACGCTCGACATCACGTTCGAGGTCCGGGAGCCGACCCACAATTGAGCAACTCCCCCACCGACCTCGGTGACGGGATCGGGCGGATCCCGATCCCGATCCCGTTCAAGGGCCTCGACTGGGTGAACGCCTACGTCGTCGCCGGTGCCGACGGCCTGGTCCTCATCGACTGCGGCGTCGACGACCCCGACGGCGAGGAGGCGCTCCGGCTGGGCCTGAAGTCGCTCGGCCACGACCTCGGTGACGTCCACACGCTCGTCGTCAGCCACATGCACCCCGACCACGTCGGCCTCGCCCCCCGCCTGCTCGAGCAGTACCCGGACATGGCGTTCGTCATGCACGAACGGGTCGACCACGCCCTCCCGATCTACAACCGGCCCGAGGAGTGGGGGCCGGAGTTCGCGGCGACGGCACGCGCCCACGGCGCCCCTCGCGACTTCTGGGAGTTCTTCGACACCGAGCTCCCCGCCCCCGACTGGTGGCGGCTCGTGGAGCCGCCGAGCACGACCGTGACCGATGGGGAGCACATCCGGGTCGACGACGGCCGCCACCTCGAGGTGCTCTACACGCCCGGCCACGAGATCGCCCACATCTGCCTGCGGGACTCGGCCACTGGCGTGCTGTTCTCGGGCGACCACGTCCTCCCCCGCATCACGCCCTACATCGGCTGGGAGGACCCCGACCGGGATCCCGACCCGCTCGGGAACTTCATCGACTCGCTGGCCCGCATCCGCGACGGCGGCTTCGGCACCACCTTCCCCGCCCACGGGGGGATCATCGAGCGGGGCTCTGCGCGGGCCGACCAGATTCTCCTCCACCACGAGCGACGTCTCGGGGACACGATGCACGAGATCGTCGAACCGGCGACCGCCTGGACCGTGGCCGGGGAGCTCTTCCGCCCCAATCTCGACGTGTTCCACAAACGACTGGCCATGCGCGAGACGCTCGCCCACCTCGAGTACCTGCGCCTCGACGGCAAGGCCACCCGGGACACCCGGGCCGAGATCCTCTTCTACCGGGCCGCCGTCCGCGACCTCGCCATCCGCATCGGCTGATGGACCAGCTGCCAGAGCACGCCGCGGAGAACCGCCGCTACTGGGACGGCATGGCCGACGACTGGGTGGGCATGGGCGAGCGAGCCTGGGCTGCCGACGAGATCACCTGGGGCGAGTGGGGCGTGCCGGAGGCGGAGCTGCGGGCGCTGCCCGACGACCTCGACGGACTCGACGTCATCGAACTCGGCTGCGGGACCGGCTATCTCGGCGGCTGGCTGGCGATGCGTGGCGCCCGGGTGACCGGGGTCGACATCTCCGAGCGACAACTCGCCACCGCCCGACGGCTGGCGGGCGAGCACGGCGTCGCGCTGTCGCTCATCCACGCGTCGGCCGAATCGGTGCCCCTCGCCGACGACTCGTTCGACCTGGCGATCAGCGAGTACGGGGCCGCCATCTGGTGCGACCCCGATGCCTGGCTCCCCGAGGCGGCCCGACTGCTGCGGCCCGGCGGGCGGCTCGTGTTCCTCGGCAATCATCCACTGACGATGGCGGCCACGCCGCCGGATGGCAGCGCGGTGGGTCGGGAGCTCGTGCGACCGTGGTTCGGCTCGGGGCGATACGACTGGCGAGACGTCGAGGTCGACCCGGGCGGGGTCGAGTTCGCGCCGACCATCGCCGACTGGGTGCGGCGCTTTCGAGCCCTTGGGTTCTCGATCGAGGAGTACCACGAGCTCCGGGCCCCCGAGGGCGACCGCGACGAACTGCGGTTCGCCGTCGCCCGGGGCTGGGCACGCGACTACCCCTCCGAGCACCTGTGGGTGGTCGAGCTGGCGGGGTAGGGGTTCACGTCACACCCTCCCCATACGGTGGCCCCACGTCCATCGAGGAGGGGACCCCATGCACGTGTTCGTCGCCATCCGACCGACCGAGCCCGAGCCCGACGACTTCTGCCACACGGTCGACGGGGAGCTCGTCTTCCTGCCCACAGACTTCTGCGACTGCCCCGACTGCGGCTGCCGCCGGTCCGTGGTGGGCCTCGGCTCCGGCAAGGCCACCACCACCTTCACGGTGGCCGACCTCCCCCACCTCGACCGCCCGGCTCTGGTCGAGGCGTTCACCGAGGGCTTCCTCCGGATGGGCCTGGCGTGCGAGCACGACCTCGACGTCGTCGCCGACATTGTCGACGAGCACCTCGCCATGGCGAAGGACCTGCCGGTGGGCGGCATCTACCGGGCCGAGCACTCGGCACCATGACGCATGCAGAACGCATGCAGTACCCTGCGGGCATGGTCCACCTCCAGGTCCGCAACCTCCCACCCGAGGTGCACGCCGTGCTGAAGCGCCGCGCCGCCGCCGCCGGCCAGAGCCTGCAGGAGTACGTGCTGGGCCTGCTCACCGAGCACGCCTCGCACAAGACCGTGGCCGAGGTGGTGTCCGAAATCGAGGCGGAGATGGCCGCTCACCCGGAGTGGTTCCGCTCCACGACCGAGGACATCACCGAGACCATCCGCCGGGACCGGAGGTCGCATTGACCGTCATCGACGCGTCCGCAGTGTTCACGGCCCTGGTCGCTCCCGACGATCGGGGGCGTCGAGCCCGGGCAGCGCTCGAGGACGATCTCGCCGCGCCCGCCATGCTCCGGGCGGAGGTCACCTCGGCCCTCCGAGGTGAGACCTGGTCCGGACGGCTCGAGGAGGAGGCGGCCCGTCGGGCACTGCGGCGATGCCTCGCCCTTCCGATCACCCTCCACCCCGCAGAGCCTTTCCTCCCCCGCATGTGGGAGCTGCGCCACAACGTGACGCCCTACGACGCCTGGTACGTCGCCCTCGCCGAGGCCCTCCACGCCCCCCTGCTCACCACCGACGGCCGACTGGCCCGGTCGACCGGCGTCCGCTGCGAGTTCCGGGTGGTGTGATGCGGCCCATCGACCACTCCCGGGCCCTCGTCGACGCCTACAACCGGCGGGATGCCGAGGCCATCCGGGCGATGCTGCACCCCGACATCACCTATGTCCGCCCGGGGCCCTGGCCGGTGCCCGACCACGACGCCATCGTGCGGCTCTACCAAGCCGACTGGGCCCGCAACGGCGCCCGCCTCGAGATCCGGTCCACGATGGAGGACGGCGACCGGGTGCTGGTTGAGTTGACCATCACGGTCCCCGGAGCCGACCGCCCGATGGAGGGTTGCGCCGTGCACCGCTGGGACGACGGTTTGCTGTCCGAGTACCGCGCCTACCTCGACCCGTTCCCCCATTGACCCCGCCAGCTCGGCGGGAGGACAATGGGAGTTGGTCGCGACCAGGGGAGGTTGGACATGACGACCAGGACGGACCAGCGCCGATCCGGGTTGGGCATGCTCATCACGGGCCTGCTCATCCTCGTGGGTGCCGCCGTGGTGTTCTTCACGATGGAGAACGCCTTCCCGATGTGGTTGATCCTCGTGGCGATCGCCGCCACGTTCACCAGCATCGGGGCGGGGATGATGCTCAACGACCGCCCCTGACGGCGGCCCCGAACCCAGGGTTCGTGACCGCGTCGGCGGGCGGTTCCCTGGGCTGGCGCGCGTCGATTCGACGGTCTCCGGCCCAGGGTTCGCCGGTGGGGCGATGGGACGCCTACATGTTTCGCCGGTAGCGGCCACCGGCCTCGAACAGCGCGTCGGAGATCTGCCCGAGCGACGCCACCGACACGACCTCCATCAGCTCGTCGAAGACGTTGCCGCCGGCCAGCGCCACCTCCTGCAACCGGGCCAGCGCCTCTGGCGCCTCCCCGGCATGCCGCTCCCAGAGCGCCTCGACCTGGTCGACCTGCCGCCGTTTGGCGGCCTCGTCGGAGCGCACCACCTGGTCGGGCACCACGAACGGTGAGCCGTCCGGGCCGAGGAACGTGTTCACGCCGACGATCGGGTACTCCCCCGTCTCCTTGGCGTGCTCGTAGCGCATCGATTCCTCCTGGATCTTCGTGCGCTGGTACTGGCGCTCCATGGCGCCCAGCACGCCGCCGCGCTCGGTGAGCCGGTCGAACTCGGCCAGCACCGCCTCCTCCACGAGGTCGGTCAGCTCCTCGATCACGAACGACCCCTGCAGCGGGTTCTCGTTCTTGGCCAGGCCCAGCTCCCGGTTGATGATCAACTGGATGGCCAGTGCCCGGCGCACCGACTCCTCGGTCGGCGTGGTGATCGCCTCGTCGTAGGCGTTCGTGTGGAGGCTGTTGGCGTTGTCGTAGACCGCGTAGAGCGCCTGCAGCGTCGTGCGGATGTCGTTGAAGGCGATCTCCTGGGCGTGCAGGCTGCGGCCCGACGTCTGGATGTGGTACTTCAGCTTCTGGGACCGCTCCCCCGCCCCATACCGCAGCTTCATGGCCCGCGCCCAGATGCGGCGCGCCACCCGCCCGACCACGGCGAACTCCGGGTCGATGCCGTTCGAGAAGAAGAACGACAGGTTGGGGGCGAAGTCGTCGATGTCCATCCCCCGGGACCGGTAGTACTCGACGTAGGTGAAGCCGTTGGCCAGCGTGAACGCCAGGTGGGTGATGGCGTTGGCCCCGGCCTCGGCCATGTGGTAGCCGCTCACCGAGACGCTGTAGAAGTTCTGCACGTCGTGGTCGACGAACCACTGCTGCACGTCGCCCATGCATCGGAGCGCGAACTCGGTCGAGAAGATGCACGTGTTCTGGGCCTGGTCCTCCTTCAGGATGTCGGCCTGCACCGTGCCCCGCACCGTCGACAGCGTCCTGGCCCGGATCTCGTCGTAGACGTCGACGGGCAGGAAATCGCGGCCCCGGACGCCGAGGAGCCGCAGCCCCAACCCGTCGTGGCCGGGCGGCAGGTCGCCCTGGTAGGTCGGGCGGGGCCGGCCCTGGTAGCGCTCGGCGATCGCCGCCTCGACCTCGTCCTCGCGGCCCTGGTCGACGATCCACCGCTCGCACTGCTGGTCGATGGCTGCGTTGAGGAAGAAGGCGAGGATCGTCGGGGCCGGCCCGTTGATCGTCATCGACACCGAGGTCTTCGGGTCGCACAGGTCGAAACCCGAGTACAGCTTCTTGGCGTCGTCGAGCGTGGCGATGGAGACGCCGCTGTTGCCGACCTTCCCCCACACGTCCGGCCGGGTGGCCGGGTCGTGGCCGTAGAGGGTGACCGAGTCGAAGGCGGTCGACAGGCGGGCGGCCGGCAACCCCTGGGCCAGGTAGTGGAACCGCCGGTTGGTCTGTTCGGGACCGCCCTCCCCGGCGAACATGCGGGTGGGGTCCTCGCCCTCCCGCTTGAACGGGAACACCCCGGCGGTGAATGGGTACGCACCGGGGAGGTTCTCCCGGTTGAGCCACCGGAGCCGGTCGCCCCACGCGCGGTGCTTCGGCGTGGCTACCCGTGGCACCCCGGTGCCGGCCAGCGTCGTGCGATGGGTCGGCACCTCGACGGTGCGGCCCCGGACGTCGTAGCGAAACGCTTCGTCCCGGTAGCGGGCCATGAGCTCATCCCAGCCCTCGAGATCGACGAGGTCGTCGCGGGTCAGCAATGCCTCCACCTCGGTGGCGAGCGTCGCCACCGCCTCGCCGTCGGCACCGGCGGCCTCGAGCTCGGCCAGCGTGGTGCGCAGCGCCTGCAGGCGATCGGCGGCGTCGGCGCGATCGGCGATCGACTCGTCGTCGGCCCGAATGGCCTCGACGATCTCCGACAGGTACCGGGTGCGGTCGGGCGGGACGATCCATCGGTCGTCCCGGTCGGTCTCGCCCACCGGCGGGACGGCGATCTCACCACCGGCGAGATCGTCGAGGCCGCGGGTGATGGCAACGTGGAGTCGATCGACCCCGGGGTCGGCGAACCGAGCGGCGACGACGTCGAACACCCCGAGCGCCTCGTCGTCGACGTCCCAGGCCTTGCGGTTGCGGCGGACCTGCTTGCGGACGTCGCGCACTGCGTCCTTGGCGCCCCGGGTGTCGGCCTTGTTGATGGCCACGAAGTCGGCGAAGTCGAGCATGTCGATCTTCTCGAGCTGGGTGGCGGCCCCGTAGTCGGGGGTCATCACGTAGAGCGAGAGATCGCTGTGGTCGATGATCTCGGTGTCGGACTGGCCGATGCCCGAGGTCTCGAGGACGACCACGTCGAACGGCGCCGACCGGATCACGGCGAGCGCCCCGCCGACCGCCGGCGAGAGGGCGAGGTTGGCCTGGCGGGTGGCGAGGCTGTGCATGAAGACCCGGTCGGAGGCGAGGCTGTTCATCCGGATGCGATCGCCCAGGAGCGCCCCACCGGACCGGCGGCGGGAGGGGTCGACCGAGAGGACGCCGATGCGGACATCGGGGTCGGCTCGCAGCATCCGCATGACGAGCTCGTCGACGAGCGACGACTTGCCCGCCCCGCCGGTGCCGGTCACGCCGAGCACCGGGGCGGTGGCGTGTTCGGCGAGGGCGTCGAGCAGGTCGAGGTGCGCCTCGGGCTCCTCCTCGGCGAGCGTGATCGCCCGGGCGAGAGCCACGGGGTCGCCGGCGAGGATCGCATCCAGGGTGGCCGGGTCGGCCGGTCGCTCGATGGCGAGGGCAGCCTCGATCATCTCGTCGACCATGCCCTGGAGGCCCATCGACCGACCGTCGTCGGGCGAGAAGATGCGGGCGATGCCCCGCTCGGAGAGCTCGGCCTGCTCGGCCGGGAGGATCGTGCCGCCGCCGCCGCCGAAGACCACGATGTGGTCGCCGCCGAGCTCGTCGAGGCGCTGGCGGAGGTAGCCGAAGAACTCCATGTGGCCGCCCTGGTACGAGGTGACGGCAATCGCGTGGGCGTCCTCCTGGATCGCCGCCCGGGCGATCACCTCCACGGAGCGGTCGTGGCCGAGGTGGATGACCTCGGCCCCGGAGTCCTGGAGGATCCGACGGAAGATGTTGATGGAGGCGTCGTGGCCGTCGAAGAGCGACGTGGCGGTCACGAAGCGGGGGGCGGTCCGGCGGGTGTCGGTGTCAGGGATGGTCGGCTGATCGAGTCGGGCGGTCATTGGCGGCCTCCGGTGAGCATCTCGCGGGCGAGGACGGCGAGGCCGTCGGCGACGGCGTCGGCGTCGTGGGTGGACGGGTCGAACCACTGGTAGACCCAATTGGTCATGCCGAGGACGGCATTGGCGGTCAGGCGGGCGTCGACACCTGACGGGATCTCCCCGGTCGCCTGGCCGGCCTCGATGGTGGTGCGGACGAAGCGGTCGTAGGCCCGACGATCGGCGGCGACCCGGGTGCGGCGCTCGCCGGTCAGGTGCTCGAAGTCGCGGAAGTAGACGCCGATCCGGGCGACATGGCGACAGTTGTAGGCGGCGTGGTCCCGCAGGAACCAGACGAGACGGTCGACCACGCCCCCCTCCATCGCCTCGGCCGAGGCGAGTCGGTCCATGGCGGCGGCATGGACCTCGTCGATCACGGCGACGAGCAGGTCGTCCTTCCGGTCGATGTGGTGGTAGAGGCTGCCCTTGAGGATCCCGACCTCATCGGCCACGTCCTGGATCGAGGTGCCGCCGTACCCCCGGGCGAAGAAGAGCCGGGCGGCTGCGTCGACGATCTCGGCGCGGCGGTCGGTGGTGACGGCGGTGGTCATGCCCCTACCCTACCAAACGTTTGGTTGGGCTGAGTCGGGATGTATGGGAACCCAGGGCTCCCATACAGGTGGATCGACCGAACCGCGGGCCGCCATACACGTCCAACGTGAACTGGTGCCCACGCTTCGTTGGGACAGCCAGTCAGGTGGTCTCGGTGACGTCCGACCGTCCCCTGCCGAACCGCGGGCCGCCGTTCACGTCCAGCGTGAACCTGAGCCCACGCTTCGCCGGCGGAACGTGAACCCCAACCCTGGGTTCCCAGCCGCGGTCAGAGGGCGGCGGCGATCCTCGGGTCGAGGGCGGTGAACCGCTCGAGGTACTCGGCCCGCTCCCGCTTGAGCGCCGTGACCACGCGTTCGTACTCCTCCATTCGCCCCTCTCGCTCGTAGAGCTTCCGGGGCTGGAGCAGTTCGGGATCGACGCCGGGGATCGACACCGCTACCTCGTAGCCAAAGTCGGGATCGGTCTCCCACTCGATCGTCCCCTCGACGATCGCCTGCACCACGGCCGATGAATCGGGGATCCGCACCTTCTTCGAACGGCCATCGGTCTCGGGACCGCCGACCCGGCCCGTGTTCATGAGGTACGCCTCGAGGTCGGGCATGGTCTCCAGCAACTCGAGCAATCGATTGCCCTGGTGGGAGTCATCGTCGAAGAAGAACGGGTTGGTGCCCGGCACCCGCAGGTTCTTGCCGGCCTCGGCGGCGCCACCGGCCGAGGTGCCCTTGGTCTCCCCCAACATGAAATAGAGGGCGATCTGCTCGCGGCCCAGCTTGGCCACGGCGGGGATGATCGTCTCGTTGCGATTCAGGATGAGCAGGTAGTCCGCCGGTGGCACGTCGCGAGGATCCCGGTGGCGGATGTTGGCCAGCGGGAACGTCGATCGACCATTGGCGGTGTGGCCGGTGTCGTGGAAGTCGACGTGCCCGTCGGCGTCGACCGACACGTTCTCGAGCCAGGCGTCGGGGCGGGTGGTGCCGCCGTGGATGGTCGGCTCGTCCTCGGGGTCGAGCCCGAACGTCTTGGCGAAGCAGCCGTTCTCGGTCGTGTGGATGACGCCACCGGGCATGAGGGCGACGAAGTCGTCCTGCACGGGCAGCGAGCCCAGCTGCTGGCGGAACGTCGTCGTCGTCTTGCCGGTGCCCGAGAGGCCGATGATGAGAGCGCTCTTCTCCCGCCCAGACGGGTTCTCCTCGGCGGGGAACGTCTTGAGACCCGAGTGCAGGGCCAGCCCGCCCCGGTCGTAGACGAGCTTGTTCCACATCCGCAGGCCACCCATCTTCGACTCGCCGAAGTAGTCGGAGCCGAACACCCGGGTGGTCCACTTCTCGAGGTCGACGATGATCAGCCGGTCGTCGGACTTGCCGGGCGCCATCAACCCCGGCGTGTAGATGACGGTGAACTCGGGCGTCCAGTCCTCGTCCCGGGGGAAGTACAGCTGCTGCTGCATCGCCGGGATGTTGGCGTTGGTCTGCTCCATGTAGAGCCGGGCGCCGGTTCGGAAGTCGGGGTCGGGGCCGATGTAGCCCTCGACGAGGATCATGTCCCGACCGGCGATGTAGGCGTCCTGGCGGGCCGCCCATTCGTCGGCCTCCTCCCGGGAGATCCGGTTCTGGTGGATCTCGTGGTCGGCGACGAAGAACGTCGAGTTCTTGAGGCGGGCGGTGACGTCGGCCTGGTAGTTGAGGTTGCCGAACTCGGTCTCGGTGATCCGCGGCATGTGGTGCAGGACCCACTCCCGGAGCTGGTCCTGGGTGGGGTTGACGACGACGCTGCGGGCGGGAGGAAGGTCGGCGGTCATGAGGGTCGGCTCGGGCATGGCCCCACGGTACGACCGATCCGGTACGGGCACCTTGCTACCGAGGTCACAAGAACGCTGAATCTTTCCGATAGCGGCAAGGTACGGACCCCCAGACCTACGAAGAACCCGAAGGTTTCACATCTCGGCCCATCCCGTAGAACTCGGGGTTGGGGACCATCCCCGTCAGGTTGGCCATGCGGTTCGAGAGGGCGAAGAAGGCGGCGATCGCCCCGATGTCCCAGATGTCCTCGTCGTCGAAGCCGTGCTCGCGCAGGCCCTCGAAGTCCTCGGGCTCGATCGACGCCGAGTCGCCGGCCACCTTGAGGGCGAACTCGATCATCGCCCGCTGCCGAGGCGTCAGCGACGCCTTCCGCCAGTTCGTGGCGAGCTGGTCGGCGATGAGCGGATCCTTCGAGTAGATCCGCAGGAACGCCCCATGGCTCACGACGCAGTAGAGGCAATCGTTCGTCGCCGAGGTGGCGACGACGATCATCTCCTTCTCCGCCTTGGAGAGGCCGCCGTCGCGGAGCATCAGGGCGTCGTAGTAGTCGAAGAACGCCCGGAACTCGTCCGGTCGGTGGGCGAAGCCGAGGAAGACGTTGGGGACGAAGCCGGCCTTCTCGGCCACCTCCTCGACCCGGGCCCGCACGTCGTCGGGCATCTGGTCGAGTTCGGGGACCGGCCAGCGGCTGCCGGTGGCATGGTCGTGCATCCGGCGGAGGCTACGCGGGGCCACGCCGTCGGCCCGACTCGGAATGCCTACGCCCCGGGGGGTGGTTGCATACCGATGACATGCCCCGCTCCATCCGCCTGACCCTCGCCCTGCTCGCCCTCGCCGTCGTCGCCGCCGCCTGCACCCCCGGCGACACCGACGGTGAACCTGACGGCATCGCCGATCTCCCCGAGGCGACACCCGCCGAGGTCGAGGCCTCCCTCGCCGCCGACCCCCGACCGGCGGTCGTGAACGTCTGGGCGTCGTGGTGTGGGCCGTGCCGGGCCGAGGCCCCGCTCCTCACCGAGGCCCACGCCGAGTACGGCGACGTCGTCCACTTCGTCGGCATCGACGTCCAGGACAACCAGGCGTCGGCCAAGTCGTTCATCGAGGAGTTCGAGCTCTACATCGACCACTTCTTCGACCCCGACCGGGCCGTCCCCGCCGCCTGGGGCGGGTTCGGTGTCCCGATCACCTACTTCGTCGCCCCCGACGGGGAGATCCTCGAGATCCACAACGGGATCATCGACGAGCGGAGCCTGGTCCAGGGCATCGAGGACCTCCTGGCGCTCGACGGCTGAGCCGATGGAGTTCACGCTCCTCGGGGCGGCCGCCGTCGGTGTCGGGGCCATGTGGGTGGCCGTCCGCCTCCTCGATCGCGACGGCTCCCTCTCCGACGTCGCCCCCCGCCCGTTCGACGCCCTGCTCGGCGCCGCCATCGCCGGGCTCGTGGTGGGCCGCCTCTGGTCGATGGTCGCCCAGGGCACCAACCCACTCACGAACCTCCCGGACGTCATCCTCGTCCGGGCCGGCGTCGACACCGTCGGGGCGTCGCTGGCAGCCCTCGCCACGTTGACGTGGACCTATCGGCGCCACCTCCCCCAGGCGCTCGACGCCGTCACCGTGCCGGCGATCGTGGGCCTGGCGGGCTGGCACGCCGGATGCCTCGTCCGCGGCACCTGTGGGGGGACGGCCGCCGACCTGCCGTGGGCGGTCACCGGCCCCGGCGGGATCGGCCGCCATCCCGTGGAGGTGTACGCCGCGCTCGGGCTCGTGGTGGTGGCCGCGGTCCTGTGGCGGTGGTGGCGACGCGGGGCCGCCCCCGGCGCCGTGGTGTCAGCCGGGGTGTTCGGCGTTGCCTTCGTCCGCCTCGCCACCGAGCCGCTCCGCCTGCACCTCGGCGACGGCCTCGTCGTCCCCTACGCGGTCGCCGCCGGCCTCGGATTGGTGGGCGCCCTCGTCGCCGAACTGCGCCAGCGGTCCGGTGCCCCGCAAGCCGAGCCCGACGAGGACCGGCACCAGCTGGCTGACGGCGAGGAGCAGCCCGACCGCGATGACGGCGACCACCGCCGGGACCCGTAGCCGGTCGAGGTCCCGGCCCAGGTCGTCGGCCAGCGCCAGGGCATCGGCCGTGGTCTCGCCGTACTCGTCGAGCAGGATCGAGGCCTCCTCGAGCGAGCGGCCGAGCATCGACAACTCCTCGGCGGTGGCCCGCAACCCCTCGGCGAGGTTCGTCGTGGTGGCATTCGCCTCCTGCAGCGACGCCGCCTGGGTCCGGAGTTGCTCGGGGATCGGCGCCAGGGCGGTCTCGAGGTCCGCCAGCGCCTCGTCGAGGGGGACGTCCGGCTCGTAGGGGTTCCCGGTGATGAAGCCGAGCGCCCCGAGCGTGGCGTCGATGACCCCGCCCACCTCCACGAGGGCCGGGAGCGAGTCGACGGCCGAGTCCACGGCGTCGGCGACGTCGGTGCCGAGGGTCTCGGCCACCTCGTCGACGAGCGGGGCTGCCTCACCGAGGGCGATGCCGGCGGCGAAGATCGTCGCCTGGGCCTCGGTGAGCACCCCGCGGACCCCATCCACGGCATCGCCGGCGACCGCCACGCCTTCGTCGGCGGCCCGGAGCGCCTCCACCGTGAGGTCGAGGGTGTCGCCTGCGGCGGTCGTCGACCGGGCGGTCACCCAACCCCCGAGCCCCGCCACCGCCACCCCCACGATGGCGGCGACGATGGCCGTCACCAGGATCAGCGTCCCATAGCCGTGCCGCGCCATGACGGGACGCTACGCGGCGGCGGGTAGCGTCCCCGTCCGTGACCGCCGAGCCGACCGCCTGCTACGTCCCCACCGGCGAGGTCGGGGCGCATGGGGGCGACCTCGTCGAGTCGACCCGGCTCTCGGCCGCCGAGTGGTACCCCGACGGCCAGCACGGCGGCGTGGTGTCGGCCCTCATGGCCCGGGCGATCGAGCGGACCCCGTCGCTCACCGACATGGCCATCGCCCGGCTCACCGTCGAGTTGTTCCGGGTCGTGCCCGTGACGACGCTCGAGGTGGTCGTGGAAGTGGTCCGCGAGGGCAAGCGGATCCAGACGGCGGAGGTGCGCCTCTTCGACGGCGACACCGAACTCGCCCGGGGCCTCGGCCAACGCCTGCGGGTCACCGACCTCGACCTGCCCGAGGCCGCCGGGGAGCCACCCCACTACCCCGACGACGCCAAGCACTTCACCGAGGTCATGCCGTTCCGCTCCGACGGGCCGATCACCTTCGGCCGGCGCGGGGTGGGCATCCAGGAGGTCGAGGGCTCGTTCCGGTCGCCCGGCCCGGCCACGACCTGGCTCACGATGCTCGTCCCCCTCGTCGACGGGGAGGAGACGACCGGCACCCAACGGGCCATCGTCCTCGGCGACTTCGTGAACGGGATGTCCCGGGTGGCCCAACCCAACGAATGGGTGTTCATGAATTCGGACCTGTCGGTGAGCCTCGCCCGCGAACCGGTCGGCGACTGGGTGGGCGTCGCCGCCGACTCGGTCTGGCAGCGCACCGGGCGGGGCATCGCCACTGGTCGGCTCTACGACCGCCAAGGCGAGGTCGGCCGGGCCACCCAGACGGTCTTCCTGGACCGGGCGGCCCCATGACCCGGGTCACCGTCCTCGGCTCGGGCCAGGACGGCGGCCTCCCCCAACTGGGCTCGGACCACCCCCACGACCGGGCCGCCGCCGAGGGCGCCATCCCCACCCGGACCGCCTCCTCGGTGGTCGTCGAGGCCGACGGGCTCGCCGTGCTGTGCGACGTCTCCCCGGACGTCCGCCACCAGCTCCACCGGCCGGTCGATGCCATCGCCCTGACCCACGGGCACATGGGCCACTACGCCGGATTGGTGCACTTCGGGACGGAGGCGGCCGCGATCGACGGGCTGGCCGTGGTGGCCACCCCGTCGATGCTCGGCTTCCTGCGGGCCAACCAGCCGTGGGCGGCTTTGTTCGACGAGGGTCGGCTCGTCCCGGCCACGCTGAAGGGGGTTGACCTGGTGTCGGTCCCCCATCGGGCCGAGTTCACCGACACCGTGGCGATCTCGATCGGCGGGGTGCTCTACCTGCCCGACATCGACGACTGGACCGCCTGGCCCGACCATCGATCGGTGGTGGCCGACCACGACCTGGCGCTGGTCGATGCCACGTTCTGGTCGGCGGACGAGGTGCCCGGTCGGGACCTGTCGGCCATCCCCCACCCGCTGGTCCCCGACACGCTCGAGCGGTTCGCCGACCTCGCCGACCGGGTGGTCCTGACCCACCTCAACCACACCAACCCGCTCGTGGACCCCGACTCGGCGGCCTCGGCGCACGTCCGTTCGCTCGGGTTCCGGGTGGCCGAGGACGGCGCGACCTACGAGACCTGACCCCGAACCCCGACTCCCCAACCCAGGGTTCACACCTGCGTTCTCGGGGTTCTCAGCCCCCAGAACTGCCCGAGACCGACGCTCACAACCCAGGGTTGGCGGAGAGGTCGGTGACGTGGGGTGGGACCTCGGCGGACTCCCACCCCGGGGCCGGGACCGGGTCGCCG